>MGUX01000075.1 GCA_001800185.1 Elusimicrobia bacterium RIFCSPLOWO2_12_FULL_59_9
GGAGGTGAAGCGGACCGAGTCCTCGATAAGGATGATGGTCTGGACGCCGGCGCACTCGATGTCATGGTCGATGTTGCGCTGGTCCTAGATGTGCTTGATGATGGCCAAAAGAATCTTGATGTCGCCCAGCCACAAAAACACGTCGTCGAGCCGCGCCCGGTTGTCTTCGCCCAGGCGCTGGATGTCGAGCTGGCTGTAGGCTAAC
This sequence comes from Elusimicrobia bacterium RIFCSPLOWO2_12_FULL_59_9, assembly GCA_001800185.1. Classification (GTDB taxonomy): domain Bacteria; phylum Elusimicrobiota; class Elusimicrobia; order O2-12-FULL-59-9; family O2-12-FULL-59-9; genus O2-12-FULL-59-9. The sequence goes on from MGUX01000075.1 coordinate 206, forward strand.
AAAACGACGGGGGTTTTGGGGGCGATCTCTTTGGCGGCCAGGGCGAAGGCGCCGACATCCATGGGGCCCACGCGCATCATCGTGATGAGCAGGTCGAAGCGGTCCTGGCGGAGGCGCTCCAGCGCCTCCGCCGCGCTTGAGACCCGCGTCACGCGCGGGGCATAGCGAAGATTGAGGTCGAGGTACTCGCTGAAAATCAGCTCGGTGAGACGATCATCTTCCGAAAAGATAAAGGCGTCGTAGGGGCTGGCCACGAGCAGAATCTCGCGGACCCGAAACGGCATGAGCCGGTCGAAACCCCCAAACTGCACCTCATAGTCGAAGATCGTCTCACCCAAGCCTTCCTTCCTTAGGCCCTAGGCCTTGGGGCCTATACCAAGCCTTGGTCCAGCATTGCGTCGGCGACTTTCACGAAGCCGGCGATGTTGGCGCCCACCACGTAGTTGCCGGGACGCTCGTACTCCTGGGAGGTCTCCACGCAAGTCTTGTGGATGCTTTGCATGATGCGCAGCAGATAGCCGTCCACTTCTTTGCGGGACCAGCTCAGGCGCTGGCTGTTCTGCGACATCTCGAGGCCGCTGACCGCCACGCCGCCCGCGTTGGCCGCCTTGCCGGGGCCGTAGAGCGTCTTCTTGGCCGTGAAAACGTCGACCGCTTCCGGGGTCGAGGGCATGTTGGCGCCCTCGGCCACGCAGATGCAGCCGTTCTTGACCAACGTCTCGGCGTCCTTGCCGTCCAGCTCGTTTTCAGTGGCGCAGGGCAGCGCGATGTCGGCCTTGACGTTCCACACGCCCCGGCCTTCCTGGTAATGCGCCCCGCGAAACTTATCGGCGTATTCCGCGATGCGGCCGCGGCGGACGTTCTTAAGATGCATGACGTAATCGAGCTTTTCGCGGTTGATGCCGTCCTCGTCCACGATGAAGCCGTTGGAGTCGGACATCGTCAGCACCTTGCCGCCCATCTCGAGGGTCTTTTCGGCGGCGTATTGGGCGACGTTGCCGGAGCCCGAAATGATCACTCTCTTGCCCTGGAAGCATTGGCCGCGGGTCGAAAGCATTTCGCCGGCGAAGTACACCGTGCCGTAGCCCGTGGCCTCGGGGCGGATGAGGCTTCCGCCCCAGCCCACGCCTTTGCCCGTCAAAGCCCCCTCAAAGCGGTTGGTCAGCTTCTTGTACTGCCCGTAGAGGAAGCCGATCTCGCGTCCGCCCACGCCGATGTCGCCCGCCGGAACGTCGGTGTTGGCGCCGATATGGCGGAAGAGCTCGCTCATGAACGCCTGGCAGAAGCGCATGACTTCGTTGTCGGATTTGCCCTTGGGGTCAAAGTCGGAGCCGCCTTTGCCGCCGCCCATCGGCAGGGTCGTCAGGCTGTTCTTAAAAACCTGCTCAAAACCCAGGAACTTGAGGATGCCGATGTTGACGCTCGGATGAAACCGCAGGCCTCCCTTATAAGGCCCGATGGCGCTGTTGAATTCGATGCGGAAGCCCCGGTTGACTTGGACCTCCCCTTGGTCGTCCATCCATGGCACGCGAAACAGGATCGCCCGCTCCGGCTCCACGATTCTCTCCAGAATCCTGGCCTTGCGGTACTCCGGATGGCGCTCCACGACGGGCTGCAGGCACTCGATGACTTCCCGAACCGCCTGGTGAAACTCCTTTTCACCAGGGTTCTTGGAGATCAAGTCCGCCATGAAACGGGCCGAGAAATCCGCCTTGGTTTTCACTTCCTGGGACTCTAAAACTGTGGATTTTGTCATATTTCCTCCTCTTAGCCTTCCCTTCGCCGGGTCCCCGGCAATTTAATACTAGCATAATCCTACCCCCCCATCCAATACAACATGCCGTAGACCGCGACGCCGCTGACGGAAACGTAGAGCCAAATGGGAAGGGTCCAGCGCGCCAAGGCCCGGTGCTTTTCAAACCTGCCCCGCAAAGCCAAAACCAAAGTTCTCAGGGCCAAGGGAAGGATGGCCGCCGCCAAAACGACGTGCGGAATCAGTATCGAGAAATAAAGAAGCCGGAGCCCTCCGGCGCCGCGAAAAGCGACGGAGCCGGCGCGCGCGTGGTAAATCAAATAAGAGGTCAAAAAGGCGATGGAGACGGCGAAGGCCGAGAGCATGCACGCGGCGTGCGCGCGCGTGTTGCGGGATCGAATACAGAGATAACCCGCTATCAGCAGGAAGGCGCTCGTTAAATTAAGCGCGGCGTTGAGATGGGGAAGCTGGTCGACCCGCAGCATAGGGCAGTGAGGGGAGTGGGTTGAGCCCTAGCCGTTATTTTTTGGATTCGCCGGCTTCGGATTCCTCTTCGGATTCCTCGTAGAGCTCGTGGTAGCGCTTGGGACTAATCTGCTTGAAATCGGCCAAAAGTTTTTTCCGGAACTTCTCCCAATCCTTCTTGGCGGCGCCCATTTTGCGCAAATTGGAGTCATAAACCAAAAACTCCCAGATGGACTTGGCTTCTTTCGTCTCAATTTCGCAGCCGGGCTTGGCCTGCATCCGCTTGACGTAGCGCTTCCAGATGTCGGCCTCCACCTTCCAGACGCGCGGATTTTTAAAGAGCTCGGGCGCCGTCTTCTTGAGATTGGCCAACTGCTGCGCCTTGTCTTTGTCCTGGGCCTTTTTGTCCTTCGCCCCGGAGGAGAGCTCGACGAACTCGGAATGGAGCGGGCGCGCGGGGGTGTGGCAGCGCGAGCATTTCTGGGACAGGAGCTTGTAGCCCGCCTGCGCCTCCTTGGGGTATTTGGAGACGTCCAGGGTCTCCGGCCCGCAGTCGTTGGGATAGGGGCTCTGCAGGGCCTTCTGCTTTTCCAACTCGGCCGCGTCCATTTTGGCGTCTTTCTTCCCGGCTTTCTTCTCGCCGCCGCCGGCCATCAGCTTGGCGCAAAAATTCGCTTCTTCTTCGCCTTTGGCTTCCTTTTTCTCCTCCGCCGCCACAGGCTGCTCGCCGGCCAAGTCCTCCCCTTCCTTGGCGGCCAACGCGCCGACCGAAAAGGCTACGCCAAGAATCAACGCCGCGATCGCCGTCTTTTTCATAGCTCTCCCCCTTGCCCTACCATCCCCCGGAATCCTGATCCGCAACGGAAAATAAATAGCTCGCCAAATCGTCGAGTTCCGGCCCCTTGATCTTCTCGCTCCAGCCGGGCATATAAAGCGGCGGCGTCGGGCCCTCCGGCTTGAATTTCGAGATGGCGGAGGAAGGCACGCCCTCCTGAATCTTTTTCTTCAGCTCCTCCGGCGAGTACGTGCCGACGACTCTGACCAGCGAGGGAACCCTGCCGTCCTCCATGCGCGTCTGCTTGTCGGCCAGGGCGTTGAAGTTTCTCCGGCCCGCGGCCCCGCCCAAACCGTGGCAGCCCGCGCAGCCGTACTTTTCAAAAACCATTTGCCCGCGCTTGGCCGGGTCGCCCGATGAGCGCTCTTTGGCCGGCGCCCCGGGCACATAATAGGTGTGCGGCAGCGGCTGCTTGGACATGGTCAAAAGGTAAGTGGTGATCGCCTGAGCCTGCGCCGCGTTGATCTCTCCGGCGAAAGGCGGCATTCCGGAAGGCGAAATGGGCTCTCCCAAATGCCCCTCCGGGTCGTTTGGAACCAGTTCCATCGGGTCCTTGGTCAAGTGCGTTTCTATCCAGTTCTTGATGTTCCAATCCTTGCGGTCCAAACCGGACTTGGAGAAATCTATCCGGGCCAAAGGCTTGTCGGCAATGTCGCCCAGGTCGACGCTGATGACGCCCCCCCGGCCGTTGACGGCATGGCAGCCGATGCAGCCGTGCTTTTCAAAGAGCTTCTTGCCCAGAGCGGCCGTCTTGGTTTCGGAGAGGGACTCGAAATTTCCATGGCATTTGGCGCAGGCCGCCTCCAGATACGGCGCCTTCAAAAGCGGCTCCTCCCAGTGCTCGACCTGCCCGTGGGCCGCCTCCGCCGTCGTGGCCAGGCCCTGGCCGGCGTGGCAGGCGACGCAGCCGTATTGCTGAAAGGAATGCGACTTCGCGATGGACTTCGGATGAGCCTTGAAGGGATGCTCGGCAAACGGATTGCTCAACGACGGGTTGGTAAACTCGTCCATCCCCACGTGGCAGGTCACGCAGCGGTCGACCCGGCCGAGGTCCGGCGTGATAATCTGCTTGATCTCCAGCGGGCGCCGCCGGAAGCTTCGGATCTGCGACTGGATGGATTTGCGCTCCGCTTCATCCCCGGCGGATTTAAGCTCCTCTTCAAGCCGGGCGGCTTCCATCTCATAATAACCCCTTTGATGCTTCTTCCATTCACGCTTATGGTCGAGGCCGATGGCCAACAGGAAGACGCCCAGGATGCCGAAGTTTGAGATATAGAAGAGCTTTCGCATAAGGCTAGATATTGAAATTAAATTGCGGCAGGCTCAAAACATACTTGATGTCGAAGCCCAGGCGCAGGCCGATTTTAAGCAGCACGCCCAACATCATCAGAATCAGGCTCATCGTGAGCGCGTAGCGCGCCAGGTCCAGGCCCTTTAAATAGCGCTGGGGAAAAAGAAAGCCCAGCAGGAAGAAAATAAATATGAAAAATCCCAGCATGAGAAGCTTGGCCGCCGCCAAGGCGGTGAATATCTTGAGCCCTCCCACGGCCAGAAGGAAGAGCGCCACAAAAGCGCCGATGGCCCGGCTCCAGGAAATCTCGCCGCCGATGAGCCTTGGCGCCGCCATGCCGAAGGCCATGTAGAAAATCATGAGCGACGCGCCGGCCCAAGCGGGCAAATCCCAGGTGGGCGGCGGAAGCGGCTTGTGCGCCAGCCAGCTTTCCCACGGCCAATACCAGCCCCAGTTGGGCCCGCGGCAGAAGTATCCTATGAAAATCAGCAAAAACCACAGAAAGATGCCGGAAAGAAACATCGTATTGGCCAGCGGCCGCTCTCTTAAGGAGTAGTAGCCGACCCCTTTGGGATTGACATCGATAAACGGCATGGCGACCAAGCCGACGATGATGACGTTGGGAATGATCACGCCCGCGATCCAAGGGTCGAAATAAACCAGGAGCTCCTGCAGGCCCACAAAATACCAAGGGGCTTTGGAAGGATTGGGCGTCACGGTCGCGTTGGCCAGCTCCTCCAAGGGGGCGTTCTGCAGCACGCTCCACAAAAAGATGGCCAAAATCGTGAGGGCCGCCGCCAAGTATTCGCGCACGATCAAGTGCGGCCAGACGTCGAGCTTCTCCTCATCGGCCTCAAGCGGCGCCGCGGAAAAGGAATCTTTGCGGACCCGCCAGAAATGGACGATCATCAGCGCCCCGGCCACCAACGGGACCAGGACGCAGTGGAGCACGTAAAAACGGATCAAAGTGCTGGCCCCGACGGTGGTCCCGCCCAAAAGGACGAAGCGCACGTCGTTGTTGACCCGCATTCCCAACAAGCCGCTGAAAGGGCCCTCGTTGCCCATGAAGGGAGTGGCGCCGGCCATATTGGTGCCGACCGTCACCGCCCAAATGGCGAGTTGATCCCACGGCAGCAAATAGCCGGTGAAGGAAAGGAACAAGGTGATGGTCAGCAGCAGGACGCCGATGCCCCAATTAAATTCCCTCGGTTTTTTGTAGGCGCCGGTCAAAAATACCCGCACCATGTGCAGGATGACGATCAAGACCATGGCGTGCGCCGACCAGCGATGGGCGTTGCGCAGGAATTTGCCCAGCGTCACCACGAATTCCAAGTCCTTCATGTCCTGGTAGGCCAACTCCACCGTCGGGCGGTAATAAAACATCAGCAGCACGCCCGTGACCGTCAGGATCAAATAGAGCATGAAGGAAATTCCGCCCAGCCCCCAACTGTAGCTCACCTTGACGGCGCGCGGGCGGATGCGGGCCGGGTGCAGGTGCAGCCAAATATTGTCCACAATATGGCGCATCCGGTCGCGGGGAGCGTCCTTCCAGGGGGAGTGGCGGAATATGCTGCGCCACACCTGCGTCTCGTAAACTTTTTTGGAAATTTCGTCGAGGTCTAGCATGCGTCAAACATCCACAAAATAGACGTGGCCTTCCCGGAAACCGGGGCGGTCCTCCAGCACGGCCTTATCGATGATCAAATCCCCCGTGGAGGCCAACTCCACCTTGCAGCGCCACAACGCCTTGGGGGCGGGGCCGGCGATCACGTCGCCTTCGGGGCTGAAATTGGAGCCGTGGCAGGGGCAGCGGAATCGCCCCTGGTCGTTGAACCAATTGGGCGTGCATCCCAGATGCGTGCAGCGGGCCCACAGCGCGTAAATGCCCTTTTCATTGCGCACGATCCACACCCGCTGCAGCTTGGTCCACCGCGTCGACACGCCGACGGGATAATCTTTGGCCCTCCCGGCGTTGAACTTTTGGGAGGGTTCGTAGAGCACGTTGGGAAACAGGAAGCGCGCGCTGGCCGCGGCGGAGGCGGCGAAAAACGTCGCCAATGCGCTCCACCCCACCCATAGGAAATTTCTTCTTGTGATCGGCTCTCCCGGCATCAACGGCGGCTCCTTGGACAAATACGCGCAATGGGATGCTTTTTTCGGGATATATACTGATAAAAAATCGCTTGGCTGTCAAGTGCGCCGCGCCGCTGACGGGGATCGCCGCGGCCCGGCGCCGCCGCGCACGGCATCACCCTCAAAAACCAAGCCTCCCGCTCCCGCGCGCGGCTATAAATCCATTTTGTCTTCGGACGGCTCTTCCAGAGGCTCCGGCGCATCTTCGTCCGGAATCTGGGAAGGCTCTTCTTCGATCCCCGGCGCCTGCTCTTCCGCCGGTTCGGGGACATCCTCGTTCATCGCGGGGGCCGATTCATCGATGGGCTCCATCGGCTCCTCATCCAAGGGCGCGGGGGCCTCTTCTTCCATCGGCAAAGGCTCTTCCTCCATGGAAGCCGGCGTT
>MGUX01000076.1:0-71 GCA_001800185.1 Elusimicrobia bacterium RIFCSPLOWO2_12_FULL_59_9
CGAGCCTTGATATAAAACCCGCCCGCCGGATTTCCGAAGCGCGCCGCCCAAAACCTTGCGGCCGTCGGCGG
>MGUX01000076.1:80-5338 GCA_001800185.1 Elusimicrobia bacterium RIFCSPLOWO2_12_FULL_59_9
CGAGCTCGACCGGTTTCTGAAAACACCCGATCTGCCCGTCTGCAGCGGATCCGGCAATTCCGCTGTAGAGCCCCACCTCCAAGCGACGGGAGCGAAGCCCCTCGCACACGGCGCCATGCACGCGCCGGTAAAGCTCCTTGGGCCGGCCGAAACCCGCCCACGAGGTCACGATGGAAAACGTGAGGTCGCGCCCGTGCGCCACCGCCCCGCCGCCGGAAGAACGGCGCACGATCTGCCCATCCGGGACGCCGGCCGCGCGGGCCAGGGGCAAAACGTCGCCGTAGCTCTGAAAATAACCGAAAGTCATGGCCGGCGACTTCCACCGGTAAAAACGCAAAAAGGCGTCGCCGGAAGGCAGGCCGAGCAGGACCTCGTCTAAGGCCATCTGTTCGGCCGCGCCGAGGGCGGGGGCGGCTTCCACCAAAAAAAGCATTAGCCCGAAAACCTCAGTTGCAGCCTCTTTCTCATCTGAAAGTACCGCACAAAATTATGCAACTGCGGTTGCGCCCTACGCAGAGCTTCGGGCACTAGCCGGGAGGCCAGTGGCCTCCAGCGTGCTTGCGCCTGCGGCGCCGGAGCAGGCGCCTCTGGCACGCCAAGTGCGCCGAGCTCTCCGAGGCGCCGGACAACCCCGTCGCTGTTTTACAGCGACGGCCGGAGAATGCGCCTCTGGCGCGCCAGGCGCCGCGAGCGCTGCGAACGGCCCTGCGGGCGAATTCCCAACTGGGGAATTCGGGTTAGGAGCTTGAGACCCTGCCGGGCCAACTCAGGTCCGGATTGCGCGCCGCGCCCACCTCATCGAGTCTTTTGACCGGCAAGCTCTGGGGAGCGGCTTTGACCCGCTCCGGCGTCTTGCGGGCCTCCTCGGCGATGGCCAGCATCGCCCGCGCGAATTCATCGAGGGTCTGTTTGGACTCCGTCTCCGTCGGCTCCAGCATCATCGCCTCCGGGACGATCAAGGGAAAATACACCGTGGGAGCGTAAAAGCCGTATTCCAAGAGCCGCTTGGCGACGTCCATAGTGCGCACGCCGTTCATGCGTTTGGGATCGGTCTGCAGGATGCACTCGTGCATGCACGGCTCATCCACGAAAGCTTCAAAGGCGGGCTTGAGCAGAGCCTTGAGATAGTTGGCATGCAGGATGGCGGATTCGGAAATCTGACGGAATTCCTTGGCCGAATGGCGGCGCAGGTAGCAATACGCCCGGACGAGCACGCCCACGTTGCCGAAAAACGCCCGCACCCGGCCGACGGAGAGCGGAAAATCGCCGCGCAGGCGGTAGAGGCCGGCTTCCTCGACAACGCGCGGCACCGGAAGAAAATCCTCCAAATGCTTTTTCACCCCGAGCGGGCCCGCTCCGGGCCCTCCTCCGCCATGGGGAGTGGAGAAAGTCTTGTGCAGGTTTAAATGCGCCATGTCGACGCCCAAATCTCCGGGTTTGACCAGCCCCGCCAGCGCGTTGAAATTGGCCCCGTCCATATAGAGCAGCGCCCCCGCGCGGTGGGCGGCCTCGGCGATCTCCAGAATGTCGTCTTCAAACAACCCCAAGGTGTTGGGAACAGTCAGCATGACCAAGGCCGTCTTGGGACTCAGGCGGCTTTTGAAATCGGCCAGATCCAAGCGGCCTCTTGCGTTGGAGCGCACGCTGATTGGCGTGAGCGCCCCCAAGCTGGCCGAGGCGGGATTGGTGCCGTGCGCCGAATCCGGAATCAAAATCTCGGTGCGGTTTTCGCCCCGCTTCTGGTGGTAGGCGCGCGCGACAAGCACGCCGACAAACTCGCCCTGCGCTCCGGCCGAAGGCTGAAGGGTGAAGGCGTCCATGCCGCACAACTCGCACAGAGCCCTCTCCAGGCGGAACAGCGCCTCCAATATCCCTTGCGCGGTTTCATCCGGCTGAAGCGGATGCAGCTTCGAGAAGCGCGGCCCCAAAGCGATTTGATCGTTTATCTTCGGGTTGTATTTCATCGTGCAGGAGCCCAACGGGTAAAAGTGGGTGTCGATGCTGAAATTGAGCTGCGACAAGCGCGTGTAATGGCGGACCACGTCCAACTCGGAGGCCTCGGGCAGCGCGGCCGACGCCGCCCGCCGGTGCTCCGCGGGAAGGCCGTCTTTGGAGGAGGGCAGGCCCTCGGTCGCCGGGAACCGAATGGCCCGCCGTTGCGGCACGGATTTTTCAAAAATGGTCGCTTCGCCTTGGTTGATCATTTTTCTCTTTTCTACCTGGCCGCGGCGACGGGCAATTTCCGCGCCGCCTCCGCCAGGCGGCGCAAATCGGCCCGCGTCTTCGTCTCGGTGGCGCACACCAGGAGACAGTCCTTGAGCCACGGATAATCCGCTCCCAACGGGTAGCCGGCTAAAATATCGTCCTTGAGAAGGAATTTTTGCGCCTGGGAGGCGTCCTGCGGGCATTGCAGCACGAACTCGTTGTAGAAAGAAGCGCCGCCGAATTTGAGCCGGAAGCCGGGGATGTCCGCCAGGGCGGAGGCGAGCTCATGGCTGAGGCCATAACACAGCTCGGCCGCTTCCCGCAGTCCTTCGGGTCCCAAGAGCGCCATATGGATGGTCGCGGCCGTGGCGCACAAAGCTTGATTGGTGCAGACGTTGGAGGATGATTTTTCCCGGCGGATGTGCTGCTCGCGCGCCTGCAAGGTCAGCACGTAGCCGCGCCTGCCGTCCCGGTCGGCCGTCAATCCGCAGAAGCGGCCCGGCATTTTCCTTAAAAGCGATCGCTTGGCCGCCACCAGGCCCAGCGAGGGGCCGCCGAAAGAGGGCGGGATGCCAAGTCCAATGCCTTCGGCCACGGCGAGGTCGGCCCCGTAGCTTCCCGGCGGCTCCAAAATCCCCATGCCGACCGGATCCACGCAGGCGATGAAAAGCGCCCCGCGCGCGTGAGCCGCCCGGCAGAGTTCGCCCGCCGGCTCCAATAGGCCGAAAAAATTCGGGCAGGAGGCCGCCACCGCGGCGGTCGAATCGTCCACGTAGCCGGCCAGAACCGAGGGGGCCAGCGTCCCGTCCGGGCAGGGCAGGCACTCCAAGCGCACGTCCGCGCGCTGATGGAAATAGGTCTTGAGCGTCGCGCGGTAATGCGGATGGAGGGTCTCCGGAAAAATGACTTTTTTGACCGCCCCTCTCCGACCCGGATTGCGGCCGTCAAAATCGAGCAACGCCACGTTCACCGCTTCGGCCAGGGCGCTCGCGCCGTCATAGTGCGAGGCGTTGGCGACTTCCATCTCCAAAAGCCGGCACACCATGCTCTGAAATTCGTAAATGAGCTGCAAAGTTCCCTGGCTCGCCTCCGCTTGATAGGGGGTGTAGGCGGTGGCGAACTCCCCACGCAGCGCCACTGCCCAAACCGCGGCGGGAATGTAATGCTCCTGGGCGCCGCCGCCCAAAAATGACAGCGGCAGCCGGTTTTGGGCGCCGAGCGCCTCCATGTGCCTGGCCAACTCCATTTCGGTCAGGGCCTTGGGAAGCCGGTAGGCGGGATTCCTCGCCTTCTCCGGAATCGAGCCGACGAGCTCGTCAAAGGAGCCGACGCCGATTTTCCTGAGCATTTCCTGCCTTTCTTTTTCGGTGGTGGGGACGAACATTGTTATTTGCCGGTTTTGATGAATTCCCGGTATTGCTCAAAAGACATCAGGTTTTCCTTCTCGCCCGGTTTCGCCAGCCTGACTTTGAAAAACCAGCCCTGGCCGTGGGGGGCCTGATTGACCCACTCCGGGTGGCTCGCGAGCTCGGCGTTGACCTCGGATATCTCGCCGGAAAACGGGGAGTAGACGTCGAAAGCGGCCTTGACCGACTCGACCACGGCGCAGGGCTTGCCTTGTTCGACGACCCGCCCCACCTGGGGCAGCTCCACGTAAACCACATCGGTGATCTCATGCTGGGCGTGGTCGGAGATTCCGGCCGTGGCCGATTCGCCGTCCACATGCGCCCACTCGTGCGACTTGGCGTAAAGGCAAATTTCAGGATTGAACATAAAGGCTCCTTTCCCCCTTGGCGGCGGTCTTGTAAAAAGGAAGAGGGACGACGCGGGCCGGCGCCTTGCGGCCGTGGATCAAAACCGAAACGTCCTTGAAGGCCGGGGCTTCGCCGGGGCGATCGACGTAGCCGACGCCGATGCCCTTTTTGAGCGTGGGAGAGAAGGTGGCGCTGGCGAGCTCGCCCAGCCGGCGCGAACCCTGGAAGAACGGATAAGACGGCCGGGGCACGCCCCGGTCCAAAAGTTCCAGACCGATCAACCCTCTTTTCAAGCCCTCCGATTTTTGCCGGAGCAACGCTTCCCGGCCGATAAAATCCCCCTTGTTCCATTTGACGACCCAGCCATAGCCCGCCTCCAGGGGAGTGTGCTCATCATCGACGTCCTGACCGTAAAGCAGGTAGCCGGCCTCCAGGCGCAAAGTGTCCCTGGCGCCCAAGCCGCAGGGCACAAGCCCTTCCTTTTTTCCATGCTCCACTAAATTCCGGTACAGAGCCGGCATGCTCTCGTTGGGGGCGATGAATTCAAAGCCGTCCTCGCCGGTGTAGCCCGTGCGGCTGACGAAAACCTCCCGCCCCTCCGCCTGCTGAGTCTTGATGCCGAAGCGCGGCAGAGCCGCGGCCTCGGGAAAAAGCCGGCGCACGACGGCCTCCGAGCGGGGGCCCTGGAGCGCGACCATCGCATAGCGCTCGCTGGCCGGCTCCACCGCGGCCTTGAACCCGGAGGCATGGCGCTTAAACCACGCCACGTCCTTTTCGGTCGTCGCCGCGTTGACCACGACCAGATAGCTGCGCGACTCCAGGCAGGAAACGATCACGTCGTCGACTACGCCCCCGTTTTCGTTGAGCAGATGCGAGTAGACGGCCTTGCCGGGGCCGATCTTGGAGACGTCGTTGGAGTTGATTTTCTGCAAGAAACCCAGCGCCTCCTGCCCGCTGACGAACACCTGGCCCATATGCGAAACGTCGAAAACGCCGCAGGCTCCGCGCACCGCGCCGTGCTCCTCCAAAATGCCCGAAAATTGGACGGGGAGCTCCCAGCCGTGGAAATCAACCAGGCGGCCGCCCATCTTCACATGCTCCTCATAAAGAACCGTGCGCTTCATCGTTTGATTTTCTCCATCATCGCTCCGGCATCGTAGGAGGACCTGACGAGCGGACCGCTGAAAACCTCGGAAAAACCCATGCCGAGAGCGGCCTCCTTGATCTCCGAAAAATCTTTTATAGTATAAAAACGGCGGATGGGCAAGTGTCCGGAGGAAGGCGCCAGGTATTGGCCGA
>MGUX01000077.1 GCA_001800185.1 Elusimicrobia bacterium RIFCSPLOWO2_12_FULL_59_9
ACGCAAGACCTGACCCCGCGGTTTGCTGGGGTGGCTGTAAAGGGGAGGCCCATAGGGGGGCAAACCCGGCGGCAGGCCCCCCGAATAAAGAAATCCGTGGGTAATTCGGTCAGTTTTTGGTTCGTGATTTAAGAAGCAGGCTGGCGGACCAGAGGGCGGCGGCGGCGGCTAGGCCGGGGAGCATGGGCTCTACGTTGCCGAAGAGAGGGGGGTGTAAAAAGGCCGCCAGGGAGAAGCACCAGCCGCATACGGACGCGGCTAGGGCCATGTTTCCTGACACCCGCCAGGCCGGAAAATAGCAGCCCAAGATGGGGAATAAAAGCCCCGGAATCACGGTGCTTCCTATCGTGTACCACAACTCCACCACCGAGGGCATCATGAGCGCTAGAATGCAGGCCAGCACCCCCGAGGCGATGAGTCCCGCCCTGATCCAGGCTCTTTCATCGCGGCGCGGCGCCGTCTCTTCCGGTCCCGCCGGTATCAGCCTGCCGGCAATATCTTTGGCTAAAGTGATGGCCGAGAGGAAACCGTCCGCTTGAAGCGACGCCAGCATGGAAGAGATCATCCCGGCGAAGAAAAGACCCTTGACCACGGGGGGCAGAAGGGCGCCGGCCAACTCCGGGAAGGCGAAAAGGGGGTTTTCCAGGGGCGGGAGTATGGCCCGGGAAAATAAACCCGCGCTGGTGCTCATGGCGTCGAAGAGGAACCAAAATCCGATGCAGACGAGAATCCCGAGTCGCGCCGTCCGTGGATTTTCAGCGGCGCAGGCGCGCTGGTGGAAGGCGGGGTCAATTAAAGTCCAAAGCGCGATGAGGTACCAGACGAAAATCTTGCTTGTGGGGTTGCCGCCATGCCAACTCAGGTGCAGGGGGGGCAGAGCCCCGCTTAAGCCGCCGGCGCCCCCCGCTTTGGAGAATGCGAAAGGGAGGATGAGGGCGAAGCCCGCGAACATCCAGAAGAACTGAAGCGCGTTCGTCCACACATCGGAGCGGAACCCGCCCTTGTAAATAAAAGAAAAACACAGCGCCGTGATGGCGACGACGCAGAAGCCCAGATGGAGCCCGCTGATCCATTGCAGGAGGATGCCCAGCATCAGCACTTCGGCGGCGGGGATGGTCAGGATGAAAACGAGCAGAGCCCCGAAAAGCGCCGCCTTCCGTCCGTAGATTTTTTCCAGGTGGTCTGGAATCGTCATCCCTTCGGCCAGGCGCACCTTGCCAGCGAAAAAGAAGGCGTAGACGGCGGCGAAAAGATAATAGGGCGCGCCCATGATCACCCAATTGCTGAGCCCGTAGCGGTAGGCGTATTCCCCGACGCCCAAGACGCCTCCATAGAAAGTCGGCACCAACGTGGCCACAAATAAGGGAAGGGTGAGCGTGCGGCCGGCCAGGATATAATCCTCTTGGCCGGTCCGGAGCTTCTTGGCCGCCCGAAAACCGACAAATAAGACGGCCGCCAGATAAACGGCGACGATGCTCAGATCCAATGCGGATAACATGGGGAAGGAAACTACAGGGCCTGCACGAGCCAGAGCCGGCCGCGGTGCGCTTCAACGCTGACGCGCCGGGACACCGCCCGGTTGCTCACGCCCCGGCTGCCGGCGGCCAGCCATTCTTTTTTGAGCGGAAATTTTAGGCCATGGGTGCTCACCAGAGCCTTGCCCAGGGGGAAAAGGGAAATCAGGGCTCCCCGCTTGGCGACAAATACGCTCTTTCCAGAAATCAGCTCGATGCGGCTGGCGCCGTCCCAGATCACGATTTTTAGCCCCGGCCTGGAATATTTTTCCGTCAGGCTCAGGGCGGCGAGGGTGTGATCCACGCGGCCGCCGGCGGCGCCGAGGAGCCATAGCTCTTGAGGCGGCGGCGCGTATTTTGCCATGGGCCGGCCTCCGGCGATGAGTTTGATGCATTTCTCCAGGTCCGAGCAGTCTTGATCCGCGTCGTAGACCACCACGGTCCCGCGGCCGATGGGCGTTTCGGGGGGCAGCGAATCCATATCGCCCACGATCCAGCGGGCGAAGAGGCCCTGCTGGACGGCTTTGGCGTAGGCGCCGTCGGCGCATACGACGGCCGATGCTTTCCGGCAGAGCTTTTTGAGGAATTGCGGCGGCGGCATTTCGCCGTTGGCTAAAATAATGATGGGGGGCATACGGGTCGCCGGGTCAGTCGAATTTTTTAATTTTGCGGATGAGTCCGGTGGTGGAAAATCCCCTTTTTAGGGGGATGCGCACCGTTTTGCCGGCGTCCAGCCGTCCGACGATTTCGCCGGCCCGGTAATCGGCGCCTTTAACCAGAATGTCCGGCCTGAGCGTCCGGATGAGAGCCGCGGGCGTCTCGGAGTTGAACAAGGCGACGTAATCGACGCTCTCCAACGCCGCCACCACCCGCGCCCGCGATCTTTGGGCGTTGATCGGCCGCTCGGGCGATTTTCCGAGCTTGCGCACCGACGCGTCGGAGTTGAGCCCGACGATCAAAATGTCGCCGAACGCTTTCGCTTTTTCCAGCAGGTGCACGTGGCCGGCGTGGAGCAGGTCATAGCAGCCGTTGGTGAAGACGACCTTTCTGCCGGTTTTTCGCCAACCCTTCCTGAGCCGGGCCAGCTTGGCGATGGAGACGATTTTTCCAGCCGACATCACGGTTCCGGGGGAGAGAAGGGGAGATCGGCCGCGCCGGCGGTGTCCAGGACGATCTCGATGCGGCGATTCACATGGCGCCCCTCCGCGGTGTCGTTGGACTCCAAGGGCCTGTGTTCGCCATAGCCTACTGCGCTGAGCATTCTAGGGTTGATGCCTCCCTCCCGATGGAGGTATTCCGCGACCAAAGTGGCGCAGGCCGCGCTGTAATCCCATAAACTGCTGTAGCGGTTGACGGCATTCCATGAAACCGGGGTGTTGTCGGTATTGGCCTCGACGCGGACCGGCCTTTCGGATATTTTTTTCATAGCTGCCGCCACTTTTTTCAGCGTCTTTTGCCCCGCCGGCTTGATTTCCAAGCGTGTTTTGGCGTCCACCTTTGCGCCGGCGTCAAAAAGGGCGTCGGAGGGGACGCTGAGGATGAGGCTCTTCGGAGTTTGGGTGATTTGCACGGCGTCGCTGCTCAATTCCTTGGAAAGGTCTTTTTCCAAGGTTTCTAATTCCTTCAATAAGGGGTCATTCACCGGCTCCGCGGGAGCGTCCATGTCTTCCGGAGGCGGAGCTTTGGAGGATGCGGCCGATGCGCCCGCCGGCGCGGCCGGGGCGGACTGGGAGGCCTCCGCCGGCGCTTGAGCGAGCTGCTTTTGAAGGCGCTCCTGGG
This sequence comes from Elusimicrobia bacterium RIFCSPLOWO2_12_FULL_59_9, assembly GCA_001800185.1. Lineage (GTDB taxonomy): Bacteria > Elusimicrobiota > Elusimicrobia > O2-12-FULL-59-9 > O2-12-FULL-59-9 > O2-12-FULL-59-9. The sequence goes on from MGUX01000077.1 coordinate 3,294, forward strand.
CGATTTGCATGACGAAGAGCTTGTTGGCCAAGCTTCGGTTTTCCTTTTTCTGTGCGTCCAGATCGTCTTGGAGCTCTTTTTTTCTAAGCACTTGTTTGCTCAGACGGTCGTACAAGTCGGTCTTTGCCTTGCCCAAGGCGTCGTTTTCTTTGCTCAACTTAGCGATTTCACCGCGCTGGTCCTTCTTGCTGTTTTCCGGCAGGCTTTGAAGGGTGCGGTTGCTTCGCTCCAGCTCTTGGACCCTTTGCTCCATGGTATTGATTTTCGCCCCGGCATCCTCCAGCAGGAACGCCAAGGAGGCTTTGCCCTGAGCGGCTTGTTTGACCTCTTTCTCGCCGTTTTCCTTCGCTTGCCGGAGTTCCTGCTGCAATGCCTGGACCTGGTTTTCGAGAGTCTGCGTTCTTTGTGCCCCGGCCGAGGTGGCGCATCCGCAAGCCCAGACGGCCGCCCATAGGGCCGCCGCCAAGGGGAAGGCGTTTGATTTAAGCGGCACGGCGGAAAAGGAAGTCGGATTTTTCATGTGTGGGTCCTCATGCTTTCCGGGAAAGTCTAGCCCGGTTGATAGAAGTTTCTGCTCCAAGCGTGCCGGCGAAGCGTTGCCAGCGCGTCCGGCGCGAAGGCGCGGCCGTCCGAGGAGCCGATGTTTTCGGCCACATGGGCGGTCTTTCTCATGCCGGGGATGACCGTTCCGACGGCGGCGTGGCTCAAGCAGAATTTCAGCGCGGCCTGAGCCATCGTCCCATTCTTGGAGCCGTTTTCAAGCAGCGCCGATTTCAGCCGGCCGACGCGCTCGAGCGTCTCGCTCAGGCGCGCTCCCGCGAAGTAATCGGCCCTGAAATCGCCGGGCTCAAAGCGCGTCGCGGGGGAAAGCAGCCCTGCCAGGCTGCCTTCATCGAACGGACAACGCGCGATCACGCCCACGCCCTTTTCGCGGCAAAGGGGCAGAAGTTTTTCCTCCGGGCTTTGGTCAAAGAGGTTGAAAATGACCTGCACGGAATCCGCCGCCCCGGAGGCTGCGAGCTCGACGGCGGAGTTTGGGGCGTGGTCGTTGATGGATACTCCCCAAAATCTGATTTTCCCGGCGCTTTTGAGCCGCAGCAGGGTCTCGAAGGTCTTGTCCCAGAGGGGGTCCTTGAGCCAGGCATCCGTCCAGACATGAAACTGCTGCAGGTCGATGCAGTCTGTGTCAAGATTTTTGAGGCTTCGCTCGGTGGCGAGCGTAATCCAGTCCGGAGGGAAGGCCTCGCTTAGGGGGGTTTTTGGATCCGCGGGCCAGCGCATATTGAGCGGGGGGATTTTGGTGGCGACGGCCGCTTTTTTTCCCGCGCCGGCGAGCGCCTGGGCGATCAGGCGCTCGCTGCGCCCGTCCCCGTATACGTAGGCGGTGTCAAAAAAAGTGACGCCGCCCTCAAAAGCGGCGCGCAGCGCCTTGAGGGACTCGGCGTCGTCGGTCTTTCCCCAATAGGACCCGCCGATTCCCCACGCGCCGAATCCGATTTCGGAAACGGCCAAGCCTGTTTTCCCCAAAGTCCGGTAGTGCATGGCGGATTTTTTCAGATTATAACAAATTCCCGGTTATAACACGGCTTCGAGGCGCTCCCAGCTTTTGACGTCGAGCTTTTTGGAGTCGGGGATGACGTAGCGGTTTCCTTCCACGTCCTTGACGTAAATTTTATTTCTCGGGAACTCCCGGATGTGATCCCGGTCGTTGACCTCAAAAACGGAGCGGCCGCGATCCGTTTCCACGTCCCAATCCATGATGCCGTATCGGGACTTTATCGAGTGAATTGTTTTGATGACGGAAATGTTCAAAACGCGGCCGATGTCTTCGGCCAGAAGCGTCCCGAGTTCCGGCGGAAGTTCCGCCAGGTCGTTGATGACCCCGAGCATCCCGCCGTCCGCGTCCGAGACCTGAATCCAGCGCAGCGGACGGCTTAAGGGGAACATCGGCCGCAGGCGGACGCCCTCGTATTTATTGCCCCCGGCTTCCAGGCTGAGCCGGGCGTCCGCGCCCCGCTCCAAGCGGAACTCTCCGGCCGGCAAATCTTTCCATTTTAAAATCTCGCGCATAGGATTAGTTTCTAAAGCGCCCTCACGCGTGAGAGCTCCGCCTGCAGGCGGCAGAGCCGGGCGTAGATGCCGCCGCGCGCCATCAACTCCTCGTGGTTTCCTTCTTCGGCGATGCGGCCGCCATCAAGCACGAAAATTTTATCGGCGTTTCGAAGGGTGGAGAGGCGGTGGGCGATGGCCAAAGTCGTGCGGCCTTTCGTCAGCCGGTTCAAGGCCTCTTGGATGAGCGATTCCGTTTCGGTGTCGACCGAAGAGGTCGCCTCGTCCAGGATCAAGATGCGCGGATCGTTCAGGATGGCCCGCGCGATGGCCAGGCGCTGCTTCTCGCCGGCCGAAAGGCGCACGCCCCTCTCGCCGACCTCGGTGTCGTAGGCCTCCGCGAATTTCATGATGAAGGCGTGCGCGTTGGCGGCCATGGCGGCTTCGACGATCTCCTTTTCCGAGGCGCCCGCCTTGCCGTAGCCGATGTTTTGCCGGATGGTCCCGTGAAATATATAGGGCTCCTGCAGGACCACTCCGATTTGGCGCCGGAGGCTTTTAAGCTGCACGCCTTTTACGTCCCTGCCGTCGATTAAAACGCGGCCCTCGGAGGGGTCGTAAAAACGGTTGATGAGGTTGACCAGCGTCGTTTTGCCGACGCCGCTGGAGCCCACGATGCCGGCCATTTGGCCCGCCGCGACCGATAGATTGATGTTTTTTAAGACAAGCTCGGCGCCTTCCCGGGGCTCGTAGCTGAAGGAGACGTTTTGAAATTCCACCCGGCCGTCGATGACGGGCATCTCGGGGGCGTCGGCCGGGCTGAAAACGTCGGAGGGCGTGTCGATGATCTCAAAGACCCTTTCGGCCGAGGTGGCGGCGCGCTGCAGTTGCTGGTTGAGGCGGCTGATTCTTTGCAGGGGCCCGTAAAAGCGCCACATGTAGCCCACAAACGCGACCAAAACGCCGACGCTCAGCCCCGCGTCGCCGTGCAGGATCATGTAGCCCCCGAACCCCCATAGGATGACAAATCCCAGGGACAAAAGGAGCTGCATGCTGGGATAGAAACGCACGGCGACGGTCGCCGCCTCCACGCTGTGCCGCAAGAGGTACTTATTGATCAGGCCGAAGCGGGCGATTTCGTAATTTTCGCGGGTGAAGGATTTGATCACCCGCATCCCGGGGAGAGTGTCGGTCAGAAGGGCGTTCATCTGGGAAAAGCGGCGCCAGACGCGCTGATAAATTTTGCGGATGTTCACTCCAAAGAAATATGTGCCGACGGCGACCACCGGCATGGGAGCGAGGGCCAAGAGCGCCAGGCGGGCGTTCATCGAAAACATGATGGCGCCGATGCCGATGAGAACCAAAGCGTCGACCACGAGCTCTTGGGAGCCCTCAGCGATGAACACCTGGAGCCGGTCGGTGTCGCCGGTCACGCGGGATAGAATTTGCCCGGTTTGCTTTTTATCGTAGAAGCTCAAGGAGAGCCGGTGCAGGGTGCGGTAAATCTCTTCCCGTATGTCGTAGGTGACTTTTTCGCCGAGCCATTCCATGAGGTAGTTGCGGACGATCGACGCCAAGGCCGTCAGGGCATAGATCGCCAGCATGCCGGCCATGATCCACGCGAACAACTCCAGTCTTTGCGCGAGAACCTCCGGGGGCATATATCCGGGGAGGGTCAAAACGTCGTCGATGAGGACCTTGGTCATGTAGGGTGGAATGAGCTCGAGCGCGGTCAGGACCGCCGCCAGCAGCAGGCTGATGGAAAGCTCGGCGCGGTAGGGCTGCATGTAGCCGATGAGCCGCCGGAAGACCGTGCGTTTATGCAGGCATTGGGGGCAGACCTGGGTCCACTGCGGGATGACTTTCCCGCATTTCGCGCAGCGAAGCAATTGAGAAACCGGCGAGTGGTTGGTGATCATGAGGCGCGTGAACCGGCGTCCGCTATTTTAACATATCCCCGCCCGTCCCGGCCGTTCGCGTCCAGCGATGCGGCCCGTCAGGGGAGCGAATTCAGCCAGCGGTCGGCGGAAATGACCCACTTTGTGGCGCCGGCGCGGGCGATCTTCCGGCAAATGCCGCCCGCATGGACGAGTTGGACGGCCGTGGGAACCCGGAGCCTGTCCTGGTAATGGCTCAGGGCCGGAGAAACATCCGTCTCCGAAAGCTTGCACTCGATAAGACAGATCGGGCGGTGCTTTTCGGTGAGGAGGAAGTCTACCTCTCTTTTTTCCTTGTCGCGAACATAGTGAAGCCCGATGTCGCCTTCGCCCATGGCGCGCCATGTTCGCACGGCCTTGAGAAGATGGAGAGCGACCATATTCTCAAAGCGGAAGCTCTCCTGGGGCACTTCGACCCAGTCGTAGAGGTAAGCCTTGGCTTCTTTCCGCAGGGTCCTGGCCAGCGAGCCCGCGAACGGCGTGATTCTGAACATGTAAAAAAACTGTTCGAGAAGCAGCAGCCAATCTCGCGCCGTCTCGAAAGCGACGCCGACGTCTTCTTTGAGAGAGTTGATCGATAGAGGGGCTCCCACCTTGTCCGGGAGCAGATGCGAGAGCGCCTCCATCAATGAAATCTCCCGGATATTGGCGGCGCTCCGGACGTCCTCCCGGACAAGCAGGCTTTTTCGTTCCTGGAACCAAGCGTTGTAGAAGCCGGTATCGGCCTTGACGAACGGCTCGGGGAAGCCGCTGAAGCGAAACAAAGTCCCGTAGGCTTCGGCGGCGGCCGGCTTCTCGGCCGGCGCGTCCCGCAGGCTCTCCTTGAAACGGGCCCACGAGGGCAGGTGTCCGGAGAGTTCGCCCACCGACAGCGGAAAGAGGGGCGCCGCCAGGTAGCGGCCCAACAGACTGTCGCCGCCCTTTTTGAACAAATCGAGCCGGCCGCTGCCCGTCACCAAGAAGCGAAAGTCCCGGTGGTAGCCGTCGTACGCGCCCTTTAAGTAATTCTTCCAGCGGGCATATTTGTGTATCTCGTCGAGCACGACAAGAAACGGTTTGGCCGGGTTCCGGTCGCTTTCCTCAAAAAAGTAAGGGTTCTTGAGCAGCCGCTTTTGGTCCGTGACGATGTCCCAGTTGAAATAGAGGCTTTGGGAAAAGATCTTCTGAAATTCACGAGCCAGGGTGGTTTTGCCGACCTGCCTGGGCCCGCTCAAGAAAGCCATTTTTCCGTGGCCCATGATTTTTTCGAGATGGCGGCTGACGAGGCGCCGGAGCATAAATATAGTATTAGATAAAACTCTAAAAAAGTCAAGACTTTATTAGAGTTTGGTCTAGGGGTCGCGGCTTGGGAGGGCGTTCAGGACATCTGCCGCCAGGTTCTAGCCCGCGCGGTCTCCGCGGCGGACAAAGGCCTTCAGAATGTCCGAATTGCCAAATTGAAAATTGCAATTTCAATTTGGCAATGCAATGCCTGCGAGGAAAGGCCAATGGGGAGTTCGGCGGTTAAAAGAGGGAGGGGGGGACTTGAAAAAATATGGAAATGGGGTTATGCTACTCCTGGTGGGGAAAATGCTTGGAGGTTCGGGGGAACGATGAGATTGGAACAATACATCGAAGAAGAGGTGAAGGCCTTGCCGGAGGAGCAGTGGAGCGAAATCGAATGCCCCTACTGCGGGGAGAACTTTGAAATCGGCCTGGATCCCAGTTCCGAATTTCAATCCTTCGTCAATGATTGCGAGATCTGCTGCAAGCCTATCCAAGTGGATGCGGAATGGGAGGATGGAGAGTTGACGGTCGGCACATCCAGAATTTGATCGCTATATTTACCCAGGGCGAAGCCCGTTCTGCGCGTTGCGCGGGGAATTCCCCAGCGTGGGAATTCGGGGCAGGGGGCCAATCTTCGACAGGCCGTTCGTAAAGCCGGTGGCCGGGTAAGCGGCCGTCGCGCCGCGCCCCGGCGCAGGCGTAGACCCTTCGCCCGGCGGCGAGTCCAACGCGAGTCGTGCGGTTTGCGTAAAAAAACCCCCGCGCTCATTTGGAGCGCGGGGGTTTTTGCCGTATATTTATTGCTGGCGAATCAAAGGCTGCTGCCGGTGACCAGTTTATAAGCGTCGATGAGGCCGTTGCCCTGCTGGTCCGAGGTCAGCTTGGGCAGTTTGGCGGCGGCCGGTCTCAGAGCTTCGCGGACTGCGTCCGTGCCGCGAACTCCGTAGCGGGCGATCGCCAGCGCGGCCAGGCCCGTGACGTGCGGGCAGGCCATGGAAGTTCCGGAGTACGTCCCG
>MGUX01000078.1 GCA_001800185.1 Elusimicrobia bacterium RIFCSPLOWO2_12_FULL_59_9
GCGTTTTTCGTTCAACCAGCCTGAAACGGCGATAACAGTGATCAGGACGGCAGCCCAGCTGAGAAACGAGACAGAGAACAATAAAAAAATGTCCGAGCTGTTCCTTAAAAGTTTCAGGATGACGGTCGTGATGATACTGGCTAAGAAAACCTTCCACCAAATTTCGGTCATCATAGGGTTGTCCTTCCGAATAAAATGGCCATGAAAGCCTGCACGGCCTTGTCCAGGTCCTCGGCAGCAATCGCCGTCCCTCTATACCGCGCCTTTTTCTGCCCCCACGCCCAGCCAAAAATGTATCCCGCTACTGTCCAATAGAGAAAGAATAGAATATCTTGCAGTAAAAGGGGCATCTGGAAACAAGTGGAAAATATCAAACGCCGGCAGACCGGCGAAGAAGTTAAACGCCGTTCTTAGGAACCCTAAGACGGCGCCTTGAAAGGCCGGTTTTCTGACGGCGTTCATGATTTCTCTCTCCCTCTCTCGATAATGCCCTTAATCCCGTCGACAATACCAAAATAGATAGACTCCTTGTCCGTACCTTTTAATACAATCTTATCGGTAATGTGGAAACCAAAGCCGTTGGGCTTGATGCCGATGATTGAACCGTGGCCTGTTGGCCAAGCCGGCCACCCATAAGAGGTAGTCCGTGGAAGAAACGATGCCAGGGCGGTCTTTTCCCCTCCCTTATCCCCGAATTTACCTCCTATGCCACACCCGCAAAGCGAAAAGGGGAACGGCGGTTTTTCAGACGGAAACCGCCATAGGCAAGTGCCCCTGGAACTCCTCCGGGAAAGGGGGGCGGTGTTCCCTTCTAGGTACAAAGTGGGGTGGCCGACGGGGATCGAACCCGCAGCCTTCTGGGCCACAGCCAGACGCTCTGCCATTGAGCTACGGCCACCATATAAAGAACGAATTAGTGGTAAAGTGGTAGAGTGGTACAGTGATAAAGTGAACAAGATACCACAGATGCGGTTATCCTGCGAGGCCGCTTGAGCCGTTCCCACTCTAGCACTATACCGCTATACCACTTGTTCTCTCTCGCCACTCTACCACTGTACCACTCGATCACTTTTTGCTCCGCCCACTATATCACTTAATTACTATCCCTTTATAACTGCCCCCACGAGGAATCGAACATCGATTACCAGCTTAGAAGGCTGGTGCTTTATCCATTAAGCTATGGGGGCCAGCGAGCTGGGGCCCCCCTGTGGGGCCGGGACCAGAGGCCCCGGCACTTAGGGCGCCTGAGGCGCTGATCCGGGACCGCGGGCGACACGCGCCACTGGCGCTCCCTTCGTCCCTTGCCGCTGGCAAGGGGTGCCCGAAGCACTGCGCAGGGGGCGGCCACCACAAATTATAGTAAAAACGGGGCGCCTCAATCCCGCCCGGCCGGTTCGCGCAAGAGTTTCGCTGAAAATTTAACATTTTAGATATTGACATTTCTTGGCCGCCTGTTAGGATTATATGGCGGGAGGCGTCGAGGATCCGCGAAAAAATTATGTCTTGGGATCCCAAAGAGATAGACGAGCAGATGAACGCGGCGTGGGGGCGTCTGATGGGGAGCCCGCCGGAATCTGAGATTTCCGGCGGCTCGGCCGGGCGCGGTCAGCCGCTCCAGTTGGCGATGCAGATGGTTCGCAGGCGGCACGACCGCGAAATCGCCGAAATGCAGGAACTGCTTGAGTCCGGCGAACAGGTCATCTTGGACTTGCGGCTGCGGATCAAAAGCGCGGAGGAAGCCGCCGAAGTCATGCGCGCGTCTTTCGCGCAAGCACAGGAGGAAATTTTAAACAACGAGATGGAGTATAAAGCGCGCATTGAAGAGGCTCAGAAGGCTCTGGCCCTTCAAAACGAGGGCCACCTGCAGGAAAGCGCCGGCGCGCATTTTAAATTTGAGCAGATCAAGAAGCAATTGGCCAAAGAGCAGGAAAAGCTTCAGGAAGAGCTGCAGCGGCACAAGTCCCTTCAGGAATCCTGGAGCCGGCGGGAAGAAAAATTGCAAAGACAAACGGCGGAGCTCCGCGACGGCCTGGAAAAACTGGAAGCCGAATCTGAAAAGAAGCGGGAAGAGCTTCGCCGCGAAATCACCCAAAAATCCTCCCAGATAGACCAGCTTCAGCGCAAGCTGGAAGGGGCGCAGCAGAGCGCCCAGGAGACCGTTCACAAGTTGGAGCAGGCGCTGCAAAAAACAGTGGAGGAGTTGTTGAGCGAACGCCGCGAAAAGACGAGCGTGGATGAGAGGCGGGAGGACGGGCTGCGCAAGGTCAAGGAGCTGGAGGATCACTTGGCCGTCACCAAGGCGACGTGGGAGGAAGAGCGGCGGCAATGGCGGGAATTGTGGGACCGGGAGCGCTCCTCCTGGGAGCTGCAGAGGCGCGAATTCCTTTTGTGGGAGGAAAAGCTCCGCACGGAACGCGAGGCCTGGCACAAAGACCTGCGAATCCAAGAAGCCAAAGAGCTGGGCTTCGCCGCGCAGATGTCCCAGGTCTTGAAGGACTCCGCGGAATGGCTCGCCAAGATGACTTTGCTCCTCAAGCACTTCGCCCTAAAAGGCGGGGTCGCCGCGCCGCCGATATTGACGGCCGAGCCCGTGCCTCTGCGGGTGTCCTATGCGGGCGCGATTAAAAGGACCTTGTGGGCCGCCTGCATAGCGGGGCTTTTGGGCGGCGTCAGCGCGCACGTTTATCGCAACTATTTTCACCGCATCTTTTTGAAATCCGAATCCGCCGCCGAGGTGGACGTTCCAAACGCCAAAGCCATCACCTTCGACGGGGCCCTTTTATGGATCGCGGATTATGGCGGCCGACTTTTCGCTTTGAACCCGGATCGGCCCAAGGAATTTGTGCATGTGGTGGGGCTGGCGAACAGGAGCTCTTACCGTCCGGTGGCATTGAGCTTCGGCGGGGATTCCATCTGGTCCTTGGATTTCGGCCAGGGGCAGGTGCTGCGGCATCGTCCCAAGGACCCTTCCAGCGCGATTTTGTCCCTGCCCGAAGCCGGAAATCTGGCGACGTCCATCGCCTTCGACGGGGTTTATCTTTGGTCCTACCAGCCGTTTGAAAACCGCTTGCTGAGAAGCGTGCCCAATCCTCAGGACCCATCCTTTAGAACCTTCTCTTTGGGCGCCGGCCGGATCGTGACCGGCATGCAGTGGGTGGGCTCGGATTTATGGGCCTATGATTCGGCGTCCGCCGAGCTGATTCATTACCGTTTCAAGGAAGACTCCTTCAAATTGCTTTCCTCCCGCAAAATGGCTCCGGAGATTCTCGCTTTCACCATCGCGGGAAAATATCTGTGGGCGCTGGCGCCTCCCTCCAAAGAGGGGGGCAAACCCTTGCTCAAGAAATATAAAATCCTTATCCCCTGACGGCCTGCATTTAACATTTTTTTAACAACTCAGTAATAATTCATTAACGGCCTTCGGTTATCATTTGGATATGAAGAACCGGGATGTTCTTTATATCCAGCTATGAAACGCCTGGGAAGTTCTCCAAAGAGGCTTCTGCGGGCGCTATTGCCGCTGACGGCCGGATGGGTTTTTGCGTCTTTTTTTCCCGCCGGCCTCCACGCTCAGGTCCAGCTTTTCATAAAAAATCTCAAGGTCGGTTTTGAGAGCGGTCAGGTAAGCGGATCGTGCTCCACCTTTAGCGGACTGTGCGATCTCTCCTCGCGCTCTCTGGCGGATCCCCGGCTGGAATTCGAAAACAGATCCCCGGCCTCCGGGGCTTATCCAAACAACTATCTTCATCTTTGCGCCCAGATCGGATACATAAACAATACCACGGCGGTTCTCGCCGTGGATTCGCTGCAGTTGGACGTGTTCAAGTTTGTTCCGGGCGGCAAAGCCCTGGACGAGGAATCCACGCCGGCCGTTTACACGGTCTTCTTTTACAATGTGGGCAGCATGATACCCGAGGGGTCGGGGACGGACAACACCCTGCCTGCAGGAGGCGGCTACCGCTGCACCCGGTGGGACGGCGCTTACAATATCGAGGGGGAATTCGGCAAATCCAACGGGCAGTACGGCTTCAGGGCGACGGTGCAGACCAACACCCAGAGCGACACCGCGGGAAACGTCGAGATCAAGCAGACCTCCGCCTATCCGGGAGAAGGCCAGTATCCCATTAAGGTGGACGTCGTCAATCTCCACGTGGTGCGCAGCTCTCCCACCCCCGTCGGCAGCGGGCCCACCGTCGCCGGGCAGCCCTACAACATCACCTACCGTCTGAGCAAGGACGCCGCGGTGACCGTCAAAATCTATGATTCCAGCCTCAACGTCATCAGAACGGTGGTCTCGGGCCTTCCCCGGCCGGGCGAGGGAGTTCCGGACGGGACGTTGCGCTACAGCGACGCCTGGGACGGCAGAAACGACAGGGGAAACGTCGTTCCCGCGGGAGTCTATATCGCTGAAATCAAGGCGCAAGCGACCGACTTTTCCGGCACCGACGTTTCCGACGCGGTCTATCGCCAGGTTTCGCTCGATCCGTTGCAGATTACGGATGTTAAGGTTTTTCCGCTTCTGGCCACCAGCACCTCGCGCGCCAATATTTCCTTTATGCTGACGGAACCTGCGACGACCTACCTGGATATTTGGACCCCCGGCACGGTGTTCAGCGACGTGAACGCCGCCAACCCCACCGGCAGCGGAGGCACGCTGCTGCGGCGCATCGTGGAGCAGCAGAGGGGGTTGTCCCAGGTGTCCGTCCAATGGGACGGCAGGGATTTCGCTGGTAACACGCGTCGGGATGGAAATTACGTCTATAGCCTCTACGCGCGGTTGCCGTCGTCCGACAACAATGGGAATCCGGTGGATATTTTTACCTCGAAACCCAAGATCGGCTTGATTCCGGTGGCCCGCGGCCTGATTGAAATCAGCCAGGTGGTGCCGTCGTTCACCTCGATCGGTTCCAGCCCCAGCGTGGGGGGGCTTCGCCCTTTTTCTTTTCGTTACCTTCTGTCCCGGGAGGCGGTGGTGAGCGTCAAAGTGCTCAAACCGGACGGTTTTACGGTCGTAAAGACCTTGGTGGACAGAGGGATCCGCCCGGGGGATTTTCTAAACTCAGAGCCCTGGAGCACCGGCACGGGAGATGATGGAAGATATGTCGATCCCGGCAATTATTTAGTGCAGCTTACGGCGGAGGACCCTCAGGTGCCTTCCCAGATATCCACCACCACCGCCCAGTTTTCGCTCAACCTGTTTCGCATCACCAACCTCGAGGTGTCGCCGCTTTTAAGCGGCGCGTCGGACTCCGCCCGAATCGATTACCAGTTTTCCGAATCGATGGAAGCCACCATCAACATCTATCCTTCCGGAACCGTGATTAACTCCGACGGGCCTTGGCCCCCCACCCCAGTGGAGATCCGCAGTCCCACGGGAGGCTCCGTGTCTCCCGTCAAGACCATCACGGGAGTTCGTCCGGGCCGCCTTCGGGTGAGCGAGCCTTGGGAGGGGCGCAACAACAACGGGGTGTTCGTCCAAGACGGCCAGTACCCTTTTACGCTCACCGGCAAATCCACCACGACGCCGGTTTTCTACGCGGTGGACCGGATGATCGGAGTGATCACGGTGGCTCGGGGCAATATCGAGTTCGAGAGCTTCCGCACGGCGCCCTCCATCGCTCCCTTGTTCAACTCCAGCGGCACCGTGGCGCTGCCTCCCTATGAAATCAGTTTCACCGTGACCCGCCAATCCTCCGTGACCTTGCAGATTTTAAACACCGTTCCTCCCATCGCCCCCGTTAAGACTTTGTTGGCGGGTGCCGCAAAGTCGGCCTCCATTCCTCATAAGGAGTTTTGGGACGCCCGCGACGACAGCGGGCGCTTCGTCAAGCCCGGCTTCTATACGGTGCGGGTGACGGCCATTGATTTGGCTTCGGAGCTGACTTCCGGCAGCACCAAGGAGGACACGTTGTCGGTCGATCCTCTCAGAATTTTCGATGTGGCCGTGGCGCCCCTGACGGAGCAGGGTTTGGCCGAAATCCATTATCAAGTCTCTGAAACCATGCGGACGGCGGTGAAAATATTCAAGCCGGGCACGACTTTCGACCGTCAAGGCAATGCGAGCCCGCCGGAAAGAATCTCCCTGGTCAAGCGTTTCGTCGGTATCCGCCCCAAGCTCAGCGAAATTACGCAGCCTTGGGACGGCACCGACGAGCAGCTTTCCATCGTTCCAGACGGCAATTATTTTTTCCGGATCATCGGCTCCACCAATCCCAACGCTCTGGATTCGATCACGGGGGATATTCTCGACCCCAACTCCATCCTTGAGGACTTGGTTCTTTCCGACGTGGCCGTGGTGCGGGCCAGTTCCTTCGATCCCGAGGCCGACTTTACCGACGGCACCTATATCTATCCCAATCCCGTGACCGCGGACACCGCCAAGGTCCGGATTTGGGTCCCGACCCAGGCGCGGGTCTTTTTCAAGATTTTCACCTTAAACGGCGACCTCGTCTACGACAAGGACCTCGGAGAATGGCCCGGCGGGAACAACGTGCAATCGCCCAACTTCGTGGTTTGGAATCGCGACAATCAATCCGGGAAAAAACTGGCGCGCGGCGTCTACTTCGCCGTCATCCGCGAGGAGGGCACGACCGGCAACCGCGAGGTTTTTCAGACCGTCAAAAAAATATTGATACCGTGAGGAGACGTGGGAGAGAAAACAAGTGGTAGAGTGGTATAGTGGTAGAGTGATAGAGTGGGAACCGCTTAAGGTGCTGCCAAGAATGGCCGCGTCTTTACGTTTGTTCACTTTACCACTTTACCACTTTACCACTCTATCACTGTTGTTGCTTCTCTTCATGATGCCGCTTTCCTCCGCGCGGGCCTCCTCCATCGACGCCAATGCCGGGACGGGAGGGGCCAATTTCATGAAAATCGGCGCGGGAAACGCCCGGGCGCTGGCGCTGGGAAGGGCGTATGTCGCCTTGGCCGAGGGGGCCGACGCGCTGGTGTGGAATCCGGCCGGCTTGGCGGCGGCGTCTCAGAGGGAATTGCAGGTGGGAATCCTTGACTGGGTTCAGGATTTCAGGGGGGAGTATCTGGGTTATGTCCATCCCACCGGAGGGCGCGCGGTTTTGGGCGGCAATTTCGGGTATTTCTCGCTTAAGGGCTTCGACGCCCGGGATTCCAATGGAGTGCCTTTGGTTTCCAGCCAAGTCGAGGTCAGAAATTTCTTCGCCACGCTGAGCATCGCGCGCTCCTTTCTTTATGAGAAGTTGTTTTTTGGGCTCAGCGCCAAAAATATCCATGAGGATTATTCCGGGCCCGTCACGGACGTGATCGTCGGCGACGTGGGGCTCATTTATAAGCCCAGGGAACATTTTTCCATCGGCGCTTCTTGGCAGAATTTGGGGGACAAGGAAAAAGTGGCTCAGACCGTGCGCTGGGGACTGGCGTGGCAAGCCGGCGACTTTTTGCAGGTGTCCATGGAGATGGCCAAAGACAGCGACAACCGGTCCAGGCTCGGTTTGGGAGCGGAGCTCTTGTTCCCCGAGGAATTGGTTCAGGTGGGACAGGCGGCATTCAGAGTCGGCTATTACGACGCCGATTCCCAGGGGATCAACCAGGAGTCGGCCCTTCTCAAGAGATTAAGGCTGGACCGGACCGCGGGAGTGAGCTTCGGAGCGGGTGTTTTCACGCATCAAGCGTTCGGCTACGGCATCGGCGTGGACTACTCCATGAGCCCTATGGGAGCCCTGGGAGTCGCCCACCAGTTTATGTTGAAGTTCAAGTTTTAGGGCGTGTTGACAATAAACGGCGCCCCTGTTAGACTTAAAATGGCGGAGAGCATAAATGAAGTTGGAAAGGCATCGAGGGTCCGACAAGGCCCAGGCGACGGTCGAGTACCTTTTGGTGACGGTGGCGTTTCTGATTCTCTTTACGAGCATTTACGGTTTTTTGCAGGATGTGCTTAAAACGGTGTTTATGAAAGCGGGATTTCTCATCTTGAAGGCATATTACTAAAGGTCAAGGAGGAACTATGCGGAAGCTCGAAGAAAAGACGCTGCGGCTGCTGTGGCTCACTCGACAATTGCTTCGAGAGAAAAAAGGGCAGAACACGGTGGAATACCTCATGATGTTGGCGGTCGTGGCGGTCGTCATCATGGCGGTCGGCGGGCTCATGAAGCAGTTTATGCCGGAGCTCTTCAACAACATCAAGGAGAAGATTCTCGGAGCCGCGGGCGGTCTGTAGAGTTAAGACAACCAAAAAGCATCCTTTGATTCATTCGGAATTGCGAAGCCGGTAGAGGCCTTGAGACGGCGGGAGAACCGCGGTCTGGGCAAGCGAAAGGTGTTTTGCGCCAAAATGAAAGAAAAAAAGCAAGACAATCCAGAAAAAAATCCCCCCACAGAGCGCGACCTACAGGGGGCGGCATGGTCCGCCAACCTTAGTGGGGTGACAGCCATCGAAAGTTTTCGATGGCGCCATAGGGGCGGGAGCCCCTTGGGGGGCACCGCGAGGTACATTCGTAGCCGAGCGGCCTTCAGGCCCGAGCACCGAACGGATGTGAGGAGCGCAGGGCGCGACAAAGGGCAGGTGATTGTCGAAATCGTCATGATCCTGCCGCTTTTTTTGGCCATGATCTTTATGATCATGGAGCTCGGTCACATCGCGTTTAAGACGATTCTCGTCAACCACGTCGCCTATGAGGTGGCGCGCATCGGCTCCTTGACGGCGGGGGACAATCCGCTGACGCGGCGCCCGGGCAATTACGTGCGCCAAATGGAATCCGCTCTCAAGGATATGCTTCCGGACGCCAAGCTGAAGTCCCGGCGGGAAAGAACGCTCTCCGACCCCCAGGCGGGGAAATGGAATCAAGACCTGATCGTGACCATCGATTATCCGTCGCCGCTGGTGTTTCCGATGTCCAGCTTCATCTTGGCCAACGAGCCGCCGCCGGGACTCGAAAGAATTCCCGGGTCGCGGTGGATTCGGGCCAACGTCAGAATGCCGATCGAGCAGCCTTTGTACAAATGAGTTGGAGTTTATCAGAGGGGCGTTAAGAGAGGCAAGTCTATGGAAAAAAAGGGAGCCTTCATTCCGCTGGCGCTGGCCATCGTGGCGGCGCTCGTGTATGTCATGGTTCTTTCCAACCGCGAAAAAGCGCTCAGCAAAGCCTATGAGACGACGCAGGTTTTGGTCGCCAAAGTCGACATTCCCCCCAGAACCGTGCTGCGTCCGGCTTTGGTGGAAGTGATGTCGATTCCCCGCAAATTCATGGCGCAGGACGCTTTTGAGTATAAATCCCCCACCGACATACAGGAGATCAAGAACCAAGTCACGCGGGTCCGCGTTCCCAAAGGCAATCAACTCATTAAATCAACCCTTATGGGGTTGAGCGCGGAAGCGGGCTTGAGCGTGAAAATACCGCCGGGGTATCGCGGCGCGGCGCTGGAGGTGGACACCAACCTGCTTCAACTCATAAAGCCGGGGGACCGGGTGGACGTCCTGGTGACTTTCGACGCCGTCATGTCGGATCGGCACAAGGAAAAGGTCACCGCCACCATTTTGCAAAATATCCTCGTTCTCGGCGTGGGCCGCAATCTCGGACAGGGGCTGACGGCCCAGCAGGATGCGGCTCTGAAAAAACAGTCTGAAAAAGAGATGGATTTCGAGGCGAAAGGGGCCTTGACGGTGGCCTTGAACCCCAACGAGGCCCAGTACCTATCGTTGGCGCTCAAACAAGGCGACGTGTTCGTGGTGGTGCGCTGGATAGGGGACCTCGAGATGCACCCCATCGAAATGGCGAGTTTCAGGAAGCTCTTCACCAGCTAGCACGCTGGGAGCCAGCGGCTCCCCGGCTGGTATCCGAAGCTCCGCGAAGGATGCTAGTGTAGTGAGTCATATATCCCTTTACACAAACTCCCGTCGGAGAGAATCGCCCCCCGACGGCAGCAAATGTAAAGAAGCGTTGGAATCACTACACTAGCACGCTGGGAGCCAGCGGCTCCCCGGCTGGTATCCGAAGCTCCGCGAAGGATGCTAAAGGCCCGAGGTGGCCATGAGGCGGTGAAAGTCATGCAGAAAAAAACAGCTCGGTTGGCGATGGTCGCGGCTCTGGCCTTGGCCGGGCTGCGCGGCCCCGCGCGGGCCGCCGGCCTCATTTCCGTGAGCGCGGATATCGTCGAAATCAGCGGGTCCGTGGACACCCAGATGGGCTTTTCGTGGAATGACATGCTCGAGTTTCAGGAGATGACCATCCCCGGCATCATCACTCTCGGAGACTTTGAAAGAAAGACCGCTCTGACGACGTCCTTGAGAATGCTTCAGCAGCAGGGCAAGGCGCAACTGTTGGCCAATCCCAAGGTGGTGGTCAAGGACAACGAGCAGGCCAATTTCGTCGTCGGCGGAGAGCTGCCCTTCCCTTCAACGAACAACCAGGGGGTCGGAGTCGATTTCAAAAAATTCGGAGTGATCTTGAATATTCTTCCCAGCATCACGGATGATAAAAAGAAAATTATGTCGGCGCAACTGCAGCTCGAGGTGTCCAATCCGGATTTTTCCAAGCCGGTCACCGTGGGCAACACTTCAGTCCCCTCCATCGTCACCCGGCAGGTCCAAACCACCGTGGATCTTAAATCCGGCGAAACGCTGGTGATCGGCGGCCTCAAGCAGAGCCAGAAAAGCGTTTCAAAATCCAAGATTCCGTTTTTGGGGAGCATTCCTCTTTTGGGGCTTCTTTTTTCGACCAAGCAGAC
>MGUX01000079.1 GCA_001800185.1 Elusimicrobia bacterium RIFCSPLOWO2_12_FULL_59_9
CCCGCCTCGGAAAAATCTATCTCTTTTTTTTGATCCTCACTTTCTACGCCGCTCTGGGCAGCGGAAACAACCTGCTTTACCTCGCCTACAGCATGCTTTTGGCGGCCGTGGCGGCGGCGGCCCTCCTCCAGGCCGCGAACTTGGCGCGGCTGAAAGTCGAGTTCCGCTTTCCGGACCAAATCTTCGCCCAATCCGATTTCCGCGTGCGCCTGGAAATTAGAAATCCGCTGCCTTATCCTCGCTACCAACTGCGCCTAAGCGGCGGAAACCGCGAAGCTTTCATCGCCCGAATCGGGGCGGGGGGCTGCGCCGAAGCCGTGTTCCGGCAAAGGGTGGAGCGCCGCGGAAAAATCCGCCTTCGGAACTTTTATTTGGAAAGCGGCTTCCCGTGGGGAATTTTCCGGCGCCGCCTTTCCCTATCCGCCGAGACTCTGGTCCTGCCCCAGATCAACGACGCGCCCGATATGCAGTTGGTCAAGAAAAGCTCCCAGGCCGGCGTCCTGAGGCCCGTCAGGGGCGTGGGCGAGGAGCTCTACGCCATCCGGGAATACAACGAAGGCGACGACACCCGGCTCATCAATTGGAAAATCACCGCCAGGACCGGCAAGATCATCGTCAATGAATATGCGCAGCCCTTCGGAGGGCAGATTGCCCTGGACCTGCGCGGCATCGGCGCCGGTCCCGCGGCCGAGCGTCAAATCACCTCCGCAGCCGCCGCCTGCAAATTTCTGTTGGATGGCGGCGTTGAGGTCCGCCTCATGACCGATGACGCCGAGACGGAATTCGGCAGAGGCCCCCTCCACCTGGAAAAGATCCTTCATATTTTGGCCCTGACCGGCGAGGGGAACACGCTTCGCGACGCGGCCCCGGCGCCTCCCGCGCCGCGGGATGACCGCTTTGAAAACACCCCCCGCCTCCACCGCTTCGGCTACGTTCTGGCCGCCGTCTCCTACGGCGGGCTCTTGCTGGCCGAAGAATTCACTTGGCCGCTTTTTACCGCCGGCGCGATGCTGATGGCTCTGGGAGTTGTTCTGGACCTCCGTCGCCGGTGGCTCAAAACCTGGCCTTCCAACGCCTTCTCCGCGGCCATGCTCGCCTATCTCATCTTCTACGCCTATCCCCACCGGGGCTTGACGGCCGCCAATCTGGAATTGGCCGTATACATTCTGCTCAACCGCATGCTGAGCCCGAAAGGCGACACGGAGTGCAAGCAAATTCTTCTCGCCAGTTTTTTCCTGTTTTTCCAGGTGTCTGGAACCAGCATCAGCCCCTGGTACCTGAGCTTTGCCCTGCTGTTTTTTCTTGCGGCGGGCGCATGGCTTTGGGAGTCTCAGAACGCCGCCCCGGCGCCTGTGCGGCAATGGGTCCCCGCCTCGGCCATGTTGATCCTGCTCTGCCTCCCGGCGGCCGTCTCGGTTTTTTTGGCCACTCCGCGCGTCGAAAGAAGGCGCGGGGTTCTCTCCTTGGGAAACCTCCCTTTGCCCGCCATCCCCTACACGCTCGATTCCAAAATCGGGTTTACGGACACCGTCTCCCTGGGATTTTTCGGCATGCTCAGGAAAAACAGCAACCGGGCTCTCAAGATCGAGATGCCTTCGGCTAAAAATCCCAGCGGCAAAGAGCTATACGGCCTGCGCCTGCGCGGAAACGCCTTCGACTATTTCGATGGGCAAAAGTGGTTCAAAAGCCCGATACGGTTCAGCTACCGCTATTTCGGAAAAACATACCGCGTTGAGGGTTCCAAGGCCTGGCTGCCCCGTGATCGAAGCCGGACCCTTTTTCCGGGATTCCGGCAGGACCAAAAGCTCGTTCCGCTGGATTTCACGGTCTATCCGGTCAACAGTTCCGTTCTATTCACTTTGGGCCGTCCCGCCGTTCTTGTGGGCAACGACCCCGGCGTCTATTTCGATTTCACCGATACCGTATTTTTCACCGGCGCCTACGATCAAGCCCGAAGCTACCGCCTCTACGCCCAGCCGGATGAAACCGGCTTCAAGGGGCACATCCTGGACTACGCTCAACTGCTGCATTACTATCTGCAACTTCCCAAGCAGGACAAAGCGGTCGAAAAACTGGCCGAAAGAATCACCGCGCGAGCGGCGGGCCCACGGCAAGAGGCGGAGATGATCGCGGACTACCTGCGTGAAAATTACGAGTATTCGCTCCTCTCCCAGGAGGGCGATAAGAGCCTCAAGGATTTTCTTTTCGACTCCCGGACCGGCAACTGCGAGTACTTCGCCTCCGCCGCGGTGGTGCTGATGCGCATGCGAAAAATCCCCGCCCGGCTGGCGACGGGCTTCGTCCTGGCGGATTGGAACCCCTACGGGCGGTTCTACGACGTCCGCCAGCACGACGCCCACGCCTGGACGGAAGCTTACCTTCCCGAGTCCGGCTGGACCCCTTTTGATCCGACGCCGCCGGGCTCCTCACAAGGAGCTCTTATCGGCTCCTATTGGAAAAAGCTCCGCCAATATTTCACCGCCTTGGAAGTGAACTGGTACCGGCGCGTGGTGGGCTACGACCGCAACGATCAAAACAGCAATTGGCAAAAATTGTTTCAGAGTTGGAAAAACCTGCTCAAGGAAGGGCTGAAGGTTTTAATTCTCGCCGCGGCGCTCGTCGCTCTTGGATGGGCGGGGCGGCGCGCCTTGACTCTGGCGGAACAAAAGCGCCGCACGCGGGGGCAAGACGCCTTTTACCTGGATTTGCTGCGGCTGCTGGAAAAAAGAGGGCACGCCAAAAAAACATGGCAGACCGGCAGGGAATTCGCCCGGGAGGTGGTGGCGCTCAATCCCCGGCTCGCCGCCGTGGCCGACCTGACCGAGCAATATTATCAATGCCGGTACCGGGGGCGTCCTATCGGCGAGAAGGACGAGCGGCGCATCAAGGACCTGCTGCGACGCCTGAAAACCGATCAATAAGGAAAGAGTTCGTCGACGGGTATTTCCCGAAGCTCTCCCAATGTTTTGATCCCGTCGAGGCCGACGCGTTCGCGGTTTCCAAGGATGTAGATTGTCAGCGGCTGATTTTCAAAGCGCCGGGCGAAATCCTGAAGCTGCGGCAGCGCGTAATTGACGGCCTTTTGCATGTTCCTGGGACGGGGATCGCCATCAAGGCCCCACTTCTCCCAAGCAATGACGGTTCCCGGAATGGAGCGAAACTCGATGGGCTCCGCCCGGTATCTTTGCTCGATGGATTTTCTCGTCGCTTGAAATCTCTCGGAGGAGGGCGGCAATTTTTTGATCAAGTGGGCCAGAAGCCCGGTCGCCTCCAGCGTCTTGTCCGCCTGGCAGCCGAGTCCGGCCGCCACCTTGTTTTCGTCCGGTTCGTACTCGCCCTCGCTGTAGCCGCCTCCGGCCGAATACGCCAGAGCGCGCGATTCCCGAATTTCCTGCCAGATCACCGAGCTCATGTCGCCGCCCATGTAGCTGGAGTAAAAGCGGTAATCCACCTGATTCTCCGCCTTAAAAATCTCGTCGGCGGCGAAAAGCCCGACCAAGGACTGCACCATGTCGCGATGGACAAAAATGACGTTGTCTTTTTGCGGCTTTTCGTAGCGCATCGGCTCATGCGCGGGCGTCTCCAAGTACTTTTTCCCGCTCCCTTTCAATAGCCCGGCAGCCGCGTCCGTTCCGCGCGCGCCGACGTAGCCGGCGCGGCGCCGCCAATTCCAAACGTCCCGGATGAGGGACTTGAGGTCCTCCTCCTTGAGCGCCCGCAACTCGGCGTCGCTGAGCTCCGATAGGACGCCGCTTTTTTTGCCTCGCTGGGCCCATTCTCCCAGGGCCCGGCGGATATAGC
This sequence comes from Elusimicrobia bacterium RIFCSPLOWO2_12_FULL_59_9, assembly GCA_001800185.1. Lineage (GTDB taxonomy): Bacteria > Elusimicrobiota > Elusimicrobia > O2-12-FULL-59-9 > O2-12-FULL-59-9 > O2-12-FULL-59-9. The sequence goes on from MGUX01000079.1 coordinate 3,802, forward strand.
GCACGTCCGCCTTGTTGTCCTTGTGCTCGCCAATCTGCACCTGAATCAATTTTTCCAAGGTGCCGGGGGCGACGTTGGGAGACTCGAACCTCTGGCGCATGAGTCCAAGGGTCTCCTCCAGATGCGCATCGAGCCCCTCGACATGGACCGAGGACGAATCCTCGCCGCAACCCGCGCTCATCGAGCTTCCGAGTCTATATAGCGCTTTTTTGAAATCCTCAGCGCTCATTGCTCCGGCGCCGGAGAGATTGAGCAGGGAAAAGGCCGCGCATAAATTCCGCTCATGCTTTCGCCCGCGCTCGAAATCAAAATCCAGGGAGAAAAGGTCGTTCATGGGGTTTTTGACGGCGTAGAGCTTTCCCCAGGCCATTTCTTCCACCTGATAATCGAGGCCTTTTTTAAGCCACTTCGGCTCGATGGGAACAGCCGGCATATTAACGATTTCCTTGAAGAGTTCTGATTCTCGGGCCGGATCGATATCGAGCGTGGTGAATTCCGGCTTGGCGATGGACGGGACTTCGGGCTTGCCTTTGCGCCGGTAGACCGTCACGCGGTTGTCTCCCAGATACTTGGCGGCCGCCAGCAGGACCTCCTCTTTGGTCACGGCGCGCAGCCTTTCCAAATGCGCGGCGGTGTAGGGCCACTCCTCGAAGCTGACGAAGGAGTCCATCAGAAGCTGGGCCCTGGATTCGTTGGATTCGAGCCTCTTTTTGTCGTTCACCTCGAAATTCGTCACCACCGCCTTGATGTCCTCATCCGAAAAATCGCCGGCTTTGAGCTTGGCCGCCACCTCCATCAGCAGGGCTTCCGCCTCTTCAAGCGTCTGTCCCTCCTTGGGATTGGCCCACATATACCAGGCCCCCGCGTCGTTTCTCATCTCAGGATAGGAGCCGGAGCTTTTCACTTTTTGATCCTGGTTCAAATAGAGATTCAAGATTCCCGCGGCCGCGTTGTCCACCAGCATGTCCATGACCCGCAGGGTGTCGGCGTCGGGATACCCGGCGGCGACCGTCGGCCACGCGATCACGACTTTTTCCTCCGCCTCATAGCGGACCTCGGCGCGCTCGACCCCGCTGGGCGGCGGCAGCGTCCAAGCGCCGGCCGCGGGCAGGTCTTTGGGCTCCAAAGCGCCGAAATATTTCTCGAGGAGAGGCAAAACCTCTTTGGGGTCGAAATCGCCCGCGAGAACGGCGGCCATGTTGTTGGGCCTGTAGTAAGCGTCAAAAAAAGCGTACATCTTGGCCAGGGAAGGATTCTTCAAATGCTCGATGCTTCCCAAAATCGTGCGTTGGCCGTAAGGGTGATTCTTATAGACCTTCGACTCCAGGGCTTCATTGAGAATTCTCTCGGCGTTGTCCATGGAGCGGTTCTTCTCCTCGTAGACCGTCTCCAGTTCCGGCTGAAACGCCCGGAATACCGGCGTTTTAAACCGCTCCGATTCTACGCGGGCCCACAACTCCAGCCGGTTGGCGGGTATGTCCGCGATGTAAACCGTCGTCTCCCAATCGGTGAAGGCGTTGAGGTCGCTGAAGCCGACGCTTTTGTAAAGCTTGTCGATCTCGTTTAAGACCTCGTAGCGTCCGGCTTGCAGGCTCTCGGCGTCGATTTCCTTGTAGATTTTCTTGCGCTCTTCGGGCGCCTGAACGCTGAAAAGCTTTTCGTAAAGCTCCGTGATCTTGTCCAAATGCGCTTTCTCTTTTTCAAAATCCAGGGTCCCCAGCCGCCGCGTGCCCTTAAAAAGCATGTGCTCCAAGTAATGGGCCATGCCCGTGCTGTCCTCCGGGTCCTGCTTGCCCCCCGCCCGGACGCCGATCCACGCCGTGATGCGCGGCCGCTCATGGTTGGGACTCAAATACACCGTCAGCCCGTTGGCCAGCCGGTGCACGGTGACCTGCATGCCGTCGCCCGCCAAAGGCTCCAAAACGGGTCTGGGAAGCGCGGCCGTCTGCTCGGCCGTAGCTGTCGGCCGCGACGCGCTCTCCTGGCCCGAAACAGGATGAACGGAGACCCAAGCGGCCAAAAACGCGATCCCTGCGATCCGATGTATTCTCATAAGCCTTTCTCCTTGAAATTCAATTGCGGCAAGTTAAAGAATACAAAATATTTCGCCCCGGCCAAATCGCGCGAAATTATTCCAACCGCCTTATCTCCCCATCCTGGGCAGGCGTTATAGGCTGACATGGTCTGCAGCGTTTGCCCTCTCGCGTGATCTAGGACTTCGTTGTTATCGCAGCAGTGGCTTAGGGAAAAGCCAACCAATCGCTTGAGCGGCCGCGTTAGGCCTATCGAAAGATTGCCCTTGAAATCCAACGTGGTATCACCTATAATACCGTATGGGGGCGATTCAAATTGTTCTTGACACGAATGTTTTAGTAGCCGCCCTGCGCTCAAGCAAGGGGGCATCTCACCACCTGCTCCGGTTAATTGACAGCGGAAATTTTCAATTAAACATCTCTGTCCCCCTCGTTTTAGAGTATGAGGCCTCCGCCAAGAGGCTGACATCCCTATCTTCCCGGGATGTCGATGCAGTCATTGACTATATTTGCGCCGTATCTCGGCCCCAAAAGATCCACTATCTCTGGAGGCCAATTCTAAGCGATCCGCAAGATGATATGGTTTTAGAGTTGGCGGTGGCGGGCGGATGTGGGGTTATTGTTACATACAATAAATCTGATTTCGCGCAAGCACATGGGTTTGGGATACAAATATTGACGCCCAAGGACTTTCTTAAAGAGATAGGAGGACTGCCATGAGTAATATCAGCCTGCGACTCCCTGATTCATTGCACAAGTCCATTCGTGAGCTGGCGCACAAAGAACATGTGTCGATCAATCAAATGATCACTCTTGCTCTGGCCGAAAAGTTATCGACTCTTATGACAGAGGAATATCTTGGCAAACGCGCCCAAAGAGGGAATAGAAAATCTTTCCTCAAGGCCCTTGGTAAGGTATCAAATGCGGAACCGGAAACACGCGATCATCTATCAGCAGGCCCAACCAAGCGGTTCATGACGTACGAGAACCGAAAGAGATATGTTTCCATTCATCGAAACGACTGCGGTAGGCTACACCAGCACGGCGGGGTGTCCAGGGTTGGCGCCCGACATCATTATGAGGATCATCAGACGCTTAATGATGCGCTCCGATATGCGCACAGCACGCGCCTGCAAATCAAACAGCACTCGTGCATAGGACCACGATGAGTTCCGACATTCTTACAGCCGACTGCGGCCGGGACAGCCACTCAGCGCCAGCGCTGGCCAACTAAGACAAATGGCCGACAAAGCGCTGGGGGGCAACGCGCTAACGCACGTGCCTCAGCTTTGACGTTAGCTCGCTGAGGAGGAGCGAACTACATAATGGACCAAGCAACTCACAATAAGATCGTCTCCTTCATCTGGGGCATCGCGGACGATGTGCTGCGCGACCTCTTCAAGCGCGGCAAGTACCCGGACGTGATCCTGCCGATGTGCGTCATCCGGCGCATGGATGCGGTGCTGGAACCCACCAAGCGGGCGGTGCTCGACACCAAGAAGATGCTAGATGACGCGGGCATCACCGAGCAACGCGCCGCCCTCGCCGCCGCGGCGGGGCAGGCCTTCTATAACACCTCGCGCTTCACCCTGCGCGATCTGAAGTCGCGCGGCAGCCAGCAGCAGTTGCTCGCCGACTTCGAGGACTACCTCAACGGCTTCTCGCCCAACGTCCAGGACATCCTCGATAATTTCAAGTTCCGCAACCAGCTTTCGACGCTCTCCAAGGCCGACGCGATAGGCACTCTGATCAATAAGTTCCTCGACCCCGAGATCGACCTCTCTCCGGCCGGCATCGACAACCATGCGATGGGCACGGAATTCGAGGAGCTGGTCCGCAAGTTCAATGAGGAGAACAACGAGGAGGCGGGCGAGCACTGGACGCCGCGCGACGCCGTGCGTCTCATGGCGAACCTCGTATTCCTGCCGATCGAGGGCCAACTCAAGTCCGGTTCCTATCTGCTCTACGACTGCGCCTGCGGTACCGGCGGCATGCTCACCGTGGCGGAGGAAACGCTCACAAGAATCGCCGCGAAACGCAAGCAGCAAATCGCGAGCCACCTCTACGGCCAAGAGATCAACCCCGAGACATACGCCGTCTGCAAGGCGGACATGCTGCTCAAAGGCGAAGGCGAGAGCGCCGACCACATCGTCGGCGGCGCGGAATGGTCCACGCTCTCGCACGACGCCTTCCCGGCGCAGGAGTTCGACTTCATGCTCGCCAACCCGCCTTACGGGAAGAGTTGGAAGAAGGACCTCGAGGCGATGGGCGGCAAGGACGGCATGCGCGACCCGCGCTTCAAAGTGATGCACGCGGGCGAGGAGGTCTCGCTCGTCACCCGCTCAAGCGACGGCCAGATGCTCTTCCTCGCCAACATGGCGTCGAAGATGAACGGCAGCTCGGCGCTCGGCAGCCGCATCGCCGAAGTCCACAACGGCTCCTCGCTCTTCACCGGCGACGCCGGCCAGGGCGAGAGCAATATCCGCCGCTGGCTCATCGAAAACGACTGGCTTGAAGCCATCGTCGCGCTGCCGCTCAACCTTTTCTACAACACCGGCATCGCCACCTACATCTGGGTGCTGTCGAATAAGAAGCCCGCGCACCGCAAGGGCAAGATGCAGCTCATTGACGCGAGCCAATGGTTCAAGCCGTTGCGCAAGAACCTCGGCAAGAAGAACTGCGAGCTCTCGCCCGAGGACATCGAGCGCATCAGCCGCGCCTTCCTCGACTTCAAGGAAACACCCGAGTCAAAAATATTCTCCAACCAAGCCTTTGGCTACTGGAAGGTGACGGTCGAGCGCCCGCTGCGCCTGCACAGCCGGCTCTCACTCAAGGCGATTCAGACGCTGCGCTTCGCCTCCGGAGATGAAGACCTCCGCGCCGCGCTCTACGAGGAGTTCGGCGACGACCTCTTCACGAAGTTCGCCAAGATTTCATCCGCGCTGGAGAAGCGCCTCGCCGACTGGGACGGCGACGATGAGGATGGCGACGACGAAGAGGGCGGCGGCGCCAAGAAGGGCCTGCCCGAGAAGAAGAAAAAGAAGCTGCTCGATCCCAAGACCTGGGAGCGCGATAACCGCCTCGTCGAAGCGGCCACAGCGTTGCGCGCGGCATTGGGCGATAAGCTCTTCGAGGACCACAACATCTTCCGCGACCGCGTTGATGCCGCGGCCAAAAAGGCGGGCTTAAAACTCTCCGCCGCCGACCTGAAGCAGATACTCAAAGCCGTGAGCTGGCGCGTCGAGACCGCGCCGCCGGTCATCGCCAAGGCGCACAAGCCCGGCAAGGGCAAGGCCGATCCGTTGCGCGGCCTGTTCCAGGCGACGGTGGAGGGCAAGCCCGCGATAGTCGAGTATGAGCCCGACTCCGACCTGCGCGACACCGAACAGGTGCCGCTGTTGGAAGAAGGCGGCATCGAGGCCTTCATCCGCCGCGAGGTGCTGCCCTACACGCCCGACGCCTGGATCAAGGAAGACTCAACCAAGATTGGCTACGAGGTGAGCTTCACCCGTCACTTCTACAAGCCCCAACCTCTTCGCACGCTGGATGAGATCAGCAAGGACATCCTCGCCATCGAGCAGGAAGCCGAGGGGCTGCTGGATGGGCTGATCAAGGGGGGTAGAGCATGAAGGCGAAGAAGCCCGCCCCGGCTGCCGGCACTTCCCTCGTGAAGGGTGCGCCCGCCGCGCCGAACGAAACTTCCTTCGCGGAAGTTGTCAACCTTATCGCGCAAGCCCGCAAGCGTGCCTATCAGGCGGTCAATACCGAACTCGTCAGCCTGTATTGGAAAGTCGGCGGGTACATCAACCGCAAACTCGAAACCGCCGAATGGGGAGACGGTGTTGTGGACCAGTTGGCGATGCATCTCGCACGCACCATCCCCAGCCTTCGGGGCTTCACCCGCAGCAATCTATTCCGCATGCGTCAATTCCACAAGATCTATGCCGGGGACAAGAAAGTGCCGCCACTGGTGGCACAATTACCGTGGACCCTCCACCTCATCCTCATGGGACAGTGCAAGCGTCCGGAGGATCGGGAGTTCTACCTGCGGCTGGCGATTCGCGAGCGCTGGGGAAAACGCGAGCTGGAGCGCCAGCTCCGGGCCGCTCTGTTCGAGCGCGCCGTCCTCAGCCCGCCAAAAGTCGCACGCTGGTGCGACAAATTCATCCGGCGGCAGCCGACATTTTCAAGGACTCTTATGTCGTCGAGTTTTTGGACCTCCCTGCTGACCACTCCGAGGCAGACCTGCATCGCGGCCTGGTTCACCGGCTTAAGGATTTTCTCATCGAGCTCGGCCGGGACTTTTGTTTTGTCGGTTCCGAGTACCCCGTGCAGGTCGGCGGACGGGACTTCGCGCTCGACCTTTTATTCTTCCACCGTGGGCTCAACTGTCTGGTCGCCATCGAGCTGAAAGTGGATCGCTTCGAGCCCGAGCATTTAGGAAAGCTCAATTTCTACCTTGAAGCCCTGGACAGGGACGTGCGCAAGCCGCACGAGCACCCGGCGATCGGGGTTCTGTTGTGCGCTTCGAAGGATCGCGAGGTGGTGGAATACGCCCTGAGCCGAAGCCTTTCCCCTGCATTAATCGCGGAATACCAAACGCAGTTGCCGGAGAAAAAACTGCTTCAGGCCAAACTCCACGAATTCTACCAGCACGCTCTCACCGGCCAGGCGAAGGCGAGCCCGGCGCCGGCCGCAACATCCAGAAAGCGGAAAAGGGGCCGCCCATGATCGCCGACCTCAAGCCGTATCCAAAGTACAAGGAGTCGGGACTGCCTTGGCTCGGAAAGGTGCCGGAGCATTGGGCAATCAACCGCACGAAGTCATCTGTTGCAAATATTGTCGAACAGACCACGCAAATCAACTCTGGTGACGTGTATGTCGCGCTTGAGAATATCGAAAGCTGGACAGGCCGTGTGCGACCGCAGCAAGGAGTGAATCTCTTTACTGGTCAGGTGAAGCGGTTTTGTTCAGAAGATGTGCTTTTTGGCAAGTTGCGGCCATACCTGGCGAAGGTCGCTCGCCTACAAAGCAACGGCGTATGTGTCGGCGAACTTTTTGTCTTACGACCTCGTGACGCTTCGATCCGCTCGAACTTTCTTGAGCTACAGTTGAGAGCAAAGCACACGATTGACGTAGTCAGTAGTTCGACATTCGGTGCAAAAATGCCTCGCGCTGATTGGCAGTTTTTGGGCAATCTGCCCCTGGTTTTCCCCTCACCCGGCGAGCAGGCAGCGATTGTGCGGTTTCTGGACTGGGCAAACGGACGGCTGGAGCGCGCAATCCGGGCTAAGCGGAAGGTGATAGCGCTCCTCACGGAACAGAAGCAAGCCATCATCCACCGCGCCGTCACCCGCGGCCTCGACCCATCCATCCCCCTCAAACCCTCCGGCATTCCCTGGCTCGGCGACATTCCGCAGCATTGGGAGGCGCTGCGTGCGAAATACCTATATCGCGAAGTGGATGAGCGCTCCATTGATGGTAGCGAAGAACTACTGTCTGTTTCTCACCTTACTGGCGTTACCCCGCGCAGCCAAAAGAATATAACGATGTTCAAGGCCGCGTCATATGTAGGCCACAGGCTCTGCCGGCCGGGAGACCTCGTGGTTAACACAATGTGGGCGTGGATGGGCGCGCTTGGCGTCTCTGCTCACGCGGGAATCATCAGCCCCGCTTACGCTGTCTACCGGCCACTTCGACCCGAGTGCATCGTTGCTATCTATATGGATGGCTTGCTCCGTAGCATGCCGTATGTCTCTAACATTATTTGCCGTTCAACGGGACTGCGGGCGTCGCGCCTCCGCTTGTATCCCGAAGAGTTCTTCCGGCTTCCGGTCATCCAACCGCCAGCTAATGAGCAGCAACAAATCGTCCAGGCGATTCAAGGAGAAACTGCCAACCTAAAGACCTCCATTTCCCGCCTCGAGCGCGAGATCGAGCTTCTCCTTGAATACCGCACCCGCCTTGTCGCCGACGTGGTGACCGGTAAGCTCGATGTGCGCGAGGCGGCGGCGCGTCTGCCCGAAGATGCTTCACCGAAAGCCCCTATTCCCGCCGAAGATTTACTCAGTGAAGCTGAACCTGAACCCGAGGCCGTCGAATGAACACGCAGGAACTTGGCGCCCTTTTGGACCGCCTCCGCCGCGAACCGCACGAAACGGAGTGGCATACCGCGAAAAAGCCCACCATTTAACAAATGAAAACCATGGTTAAAACAGATCGGTTCCAGGACAGAAGCGGATAAGTGTTTGCAGAATAATGGTTTTTTTATTGTTTAGATTGCGCCGTTTTCCGCGGCTTAACAAAAGCCCAAACATAAGCCTAGACACCAGGGAAGGGTATTTATGACCACCGACACGAGCGAAAAAGGCCTCGAAACGCTCATCATGCGCCACATGACCGGCACGGACGGCCTCGCCGTCCCGCCGGGCGTCGTGGCCGAGCCACCTCCCCCACCCTACGGCGGCATTGCTTACATCGCTGGCAGCGCCAAGGACTACGACCGCGCCAATGCGCTTGATGTGCCGCAGCTCTTTGCCTTCCTGGGCGCCACCCAGCCCGCAGCTTTCAAGAAGCTGGCGCTGGCCAACGCCAGCGACCCCAAGGATATCAACCGCCTCAAATTCCTCGCCCGCCTCTCCTCGGAAATCGGCAAGCGCGGCGTCATCGACGTGTTGCGCAAAGGCGTGGACCACGGGCCGGTGCACTACGATCTCTTTTACGGCACGCCCTCGGAGGGCAACGCCAAGGCGGCGGCACTGCACGCCCAGAACCGCTTTACAATCACGCGCCAGCTCGCCTACAGCGCCGACGAGACCCGCCGCGCGCTTGATCTATGCCTTTTCATCAACGGCCTGCCTATCGCCACATTCGAGCTCAAAAATAGCCTTACCAAGCAAACGGTGGAGGACGCGGTGGAGCAGTACCGCCGTGACCGCGACCCTCGCGAGCGGCTCTTTGAGTTCGGCCGCTGCGTTGTGCACTTTGCGGTGGACGACAGCGAGGTGCGCATGTGCGCCGAGCTCAAGGGCAAGGGCTCGTGGTTCCTGCCCTTCAACAAGGGCTGCAACGACGGCGCCGGCAACCCGCCCAATCCGGATGGCCTTAAGACCGATTACCTCTGGAAGGAAGTGCTCACTCCGGCAGGGCTGACCGATATCCTCGAAAACTACGCCCAGATCGTCGAAGAGAAGAACTCCAAGACGGGCAAGAAAAAACGGAAGCAGGTCTTCCCGCGCTACCACCAACTCGGTGTGGTGCGCAAGGCCCTCGCGGATGTGCGCGCCCACGGCGAGGGAAAGCGATATCTTGTCCAACACTCGGCCGGCAGCGGCAAGTCGAACTCCATCGCTTGGCTTTCGCACCAACTCATCGGCGTCAAGCGCAACGGCAAGGAGACCTTTGACTCGGTGGTCGTGGTAACCGACCGGCGCATCCTCGACGACCAGATACAGCGGACCATCAAGCAGTTCATGCAGGTAGGCGCGACGGTGGGCCACGCCGAAGACTCGGGCGACCTGCGCAAGTTCATCGCGCAAGGCAAGAAGGTCATCGTCTCGACGGTGCAAAAATTTTCCCATATCCTGGATGAGATCGCCGCCGAGGGCGGCAAGACCTTCGCCATCGTGATCGACGAGGCGCACTCAAGCCAGGGCGGCAAGACCTCGGCGGCAATGAGCAAAGCGCTGGGTTCCGAAGCCGGGACGAAGGACGAGGAGACCGACCCCGAAGACACGGTAAATGACGCTCTCGAAAAGCGAATGGCGGCGCGCAAGATGCTGACCAACGCCAGTTACTTCGCCTTTACGGCCACGCCCAAGAATAAGACGCTGGAGATGTTCGGCGAGGCTCTGCCGCCCGATGCCGAGGGCAAGATCAAACACCGGCCCTTCCACACCTACACGATGAAGCAGGCGATTGAGGAGCGTTTCATTGTCGATGTGCTCAGGCACTACACGCCGGTCAACAGCTACTACAAGCTGGTCAAGAAGATCGAGGGCGACCCGGAGTTCTACACCAAGAAGGCGAAGAAGAAACTGCGCCGCTATGTCGAGAGCCACGATTGCGCGATCCGGCTCAAGGCCGAGATCATGGTCGACCACTTCCACGATGATGTGCTCGCGGCAGGGAAGATCGGCGGGCAAGCCCGGGCGATGGTGGTGACCAGCGGCATCGAACGCGCGATCCAGTATTTTCATGCGGTTAAGGCGTATCTGCAGGAACGCAAGAGTCCTTATCAGGCCATCGTTGCCTTCTCGGGCGATCACGATTACGGCGGAGCCAAGGTCAGCGAGATGTCGCTCAATGGTTTTTCGAGCAGAGACATTGCCGAGAAGATCCAGAGCGACCCGTACCGCTTCCTGATTTGCGCCGACAAGTTCCAAACCGGCTACGACGAGCCGCTCCTGCACACAATGTACGTGGACAAGCCGCTCTCGGGAGTCAAGGCGGTGCAGACGCTCTCGCGGCTCAACCGCGCCCACCCGCAGAAGCATGACTGCTTCGTGCTCGACTTCCAGAACAACAGCGAGGCGATCACTTTCGCCTTCCAGGACTACTACCGGACGACTCTGCTCAGCGAGGAGACCGACCCCAACAAGCTCCATGACTTGAAGGCGGCTCTGGACAACGCGCAGGTCTATTCACCCGAGCAGGTGCGGCAAGTCGTCGACCTATTCCTCGGGGGCGCGGACCGGGACCGGCTTGACCCGATCCTCGATGTCTGCGTGGCGGTCTACACCGGCACGCTCGACGAAGACCAGCAGGTGGACTTTAAGGGCAAGGCCAAGGCCTTCACGCGCACCTATGACTTTCTCGCCTCGGTGATGCCCTACACTAAACCCGAGTGGGAGAAGCTCTCGATCCTGCTTAACCTGCTCACGCCCAAGCTGCCCGCGCCGAAGGAAGAGGACCTCGCCAGGGGCATCCTGGAAGCCATCGACATGGACAGCTACCGCGTCGAGAAGAAGGCCGTCCTGAAGATCGCGCTGGAGGATGCAGATGCGCAGATCGAACCTGTACCGACAGATGCGGGAGGCCGCAAACCGGAACCCGAGCTCGACCATCTGAGCAACATCCTCAAAGCCTTCAACGAAAATTTCGGCACGCTCTTCACTGACGCCGACCGGGTTGTCAAACGCATCCGCGACGACATCGCCCCGAAAGTCGCCGCCGACGCAGCCTACAAAAATGCGAAGGAGAACACCCCCCACACCGCGCGCATGGCCCACGATCAGGCGCTGGGCAAGGTGATGCAGCACTTGCTCAAGGATGACACGGAGGTCTATAAGCAGTTCGTCGAGAACGAGTCGTTCCGTCGCTTTCTTGGCGACATGGTGTATGTGCTCACGAGCCAATTATGACGGGCTAGTGACATAGGCTAAAAGCCAGCTGTAACGGACGGTGCTAACGCGCCGCCGCTGAACCGGCGCGTTCGGTCGCTTAGAAGCATGTAGGTGCAGAAGGTGTAATCTGCGACCGCTATGGGGGCGAAAACCCGCTGGCGACACGAGGAATTTCTTGGTCGAAAAATCATCCGCAAAAACTCATGAGTTATTAATAAGGAATTCCATCGATGCCGCTCTGGCATCAATCGAAATCTATAACAAGCCGAATTTCCCCTACCGGGAGCAGATATTCACCATTCTTATTATAAATGCCTGGGAATTGTTGCTGAAAGCGAAAATTATAAAGGACAATGGTGATCAAGTTACTTCAATTTACGCACTGGACGGCCAGGGTAAGCCCAAAACCAATCGGACTGGAAACCCCCTGACAATTGAACTGATTACTGCAATGAGAAAACTGGAGATGAACCAGATTGTTGCGGAGAATCTGACGATGCTGATTGATATCAGAGATACCGCAATCCATTACTACCACGATGACTCGATTCGATACCTCACGTATACACTTGGTGTAGCCTCCTTGAGGAACTATCAGAAATTGGTGCATGAATGGTTCGGGAAGGGCCTACTGGATTACAACTTTTATATCTTGCCGCTGGCTTTCGCATATGATTTCAAGACTCTTTCTCTCCTTCAGCTTGAAAAGAAGCCCGAGGCAATATCAAACGTGATGAAAGTGGCCGCAGCTTGTCAGTCCGCCCAAAAGGAGGGTGCGGACTACTACTTTATCTGCGAGGTTGCCACGGAAGTCAAGACCGCAAAGTCGTTTGTGAGCGGAACCGGAGCAGATTTTACGACGGCAGTCGACCAAGAAGATCCAAAGGGCAAGACCGTTGTCGTCAAGACTCAGAGATTGATCGACAAATACCCGTTGTCCTATGCGGAGGTCTCCGGTAAAGTTCGTGTCGCACGTCCCGGCGTCCTTCGGCACCAGATTAACCAGGTCATACGCGAATTTAAGATCAAGTCCAACGTGGCCTATTCGGCCTACAATTTTCGTACCCATTTACAAGAGGAAACCTACAAGAATACCGCTAGCCTCCCAAAAGGGGTAACCAGCATTTACAATGACGATGCGGTTCGATTCATTGTTGAGAAAATCAGCCCTTAGATGCCTGAAGGTGAAAAACTGAGCGAACGGGAACATCGTTGAAACCATGAAACAAGACGTTTACGTTTTGGCGGGGGCCAGGACGCCGTTTGCGGCTTGGGCGAGCGGCCGGAAGGGCGACGGCTCCGCCGGCGGCGCGCTCAAGGATTACGATCCCTTCGATTTGGGCGCCCACGCCCTCATGGGAGCCTTGGACCGCGCCGGCCTTGGGCCGGAGGCGCTCGACCGCGTCGTCTTCGGCAACATGTACCAGTCCGGGCCGCACGGCTGCTACGGCGCGCGCTACGTTTCGCACCGCGCCGGCGTTCCGCCCTCCGTACCCAGCCTGACCGTCAACTTTTCCTGCGGCACGGGCCTTCAGGCGGTCTTGGAGGCGGCCCAGGATATTGAAACCGGCGAAGCGGAGTTGATCGCCGCCGGCGGCGCCGACTGCGTCAGCCGGCTGCGCAAGGATATCTTCGTGCCCTCTTTCAACGACCTTTCCTGCGCGCGGCCCATAGGACAAACCGCCGATGA
>MGUX01000080.1:0-7464 GCA_001800185.1 Elusimicrobia bacterium RIFCSPLOWO2_12_FULL_59_9
ATCCCGCCTCCACGTCTGGCTCACTTTTCGTTAGCGCAAGTGGGTCAATTTTCATTAGTGCTCAAGTCGTCTAAACCGATGCGGCCATGACACCCATTTGTATCCCTTAGTCTTAAGAGGGGGGCGATTGTTATACTTGGACTCTTTGCTGATAGAAGATAAATGAGAGCCACGATAGCAGCATGGATATCGGTATTGGTGATCGTCAGGCAAGGGCTATGTTTGGATTTGGCGCCAGAAACCTTCATCAAATATGCGAACGGGCTCGCTGAACGGGAAGAATATAGAGCGGCCGCGGAGGAGTATTACCGAACCCTGTCATATTTCCCATCTTCACGGGATGACAGCGACATGGTTGAGGGGATGCTCAAGCTGGCGGAAAAATCAGAAGATTATCACTTCACAGTGCGCCTTGCCCAGCAGTTGGAAAATTCAAATTACTCAAATGTGGACAAGTGCCTCGCCCGGTACTATCGTGGCCGGTCCTTGTACTGGATGGGACGACATGGCGGCGCTCTGATGGTTTTGGACCTTCCTAATGGCTGTCCCCCTGAGGTCTCAGCTAAGGGGCAGTATTATGTTGGTTTGACTTATTTAAGAATGCGGGCATGGGATGATGCTGGGAGGGTTTTTGAAAAGCTCGATGCGGGTTTCCCCTTCCCGGACTACAAAGCAAGGGCGTTAGAGACCGCGCATGATGGGCCGAAGTTGCGGTTCCGTTCTCCAGGAATCGCTGGGATGGTGTCCTTTGTTTTGCCAGGAGGAGGCTATTTTTACGCCGGCAGCCCAAAATCTGGTTTGGCGGCTTTGCTTACCGTCGGCATGCTTTCTTGGGGAGCCATTTCCTCATTTCGAAGTAACAACAATGGTCCTGGCGTAGTATTCTCCATCTTGGGGATTGGCTGGCATTTTGGCGGGGTGTACGGGTCTGCCCAAGCTGCAAGACGCTATAATGAATACCTAGCTGACAAACTTATCGGGGGGGTAGAGATACCATGACGAGGAGGCAGACTATGAGATCGACGTTCCCAATGATGAAGCAGGCGAGCCTATTGTTGGCTGGGTTGATGTTGGCCCACCCCATCGGCTTGTTTGCTGCTGAAACCATGAAAGTCCCGACGGGCACTCCCATAACCCTTAGTTTAATGGAAACCGTGTCTTCCAAAACAGCGGAGGTCGGACAGCGGGTGAGGTTTACGGTGGATTCCGATGTGCTGGTAGGTGGCAAGATACTGATAAAAAAGGGAGCCTCAGCGTGGGGAGAGGTCACGGCGGCAAGTGCGGCTGGGATGGCAGGAATTGCGGGAGCCCTTACCATCTCATTGCAGATCGTTGAAGCTATTGATGGCACTATGATCCCAATAAGTTCGACGAAGGGAGCGAAGGGGGAAAGTAAATTGGCGCAGAGTGTGGCGATCACTGCTCTCTGCTGTATATTCGCAATCTTTATGAAAGGTGAAGATGTGACATTCCAAACAGGCTCCATCTATTCAGCGTATGTCCTTGCTCCTGTTGAAATTAAGATTGATTAAACGGAATCTTGTCGCTTTTCTACTTTTTGGATTGGGTCTCTCCACCGGGTTGACTGGGTGCGCTGCATTGAGGGTGATAAGAGATGGAATCAAAGAAATGAACAAAGCTGCTGGGGATTCGACGGCAGACTTGGAGAGAGATTTAGAAAAAGCAGTAAGGCAATAGCCTCATTCCAATCAGAGTCAACCCGTGCCTGACTTGACAAAATTGACAAACGGGGAAAGTTAGTAAGTTAGGCAGCCGGCTATTGGAAGGTGACCTGCCGGTCATATGTCTCTCGCTAAAAAACCGAACTTTTCCCCATTCCAGCCAATTTGCTAAAATCATATCACAAGGATGTGCTCGCGGCGCTTTAATCGTCCTTGGTTTGACAAGTTTTTGTGTTCCATGATTCTATAGGGGGGTGACGGCGGGTTTTGCCCGTAAGCCCCCTTAGCGGAAGGGAGGCTCCGCCGACTTCCCGGCGGTGGAGGGGAACCACGGGAGGGTTCCCCACGGGGCCAGGGGGCTCTAGGGTAAACCCGGCGGCAGGCCCCCCGAACTAAGGATCGTTGGTTGAAGGAAATTGTGTTGTGGTTGGGTGGCAGAGCGGTCAAATGCACTGGTCTGTAAAACCAGCGGGCCATGCCCTACATAGGTTCGAATCCTATCCCAACCAAAGCTTTCGGGGCCCTTCGGGGCCCTGATTTTTTGCGGCCCAGGCAAGCGCGTTCATTGCGCCGGTCAAAAAACATATAATTCCCATATGTACCTGGCCGAGCTTTTATTCCTGCTCTCGCTCGCCGTATGGGTGGGTTCCATCGTGTTTTTCACCTTCGTCGTCTCTCCCGCGGTGATGAGCTCGATATCCAAAGAGCAGGCGGCCAAGGTGATCAACGCCATTTACGCCCCGTACTACCGGTTGGGATATCTGTGCGGCGCCGCGGCCTCTCTGGCGCTTCTCATCCGCCGCCTTTCCGGAGGCCGAATGTGGCCGACGGCGTGGTTCATGATTTTGGTCCTGATGGTGCTCATGGCCGTATTTTTGGATGTCGTCATCGGCGACAGGGCCCGCATGGCCGAGGAGGCTCTGCAGGAGGACCCCAAGCAGAAAGAAAACTTCTACCGGCTTCACCGGATTTCGCTGGGGATGAATTTGCTGATGCTGGGCGCCGGATTTTTGCTGATGTGGCTGACGGCTTCGCGGCTGGACTTCTAAGCGGGACTTTTAAATGGAAACGAGCATGACCGATTCCGGACAAGGCGAAAAGGAAGGGGGGCCTCAGGAGAGACCCGGCGCCATCCCTTTTGCCGCCATCGAAGCCAAGTGGCAGGAGCGTTGGGAGCAGGACGGACTCTTCCGCGCCCCTGACAAGCCCAGAAGCGGCAAAAAGTTCTATTGCCTGGACATGTTCCCGTATCCGTCCGCCGACGGGCTTCATGTCGGCCATCCGGAAGGCTACACCGCGACCGACATCCTATGCCGCTTCAAGCGCATGCAGGGGCTCGACGTGCTGCATCCGATGGGTTGGGACGCTTTCGGGCTCCCGGCGGAAAATTTCGCGCTGCAAACGGGCGTTCACCCCAAGGCCGTCACGCGCAAAAACATAGCCAATTTCCGTCGGCAAATCCGGTCCCTGGGCTTCGGCTACGATTGGGAGCGGGAAGTGGACACCACCGACCCGGGCTATTACCGCTGGACCCAGTGGATTTTCCTGCAGCTTTTCAAAAAGGGGCTGGCCTACGAGAGCACGGTGCCCATCAACTGGTGCCCATCCTGCCGGACGGGGTTGGCCAATGAGGAGGTTTTCGCCGGCAAATGCGAGCGCTGCGGCGCGGCCGTGGAAAGGCGCAGCATGCGGCAGTGGCTGCTGCGCATCACCGCCTACGCGGAAAGGCTGCTCAAGGATTTAGACGGGCTGGATTGGCCCGAGTCGACCCTGACGATGCAGAAAAACTGGATCGGCCGCTCCGAGGGGGCCGAGGTGGATTTCGTCATTTCCGCCCCGGGACTGGGCGCGGACGGGAAAGCGCTCAAGGTCTTCACCACCCGGCCCGACACCCTCTACGGAGCCACCTACATGGTGGCGGCTCCCGAGCATCCGTTAGTCGCCGAATTGGCCGCTCCGGCGCGAAAAAAGGCGGTCGAAGAGTACGTTCAGGCCGCCGCGCGGAAATCCGATTTGGAGAGGACGGAACTTCAAAAGGAGAAAACCGGCGTCGACACGGGCTCCCACGCCGTCAATCCCTTAAACGGCGAAAAAATTCCGATTTGGATCGCCGATTACGTTTTGTCCAGCTATGGAACGGGCGCCATTATGGCGGTCCCGGCCCACGACGACCGCGACTACGAGTTCGCCAAGAAATTCGGCCTTCCCATCAACCAGGTCGTCCGGCCTCCGGAGGGAGTCAGCCCCCCGGACGGCGCTTTCACGCAGGATGGATTCTCGGTCAATTCCCCGCTCATCGAAGGCCTGCCCACGCCCCAGGCCAAAGCGCGCATCACGCGTCATTTGGAGGAAAAAAAGCTGGGCCGGGCGGCGGTCGGCTACCGCCTGCGCGACTGGGTGTTTTCCAGGCAGCGCTACTGGGGCGAGCCGATCCCGATCGTGCACTGCCCCGGTTGCGGCCACGTGCCCGTCCCCGAAAAAGATCTTCCGGTCTTATTGCCGGAGGTCGCCAATTACCAGCCGACCGGAACCGGGGAATCGCCTCTGGCGGCGATCCAAGAATGGGTGGAGACCGCCTGCCCGCGCTGCGGCGGCGCCGGGCGGCGCGAAACCAACACCATGCCCCAGTGGGCCGGCTCGTGCTGGTACTATTTAAGATTCATCGACGCGCGCAACGACGCGGCCGCCTGGTCCGCGGAGAAAGAGAGGGCGTGGATGCCAGTTGACGCTTATGTGGGCGGGGCTGAGCACGCCGTTTTGCACCTGCTCTACGCGCGCTTCTGGCATAAAGTGCTCTACGATCTGGGCCAGGTTTCCACCCCGGAGCCGTTTCAGAAGCTGCGGCATCAGGGGATGATTTTGTCCTATTCTTACCGCGACGGGCGCGGCAGCTACCATTCCCATGAGGAAATAGCGTTAGATGACGGCGGCCGCGCCGCGCTCGCCGGATCGGGGGAAGCGCTGGAAGTCCAAGTGGAGAAGATGTCCAAATCCAAAAAGAACGTCGTCAATCCCGACGGCGTACTGAAGCGCTACGGAGCGGACGTGTTCCGGCTTTATGAAATGTTCTTGGGCCCCTTCGAGCAATCCAAGCCGTGGGATATGAAGGGCATCGAAGGGATGTCGCGTTTCCTGCGCCGCGCTTGGACGCTGCTGGCGGAAGGCGCGCCTATTAACGGAGGCGACGGGCTCGTTTCGCTGCGGCATGAGACCATCAAAAAGGTCACGGCCGACTTCGAGAATATGCGCTTTAACACCGCCATTTCCGCTCTCATGATTTATTTAAACGAGATGACGCGGACCGTGCCTGCCGCCGCGGTGGACGCGCGGACGTTTTTGACGCTTCTGCATCCGGCCGCCCCGCACATCACCGAAGAATTGTGGGAGCGCACCGGCGGCGAGGATTTGTTGGGCCGGGTCCCCTGGCCCGTCTACGATCCGAAGCTGCTGGTCAAAGATACGGTGGAGATCGCCGTCCAAGTCAACGGCCGGCTGCGGGACCGCTTGACGGTCGCCGCGCAGGCCGGCCAAAGCGAAGTGGAGCAACAAGCCCTGGAGCTGCCGAAAGTGCGAAAGGACATCGGCGCCCGGCGGGTCGTTAAAAATATTTTCGTTCCACAAAAATTGATCAATATCGTGGTGCGCTAAAATGAACGGGAAAAATATTAAAACCGCCGCCCTCGCCGTCTTATGCGGAGCTTTGGGTTGTTCGCCCGCCGCCGACATGCAATACCGGCCCTCGGCGCAGATACTGCCGCAGAACATTAGGAGCATCGCCATAAGGCCTTTTGCCAATAAAACCCAGCAATTCGGCCTGGAGGATAAGTTCACCTTGCGGGTGATCGACGAGTTTTTAAGGCGGGGAGTCTATCCCATCGTTCCGGAGAGGGAGGCCGACGGGGTCATCGTGGGGGAGATGTCCAGGTACATTCTTCTGCCCGTGCAGTACGACGCCAATCTGGTGCCCACGGCGTATAAGCTGATCGTCATCATCAACTTCAGGTTTTTGGACGCCAAGAAAAATATCTATCTTTGGGAGGAAAACAACTTGGAAGGCATCCAAACCTACGCCGCGTCCACTTTGCCCGGGGGCATGAAGGAAGAGGAGGCTCGGGAGGCCATTTGGGACGTCATGGCCCGCGATATCGCGACGCGCACGTATGAAGGCTTCGGCTCGGTGTCAGGGGCCTCCCAAAGAAAAATTTTGGCGACCGATGTGGCCCCCTCCACCGCGCCCGCGAAATCCCCCGCCGCCAGGTAGGGCGGAATCCGGTCCATATAAAAATGAGCATCCTCAAGCCGGCGCAGCTCCACGCGGAGATCAGCCGGGGCGTGATCCGCCCCGTCTATTATTTTTTCGGCGAGGACGGCTACGGCCAGGCGAGCGCCGCGGAAATGTTGCGCAAAGCGTTGGCGGCGAGCCCGGACGGGCTGTATAAATTTTACGGGGACAACAACCAGGCCGCCGAGATTGCTTCCCTGTTTCAAACGATTCCCATGTTCGCGCAATCCCAGCTTATCATGGTCAAGCGCGCCCAGGACCTCTCGGCCGCTTCCCGCAAAAGCCTGGCGGACGCCCTGCGGGAGACGGCGCCTTTTGAAGTTCCCGGGGAGGGCAAGCCCTCCGTTCCGTCCAATTGCCTGGTGCTGTTGTTTGAGGAGAAAAAGAAGGACGCCGGCGACCCTCTCTATGCCCGCTGCGCCGCGGCCGGAGCGGCGGTGGAATTTAAGCCGCTGTGGGAAGACGCCCTGAGGCGCTGGGTGGATTCTTTTCTCAAAAGCCGCGGCCGGAAGATGACGCATGAGGCGTTCGCTTGGCTTTATCAGGAGGCCGGCAACAACCGCGCCCTGCTCAGCCAGGAACTGGAAAAGCTTTCGCTTTACACGGAGGGAAAAACGGAGATCGGCCTGCAAGACGCCCAGGCCAGCCTGGGCTTTTTCCAGGGGGAAAATATTTTCGAATTGGGCAGTGCCGTCCAAGAGGGAAACGCGGCCCGGGCCATGCGGATTTTGGAAGGCGCCTTAAGGGGCGGCGAGGAGCCGATGCGGCTTTTGTACCAGATTCAAAACAGCGTTCAAAAGCAGGCGGCCGCAAAAGAGCTTCTGGAGGCGGGCACGCCCGCGGGGCAGGTCTTGGCCGCGCTCAAGCTCCATCCCTATTTCAATCAGAATTTTTGCCGGTGGACCGAGACCAAGACTTTGGATTTTTTGCGGCGGGGTTTACGGAGCTGCCTTCGGGCGGAAGTGCGGCTGAAAACAGGCGCCAACGCCGGGGGCGAACTGGGCAATCTGGTGCTGGAGTTGACGGGAGCCGGCCTGAAAGCCGCTTAGGCGGCGGGGGGAGCCGGTTCCGTGGAGGCCGGGGTTGAAGCCGCGCCGGATGCGGGGCTTTTGAGGGCCGCCGCGACGCGTTTTGAAAGCCTGGATTTTTTTCTCGCCGCGTTTTTCCAATGAATCACGTTGGATTTCGCGGCCTTATCCCAGGCGGATTGAAGCTCAAGCGACAACTCGCTGACCTTCGCCGCGTTCTTGGACGCGACGGCCTGGCTCAGCGCTTTGGCCAGGGAGCGGATTTTCTTCCGGACCACCTGATTGTGCGCGTGCCGCCTGATCGCCTGCCGTGCGGTTTTTTGGGCGCCGGTGTGCCGGCCGGTTTTAAGTTTCGCCATAACTGAAGATATTCAATCATTTTATGGATTCTCCGTCAACCGAAGGTCGCCTGTCCGCCGCCGGCTTCGCGCGCCATATCGGCCGCTTCAGCGCCGCCCCCATGGCTTCCCGG
>MGUX01000080.1:7505-9566 GCA_001800185.1 Elusimicrobia bacterium RIFCSPLOWO2_12_FULL_59_9
TGCGCGACGCTCTGATCATGTACACCTTCGGCGGCGGCGCCATGACCGACGCCTACGTGGCGGCTTTTCGAACGGCCAACTTTTTCCGCCGTTCCCTGGGCGAGGGCGCCCTGAATTCCTCCGTAGTGCCGGTGTTGGAAAGGGAAAAAAACATCAGTTTGGACCAAGCTCGCTCCCTGTTTTATTCTCTATGCGCGGGAGTTTTGATCGTCTCCTCGGTCCTGACCGCGGCGGGCATCCTGGGAGCCCGCCCCCTGGTTCTGCTCACCGCCTACGGTTTTTCCTTCGACCCCGGCTTGTTCGACTTGACCGTGGTTCTGACGCAGATCCTTTTTCCGTCGCTCATCTTCGTGACTCTGGCCGCCGTGTGCCAGAGCGGGTTAAACGTCATGCGCAGCTTCTTCCTGCCCGCCCTGGCGCCGGTGTGCTTCTCGATAAGCATCATCCTCTATTTCATTCTTCTGCATTGGGGTTTATTGCCGCTGCACGATGTGCGCAGCCAGCTCATGGGTTTGGCGTTGTTCGCCACCTTGGGGAGCCTGGTTCAGTTTTTGGTGCAGTTCTTGGCCCTTTTCAGGACGCAGCTTAGATGCCGCCTCCGCTCGCCCCTGTCCCACCCCGGTATTTACCAGGTGCTCTCGCTCATGGGCCCGTCGCTGGTAGCCAGCGCGGCCGACCAGGTCGACACCTATGTGAGCATGGCCTTCGCCACGTTTCTGGCGGCGGGCTCGGTGACGGCGCTTTACAACGCGCAGCGGGTGATGCAGCTTCCCCTGGCTCTCTTCGGGGTGGCGACGGCCGTGGTCGCCCTGCCGCAGCTTTCGAGTTTGGCGTCGCGCCGGGATGAGAAGGGCATGGCTGAAACTTTGGGCCTTTCGCTGCGCATGCTCGGATTTCTCCTGTTTCCGGCCATGGCGGGGCTCTGGGTCATCGGCCTGCCGATCATACAAGTTCTCTTTGAGCGCGGCCGCTTCACCGGGACGCACAGCCTGATGGCCTATCAGGCGCTGCTTTGTTACGCTTTCAGCATCATTTCCTACAGCGTGAACAAGCTCTGTGTTTCCGCGTTTTACGCCCACAAGGACGCCAAAACTCCGGTCAAAATCAGCGTGGCGGCGGTGGGCGTCAACGCCCTGCTCAGTTTTTTTCTGATGCGGCGGATGGGCGTGGCCGGGCTGGCGCTGGCGGCCTCGCTGAGCTCGTGGCTGGCGATGGGCTGCATGCTGCGGCAGCTTCAGAAAAAATTGCCGCGCCCTCTGTGGCGCGGCAACGCCCGCAGCCTTTTGAAATCCCTGGCCGCCAGCGCCCTCATGGCTCTGGCCTGTCTGGGCCTCAAGGCCTATTTCGGCGCCGCTTCAGGCCGGCTGGTGGCCGCGTGCATGCTGGCGGCGCCGCCCTTGTATTATCTTTTGTCGGTCCTGTTCAACATCGAGGAAAGAAACTGCGTCGGCGCCGCGTTCCGGGGGCAAGGGGAGATGCAATGAGCGGGTCTGAAATGCTGGAGGCTTTGCCGCACGCGCCGGGAGTGTATTTGATGAAGGATTCCGCTTTCCGGATTCTTTACATCGGCAAGGCGAAGGATTTGCGCAAGCGCGTGAGCTCGTACTTTAAAAGCGCCGCCGACGGCCTCTCCGGAACCCAGGAACTCAAAATTGGCACGATGATGCCGCTGGTGCGCAAAATCGATTATTTGGCCTGCGCCAGCGAGAGAGAGGCGCTGCTTTTGGAGCGCAAGCTGATACAAAGGCACCAGCCTTTTTTCAACAGCCTGTGGCTCGACGATAAGTCCTATCCGTATATCAAGCTGACGATGGCGGAGGACTATCCGCGCGTTTTTTGGACCCGGCGCAAGAGCCGCGACGGCGCCCTTTATTTCGGCCCCTATCCCAAAGTCAGCTTGGTGAAAAATCTTCTAAGACATTTGTGGCGCCGGCGCTTTTTTCCGCTCCGGCCATGCCGCTGGAATTTCTCGCCTCAAGCGCCTCTATCCCGCAAGAAAATTCTAGGCTGCCTTTATTACCACACCCGCGAGTGCCCCGCTCCCTGCGCCGCAAGAATCTC
>MGUX01000081.1:0-1598 GCA_001800185.1 Elusimicrobia bacterium RIFCSPLOWO2_12_FULL_59_9
CTCTCTGAGCTTCGCGGGCACGTTTTCGCTGGCATGAATGACCCCATCGGCGCCGAGTCGCTTCGCCGCCCCGAGACGGAATTCGTTGACATCCGTGGCCACCACTCGCGCCGCTCCCCGCGCGCGCGCCACCTGAACGTGAAGGAGCCCCGAGATGCCGCTCCCGATCACGAGGACGCTCTGGCCGGGCGCGAAGCGGGCCAGCCGCTGCCCCCGCGCCACGCAGCCCACCGGCTCGATAAAAGAACCCTGCGCAAAAGAAAGTCCGGAAGGCAAAAGAAAGGTGCCCGACTCGACGTTGATCTTCGGCACCCGAACATACTCGGCGAAGCCGCCGGGGTCGAAGCGGGTCGTTCTTAGCGTGTCGCAGACGGAATGGTGGCCGCTCAGGCAGTAGCGGCAGCGGTTGCAAGGAACATGGTGGGAGACAAATACGCGGTCGCCGACCCGGAACTGCTGAACACCCTCTCCCACAGCGGCAATCTCGCCGGCGATCTCGTGTCCCAATACGAGCGGCGCCTTCTGTATGCGGTACCATTCCATCACGTCCGTGCCGCAAACTCCGCTGGCATGGATGCGAACGAGAAGCTCGCCCGGACCGATCGCCGGCACCGGCATCTCTTCGAGACGCACATCCCGGTTATTGTAGTACATGGCGACTTTCATAAGTAAAAAAGAAAAAGTCAAAAGGCAAAAATCGGAATCCTACTTTTTACTTTTGCCTTTTACCTTTTGCCTTGAAGGGGTTTATCCCGCCGCCCGTCTCGCCTTGGCGCCCTTGGCGCTCTCGTAGATGCGATAGGCCTCCTCCACCGACGCCTTATCGTGGACGATCGCCCCGACGGCCCGGATCATACCGACCGGGCTGTCGGACTGAAAAATATTCCGGCCCATGTCCACACCCACCGCCCCGCCGGCGACCGAGTTGAAGGCCAGCTCCAGGGCCTCTTTTTCCGGGGTCTTTTTCCCTCCCGCGACGATGATCGGCACCGGACAACTCTGGACCACGCTTTCAAACTCCTCGCAATAGTACGTCTTCACCAAATCGGCGCCCAACTCCGCGGCGATGCGGCAGGCAAGCCCCAGATAACGGGCGTCCCTGGCCATATCCTTGCCCACGGCCGTGACCGCCAGGACGGGAATCCCGTATTTCACTCCTTCGTCCACCAGCCGCGTGAGACTCACCAGGGTCTGCTTCTCGAACTCCGAGCCCACGAAGATGGATAGCGCCATGGCGGAGACGTTCAGGCGGACGGCGTCCTCGATGGAGACCGTGATCTCCTCGTTGGAAAGCTCCTTCAAGATGCTGGTCCCGCCGGAAACACGAAGGACGATGGGGACGTTGGCGGCGGGGTCCACCGAACTCCTGAGCACTCCGCGCGTCAGCATGATGGAATCCGCGTAGGGCAAGAGCGGCTCAATAGTCTTCCGCGGCTCCTCCAACCCGCTCGTAGGGCCGAGAAAATAACCGTGATCCACGGCCAGCATCACGGCCCGCCCATCCGCCGGTTTGACGATCCTGGCAAAACGGTTTTGCATTCCCCAATCCATAAAGAATTCCCCCATTTTCAAGAGATAAAATCTCACCACCCCTATCA
>MGUX01000081.1:1690-3049 GCA_001800185.1 Elusimicrobia bacterium RIFCSPLOWO2_12_FULL_59_9
CGATGCGGAGAGCGAAAAGCCGCGGGCCCAGAATCGTCAGCTCATAGAGGATAATGCCCCCGCCCCAAAGGGCCCATGAGGTGACGTAGATCGTTACGGTCTGGATACTGGCGCCGGATTGATAGAGAGAAGCGGCAATGGGAATACTGATGAAGGGGCCGCCAAAAGTGAGGATGCCCGCCAAATAACCGACCCCGATCCCTCTCCATCCGGACTCTTTGCCCAGCCACTCCCGCACCATCGCTTCCGGCACCAGGACACGGAGATAGCCCGCGATCAGAAAGGCGCACAGAAGCGCCGGCAGGATGGGAAGGACCATCTTGGCTCCGGTAGTAATCCCCGCGATGTGGCGATTCCCGCCTTGAAGATAGGCGACAGCCGCGAGGACGCCGGTAATCGCGACTACCACCAGATTGACAACCTTCACGTCATCCTCGTCTTGAGTTTTCGGCCAAGAATCGGCTTACTGGGTAGCAAACCAGTAAGAGATCGAAAGGATATTCAGCGCGGTGCCCACAACCTGCAGCAATAGGCCGTCACGCACCAGATGGTGCCAGCTGCCTTTTTCATTTCTCAGGCCCAGCGCCTTTTCCAAACCCCACGCCGGCCCCCAGAGCTGAACGGTCAGAAAGAGCGTCCCCAACCCCTGCATCATCATGCCGAGAAATACGAGCGACTTGATATCGAGCATGTTACCTCCCGTGAAGATCCCCGAGCGCCTTTTTCGCAGACCCTTGAGCGCGCCCCGGATGAACTTCTCATTGCACCCGTTGCCGGGAAAATGTCAAGAGTGCCCTGATCCCATAATCCGTTGGTAAACTTGCAACACTTTGGAAACCCTGGCCGTCGAGAAGGCGGCGGGTGCAAGGCGGAGCGAGGGATCGCACCGGAGCGTACGAGCGCAGGTCGTGAGGATGCGAGCCCGAAGTGACAACGCAGCAAGCGCCCCTTATCGACGGATCAGGGCGTTGACACCAGAGCCCGACAGGAGTTAGTCTCGGCCCGCTCCAGCCAATCCGCTGGGCCGAGGAGAAATTATGGGTGAAGCAGGGCGCTTCCTTCAAGCGGGGGGTTATGCCCTCCAAGCTATCGCGCAATACGTGCTGCCGGGCCTTTTTCTGTCCTGGCTTCCGGGCTGGCTTCTCCGGTGGCGCTACCCTGTGCGCCGTTGTCAGCAAGCCCTTGAGCTCTTCACTGAAGGAACGGGGCCGCATATCTGGCTCAACCCGGAGCGGGCCTCACCCGCGATAGACGCATTTTTACTCCGTTTCTTCAGCGCCCTTCCGTTTCCTGTAATCGTGGAGAGCCTCAGGCTTAGGCTGAGCGTCAATCAGAGAGCGGTAAAATCCCTGGACCTGA
>MGUX01000081.1:3073-4336 GCA_001800185.1 Elusimicrobia bacterium RIFCSPLOWO2_12_FULL_59_9
GCGCTCTCACAAGCCTCCAGGTGCCCGAATGGAGCCTGACCGAGAACGAGGCGAAGTTTTTCGACTCCCTGCCGGACCCGGCCCCGGTGCTGACCTTCGCCGTGACGGCGCAAATGCGCGCGCCGGTCGGGGACTTCGAGCGGGTATTTGAAATCAAAATGCGGGCGTTTGTTTTTCGAGGAGCGGCTCAGGACTAAAGGGCCCCGGCGTTTTTTCTCACCATCTCGATACTCACGCTGCCGATAGAAACCTGACTGGTAATTTTTACGGGCATCCTCGCCTCATCGGCGGAAATCCAAATCGAGGCCTGCCGGACCTTTTCGGCCAACCCCGAGCGGCTGAGATTAAAAATCCGGGGAACGATTTTGTAAGTATCGAACTCGCTCCCCCTCACCACGATCCGCTCGCGCGCGACCACGTTCAGGATGACCGCATAGAGGCTTTTCCCGCCGAAGACTTCCAGCCGAACCGAATTCCCTATCTTGAAATCAAGGGTTCGCGCAAAATAAGCCGCCGAGACCGGGTCGAAGGCGCGCGGGGCAATGATCTCATAATCCCGAGCTTTGCTTCCCTTCCGGCGATGGATGATCCACTTTTGGCCGGGAAGATCGAAATTCGCGATGGTATCGACGCTCTTACGGTTCTCCCTCTGGCGGAAAGCGAATCTGCGGGGATAGCCGGTTTCAGCCTCAAAGGACGCTTCGACCCTATCCCGCATCTTCCAGATAGGATTCAAGTAGCTCCAGGTCTCGGCCGAGATCTGCACTTCATAGAGCTTCTTTCCCTCCACCCATGTTGGCGCGATGCGAACTTCTGCCGAAGCCAGAGGAATCCCGTTCCAACTCGCCACGTACTCGACTCTTTCAGGGTAATCGAAGGGATGAGAATCAAGGCGGCCCTGTGGCTGCGAGGGCGTGGTCCCGTAATCGGCGGCAGAAGAGAACCGGGCGCCGCCGAGCCACAGGAATAACACTAAGGAGATGGCCGCCCAAAGCCTCCGGCGGGAGGGCAAAGCGAATGTGGAGCCATGCACCATAAACAACCGATTATCTTTGTGGCCCCAGGCGAGAGTTTGGCCCTGCCTGAAGAGCTGAAAGCCCGTCTCCGCTTCTATTGCTTGAGGATTTCCTTGAGGAGCTTCTCCACGGGAGCGTGGTCGGCCCTTTCGGCGGTCGCCATCATGACGTATTTGACGCCCGGCCGGCGGCGGTTTTCCGGCGGGATGGAATCTTTTGGGATATCCGTGCGCATCGAGTCAAAAAT
>MGUX01000081.1:4384-5298 GCA_001800185.1 Elusimicrobia bacterium RIFCSPLOWO2_12_FULL_59_9
CGAGAGGAACCAGTTGATAAAGACCTTGGCGGCGTTGGGGTGTGGCGCGCGGTTCAAGAGTACCATCGTGCTGTTGCCGCCGGGAGAGATCGTCGGCGCCTCCGGCCAGTGTGATGTCCTCAACTCGTCGACCGGGAGTCCCTGATCCTTCGCGTACCTCGCGTCCCCGCAGAAGAGACATAAGGGAAATTTCCCGACCGAAAGCCAGTCGGCCGCTTGCCGGCTGTCACGGGTAAAGGTGATCTCCATTTCCGTGAAGAGGCGCCTCAGGAACTTCGGGCCCAACTCCGGCATATGGTAGAACTCGCGCAACCCCAGACGGGCCGCTCCCGGAAGCCGGGTATCGATCGAGAGGATCTTGCCTTTCCACTTCGGGTTCAGGAGATCCTGATAAGACTTGAACTCCGCAGGTTTGACCAGGCGCGTGTTGTAATAAATCCGGCCCTGTGAGATGGGACCGTTAAAAACGAAGACGTATTTTCCTTCTTCGTCCACATAGTGGTGCTTTCCCTCCCACCATTTGGATTCATCGAGCACCTCGGGAAGGATGAAAGTCGCATGGATCGGGTCCAAGG
This sequence comes from Elusimicrobia bacterium RIFCSPLOWO2_12_FULL_59_9, assembly GCA_001800185.1. Classification (GTDB taxonomy): domain Bacteria; phylum Elusimicrobiota; class Elusimicrobia; order O2-12-FULL-59-9; family O2-12-FULL-59-9; genus O2-12-FULL-59-9. The sequence continues at coordinate 4,960 of MGUX01000081.1, forward strand.
CCTTTCCCTGGTAGAGGATATAGTAGGGCGTGCCGGGACCGGTCACGACGAGATCGGGGATGTATCTCTGCGCGCGCCGCTCCGCCAAGATCCGTTGCGCCACTTGCAGCCCGCCGGAGACGGGCAGGACACCGATCTTGGGAAACTTCTGCTGGAAGACCTTGAGGACCTTTTCGAGATCGTCGCTGGTCGAAAGGTAAACGGAAAGCTTCTCTCTCTCCGCCGCCTTGACCGTCTGCTCCCAATCCGCCGCTCGGGAATCGGCGGCGAAGGACGGGACGGCGAGGCTCAAGAGAAATACGGAAAGAAGGCCGGGGCGGACGCGAAAGTTCATGGAAA
>MGUX01000082.1:0-7682 GCA_001800185.1 Elusimicrobia bacterium RIFCSPLOWO2_12_FULL_59_9
GTCCCGCTTCTAAGGGATGCGGGCATCGTCAAGACCTCCGCCGGCAGCCCCTTGCCATCCCGCCTCGCCGCGATTTATGCGCGCGTCACCGAAATCATTGAGCGCCACCGGCCGCGGCGGGTGGCCATCGAAGAGCTTTTTTTTCTCAAAGCGGCCAAAAGCGTCTCTGCCGTCAGCCAAGCGCGGGGAGTCATCATCCTGGCGGCTTCCCACGCGGGCTCCGACGTCTTTGAGTACAATCCCCGCCAGGTCAAAAGCACCCTGACGGGCAACGGCAAGGCGCCCAAGCCGCAGATGCAGAAAATGGTCCAGCATTTGCTGCATCTAGCCCATCCCCCCCATCCCGACGACGTCGCCGACGCCATGGCCATCGCCTTATGCCATCTGCGTTTTGAGCGGCTCAACCGCATGATAGCGGCCGGAGGCGGCCGGCCGGGCGGGGGCCCCCCTCTGGTGCCGGGACCTGAGGCCCCGGCACTTGTGGCGCCGGAGGCGCTGAGCCGGGACCGGCGGTCCCCGAAGCACCTCGGAGGGGGCGGATGATCGCCTATCTCAAAGGCGCCATTTTAAGGAAAGGCGCGGACAGCGCCGTGGTGGATGTCAACGGGCTGGGCTATGAAGTTTTTCTCACCCCTTCCAGCCTGCAGCGCCTCCACAACGGGGACCCGGTCGAGCTTTTCATCACCGAATCCTTCGGCCTCTACGGCGGCGGGGCCGCGCTTTACGGCTTTTTGAACGAAGAGGAGCAAGCCATTTTTGAATCGTTTAAGGCCATGCCGAAGACCGGCGCCAAAAAATCATTGGAATATCTGGAGAAAGCCGCCAAATCCCTGCCCGATTTCCGGCGCGCGGTGCTGGAAAAGGATTTTCATGTCCTGGTGGGAATCTTCGGCTTTACCAAAAAAACGGCGGAGAAGCTCGTCCTTTCCCTTAAAGACAAGCTCGCCCCCATCGCCTTATCCGGGGAGCGCCTCTATCCCGGCGGCGCCGCGGCCCGCAAAGAGTCGCAAATGGTCCAGCAGGCCGTCAACGCCCTGACCGCTTTGGGGTATAAGAATTCCGAAGCCAAAACGGCCATCCAGACGCTCACGGAGGAAAGGCCGATGTCGGAGCTTTCTCTGGAAGAATGCGTCCGCCTGGCGCTCAAGAAATTATGAAGGAATACGAAAGCGCTCAGCTTCTAAATCCCAACAGCCTTCCGGAAGAAGGATCGGGCCTGGAATACTCCCTGAGGCCGAAAACTCTGGACGAGTTTATCGGACAGCAGAAGCTCAAGGACAATCTCAAGGTGTTCGTCGAGGCGGCCAAACGCCGCCGGGAAGCGCTGGACCACTGCCTGTTTTATTCCCCTCCCGGCCTGGGAAAAACCACCCTCGCCTTCATTATGGCCCGGGAAATGGGCGTCAGCCTGAAGACGACCTCCGGCCCCATTCTTGAGCGCGTCGGAGATCTCGCCGCCATGCTGACCGACCTTTCGGAAGGGGACGTTTTTTTTATCGATGAAATTCACCGCCTCAACCACATCGTGGAGGAGGCGCTCTATCCCGTCATGGAGGATTTTAATTTTTACATCAACACCGGACGCGGTCCGGCCGCCACGACCGTCAAACTCTCCATCCCGAGGTTCACTTTGATCGGCGCCACGACCCGCTCCGGCCTTTTGACCGGCCCGCTGCGCGACCGCTTCGGCATCATCGGCAATCTGAACTTTTACGAGACCCCGGAGCTGGAGCGCATCGTGGTTCGCTCGGCGCAGATCCTCAACATCGAGGTGGAGCCCAGCGGCGTTGAGGAAATCGCGCGCCGTTCCCGGGGCACCCCCCGCATCGCCAACCGCCTCCTGCGGCGGCTGCGGGACTTCGCCGAGGTGCAAGGCCGGGGCGTCATCACGCAGGCCATCGCGCAAAGCGCCCTGAACGCTCTCGAGGTCGACCCCGAAGGCCTCGACGCCATGGACCGCCGCCTGTTGGCGGCCCTCATTGAGAAGTTCAGAGGCGGCCCGGTCGGCATTGAAAATCTGGCCATCGCCGTGGGAGAGGAGATCGATTCCCTGACGGACGTTTACGAGCCGTACCTCATTCAATCCGGCTTCCTGCAAAGGACTTTCCGCGGGCGCGTCGCCACCCCGAAGGCCTACAAACATCTCCGCTTGGAGCTCCCTGCAAAGCCGGAGGATCTTTTCTAACCGCATGCGCGAGCGCAGCCTCAAGATTTGCCGCCTTGCCGTCCCGGCCCTCTGTCTTTGGGCTGCGAATGCCCCCGACATCCGGGCGGGCGCCCCCCGCGCCCCCGAGGCAACCCGGCAGGCGCAGGGGGAGACCATCCGGGTGGAAATTTTCAATGAGATCCAAAAAATCCAGATCGAGTTGGAAAGCCCCGGCAGCGTCACGGATCTTGATTCCGGAGAAACGCGCCGGCTGACCCCCAATCAAGTCTATGAAGTCGAGCCGGCTGGATTGGGGCAAATCCATTTCGACAACTGGATTCTCGGATCGCATTTGCGCGTGTCCGGCGAAAACCCTCAAAAACCCATCTGGCTCGGCGGCCGCCCTTACCGGGGCAGCCTGAAATTACGCTCGGCCTCCTCCAAGTGGCTCAACATCGTCAATGAGCTGGACGTTGAAGATTACTTAAACGGAGTCTTGGCCAAGGAAATGGGCGAAAACTGGCCTATGGAAGCCTTAAAGGCCCAGGCCGTGGTTTCCCGCTCCTACGCCTTGAGAGCCCTGAAGCGATCCTCCAATAATAGTTTTGACTTGGGCAGCGACACCAGATTCCAGGTTTATGATGGGACTCCCCGCACCGAAAAAATCGAGCGCGCGGTGCGGGAAACCGCGGGCGAAGTGCTGACCTACAAGGGAGACCTTCTGCCCGCCTATTTCCATTCCTGCTGCGGAGGCCATACGAGCTCGGCCAAAACCATTTGGCCGGATTCCGAGCCGGTGCCGGCGCCTCTTTCCGGCGTCGCCGACCGCTATTGCCGCCTGTCCCCCCATTACGGCTGGAAAGTTTTTTTGCCTCTGCCGGCAATTCTCTCGGCGTTGAAGCCGGATTATCCCGAAGTCAACAAGATTTACTCTCTGCGGGTCATTCAGCGGGCGGCTTCCGGGTATGTCCGCTGGATCCGCATCAAGACCGACGCCGGAATGCTCGACCTGCTGGGCAACCGCTTCCGCCAAATTCTGGGCAGCGACCAAATCAAGAGCGCTTACATCACGCGCCTGTTCAGCTATCAAAACGGCTTCGCCATCCTCGGCCGCGGCTGGGGGCATGGCGTCGGCATGTGCCAATGGGGCGCCAAGGCCCAAGCGGAGAAAGGAAAATCCTACAAGAGCATCCTTCGCTTCTATTTCCGGGGCGCGGCGATCGATCACCGTGCAAATCTCTGATTTCATCTACGATTTCCCGGCGGCGCTGACCGCCACGCGCCCCGTGGAGCCGAGAGATCATGCCCGGCTCATGCTCCTGGAAGGACCCGCCGCGTCGCCGAGGCACCACCGCTTCTTTGAGCTCGGCCGTTTTCTAAGGCCCGGCGACTGCCTGGTCATCAACCAAACCAAGGTCCGGCGCGCAAAAATCACGGCGCGCAAGCCGGCGGGAGGGAGGATCGAACTCCTGCTGCTTGCGCCCTATCCGGCCCCCTCCAAGTTGCTCCGGGGACCGGCGGTCCCCCAGTGGGGGCCCCCCATCCATCCGGCCGTCCCCCTTTCCGCCTGCGCCGCGGCGCAGGGCGGTTCTTCCGTATGGCTGGCGCTTACCGATAAAGGCAAGCCGGGACTGCGGCTTTCGTGCCCCGGCGGCGTCTGCGCTACGCTCCTGGGCAAAACGGCCAGCGGCGAATGGATTTGTGAATTTTCCCATCCTGATTTAAACGCCTATATGGAGCGCCACGGCGAAATTCCGTTGCCGCCCTATATTCTGAAGGAACGAAAAAAAACCGGCGGAATGACTCCGGCGGAGGCGGACGAAAAGAGTTATCAGACCGTTTACGCCCGGGCGGAGGGCTCCATCGCCGCCCCGACCGCCGGCCTGCATTTCACCCCGGAGCTCCTCGATAACTTGAAAAACATGGGCGTCGCCGTCGCGGGAATCGTGCTGCACGTGGGCTGGGGAACGTTCCGGCCGGTTTTTTGCGAAGCGGTCGAAGCCCACGCCATGCTCGAGGAGTACTACCGGATATCCCCCCAGGCCGCGCGGGCCATCAACCGCGCGAAAGATGCCGGCGGCCGCGTCGTGGCCGTGGGAACCACCTCGGTGAGAACTATGGAAAGCGCCGCCGCCGCGTCCTCCGGCGAAGCCCGCCTCGCGGAGTCCGGCGGGGAGGGATGGACGAACCTCTTCATTTACCCGGGCTACCGCTTCAAAATGACCGACGCTCTGCTCACCAATTTTCACCAGCCCAAATCCACGCCGCTGCTGTTGACAAGCGCCTTCTTCCGTTGGCGCCACGGGCGGGACGGCTTGATGGACGCCTACCGCTGCGCGATCGACAACCGCTACCGGCTTTATTCCTACGGCGACGCCATGCTTATCCTATGAGGGGCGCCGGGACGCTCCCCTCCTCTCCGTTTGAAGAGCTCCATCGCGACGCGCAAACCCGGGCCCGCGCCGGGACCCTCGCAACGGCGCACGGCCGGATTGAAACGCCGGTCTTCATGCCGGTGGCCACCCAGGGCAGCGTCAAGGCCCTATCGCAGCAAGTCCTGCGCGATATCAAAGTGACGGCCATCCTCGCCAACACTTATCATCTCTATTTGAGACCGGGGCTGGAAATTCTGAAAAAGGCGGGCGGCCTTCACCGTTTCATGAATTGGGACAAAACCATTCTCACCGACTCCGGCGGCTACCAGATTTTCAGCCTTTCCCATTTAAGAAAAATCGAGGCGGGCGGCGTGACCTTCAAATCCCACCATGACGGAAGCCTCCACCATCTCACTCCCGAAAAAGTCATCGAGCTTCAAGCGGGACTCGGTTCCTATATTTGGACCTGCCTGGACATCTGCCCCCCTTTCCCGTGCGAGGCTAAGGCGGCTAGAAGCGCGCTGGAGACCACGCAACTCTGGGCGGAACGCTCTTGGCGCGCCTATGAAAAACTCGAAAAACCCGCGCTCCTGTTCGGCATCCTGCAAGGCTCCTTCTATCCGGACCTGCGCCGCGAGGCCGCGGAGCACCTGCTCCGGCATCCCTTTCAAGGCATCGCCCTCGGCGGTTTTTCGGTGGGCGAGCCCAAGGAAAAGACCTGGGAAATTCTCGAGGCGACGCTCAAGGAGCTGCCTTCCGAAAAGCCGGTCTACCTGATGGGGGTGGGCACTCCAGAAGATTTGTGGGAAGCCGTCGGCATGGGGGTGGACATGTTCGATTGCGTGTGGCCGACGCGCAACGCCCGCAACGGCCAAGTCATGACTTCCCAAGGCAAGCTCTACATAAAAAACCTTCAGTTTCGCGACGATTTCGGGCCGCTGGACCCGGAATGCGGCTGCGAGGCCTGCCGAAACTACAGCCGGGCGTATCTTTCGCACCTCTTTAGAAGCCGCGAGCTTCTGGCGCATGAGATTCTTTCTTTACACAACGTCCACTTTTTGATAGAATTGATGCGTCAAATTGCCAGCAGCGTCCGCGAAAACCGCTTCTTGGAAGCCAAAAAGCGGTTTTTAACTAAATGGAGGTCTCATGTCCCCTAACGTTCCGCCGGTGTGGATGAACTTTGTGCCCTTGATCGCCATCTTCCTTATATTTTACTTCCTCCTGATCCGGCCGCAGCAAAAGCAGATGCAAAACCACGACAAAATGCTCAAAAATCTCAAAAAGGGCGACCACATTCTCACCAACGGCGGACTCTACGGCGTCATCACCGCGGTGAAAGGCGCGGACCTGGAGGTCAAAATCTCCGAAGAGGTCAAAGTCCTGCTGGCAAAATCGGGCGTCGCCAAGCGCCTGGAAGAAACTCCGGCGCTCGCCCAAAACGGCGTCGCCTCCACGCAAGGCTAATCCGCATAACATAGCGACCTAAACCATAAGATGACTTCCCTCCAAGCGAAGTGGACCGGAATCGGAGCATTGCTGGTGATCAGCCTGTTCTTGCTGTTCCCGTCTTTGTCCTGGTACCGCCGTCCCGCCGCGGAAAGGGAAAAACTCGAAATGCGCCGCGAAAGGCCGAAATGGCTTTTAAATCTCGGCCTGGACTTGAAAGGCGGCACCCACCTCCTGATGGAAATCGACACCTCGCGCCTGGATCCCAGCGAGAAGGTCGACGACGCCGTGCAGCGCGCCATCCAGATTATCCGCAACCGCGTGGATCAATTCGGCGTGGCGGAGCCGCTCATCGCCAAACAAGGCGAGCGCTGGATCGTCGTGCAGTTGCCGGGGCTGAGCAATCCCCAGCAGGCGAAAGAGCTCATCGGGAAAACGGCGCTCCTGGAGTTCCGCCTGGTGGACGACTCAGACGGCGGCCGCAAGGTTTTCGACAAGATCGCGACTCTGGCGGAGGGCCCCCTGCAAAAGGACGGCAGCCTTCACCCTGAAATCGCCAAGCTGATGCCGCCGGGCACCGTCCTATTTCCGGGACGGGAAGACACGCATTACCTGCTCAAGAGCAGCGTCGCCTTGACCGGCGCGTACCTCAAAAACGCCCTGGTCGACACAGGAGGGCAATTCGGTTTTCCCACCGTCAGCCTGCGCTTCAATCCGGAGGGCGCCGTCCTTTTCGACAAGCTCACCGGCGCCAACGTCGGCAAAAACCTCGCAATCGTTTTGGACGGGGTGGTTCACACCGCGCCCGTGATCAAGAGCCGCATCGGCGGCGGCACGGCGCAGATCGAGGGCAATTTCAGCATGGAGGAGGCGCGCAACATCGCTCTGGTGCTGCGCGCCGGCGCGCTCCCGGCCCCGGTGCGCATCATCGAAGAGCGCTCCGTCGGCCCCAGCGCCGGCGAGGATTCCATACGGGCCGGCACTCGGGCGAGCCTTATCGGCGTGCTGTTTTTATTTTTCTTCATGGCCGTTTACTATAAATTTTCCGGCCTCGTCGCCAACCTAGCGCTGGCGATTAACCTGGTCTTCCTGCTCGCGGGCATGGCCTATTTCAAAGCGACCCTGACGCTGCCTGGAATCGCGGGAATCATTCTAAGCCTCAGCATGGCCGTGGACGCCAACGTCTTAATTTTGGAAAGAATCCGGGAGGAACTGGCGGCGGGGAAGATCGTCCGGATGGCGATCTCGGCGGGTTATGAGAAGGCCTGGTCGGCCATCCTTGACTCCAACGTCACCACTTGGCTGGCGGCCCTTTTCCTCTTCCAGTTCGGCTCCGGCCCCGTGAAGGGATTTGCCGTGACGCTGACCTTGGGATTGGTCGTCGGCGTTTTCACCGCGGTGGTCGTCACGCGCGCCATTTATGAAGCGTGGCTCTCTTCCCGGCAATCTCCGCAGACTCTGAGCATATAAAACCATGCAAATCATCAAAGAAACCCGCATCGACTTTCTCGGCAAATGGAAATGGACCATCGGCCTTTCCGTCGTCCTATGCGCGGCCGGCGCCGTCTCCATCCTTTCCAAGGGCGGGCTCAATTACGGCCTGGACTTCACCGGCGGGACGCTGCTGCAGTTGGAGACCGAACCGGCCATTCCCATCAAATCCGTTCGGGACGCGCTGCAGACGCACGGTTTTCCCAACGCTCAAATTCAGA
>MGUX01000082.1:7726-12996 GCA_001800185.1 Elusimicrobia bacterium RIFCSPLOWO2_12_FULL_59_9
TTGAGGCGGTAGCCTCCCAAATCACCGAGGCCCTTCGCAAAACCTTTCCGCAAAACACATTTCAAGAGGTCCGCCGGGAATACGTCGGCCCCGCCGTCGGCGACTACCTCATCCGCCAAGCTCTAAAAGCCTTCGCTTTTTCCCTCCTGGCCATCATCATTTATGTCGCGTTCCGCTTCAAGAACCCGGTTTGGGGGATGGCGGGCGTCATCGCCCTCATCCATGACGTATGGATCACTCTCGCGGCTTTCTCCTGGACCAACCGCGAAGTGGACTTGGTCATCGTCGCGGCGCTGTTGACCATCGCGGGCTATTCGATCAACGACACCATCGTCATCTTCGACCGAATGCGGGAAAATATGCGCAAGGACGTGAAAATGCCGTTCGGCGAGATGACCAACCTCAGCCTCAACGAAACGCTGTCGAGAACCCTGATCACCAACTTGACGGTCTTCTTCGCCGTCGTTGCGTTGATGCTCTTCGGAGGCGACGTCCTCCATAATTTCGCGTTTGCCATGTTCTGCGGATGTATCGCCGGGACCTATTCGACCATCGGAATCGCCACCCCGCTCGCGTATTTATGGGAGACCCGGCATTCCGGGAGATCAACCTATGCGGAAAATCAAAAGCTTCAAGATCAACCTGCGCCTTCGGGAAATTCAGCGCAGAGCAAAAAAAGAAAAATTAAATATTGAGGACCCGCTCATCGCCGACGCGAGCCGGCTGGAGGCCTTTCTCTCCGAGTTGGGGCAAGGCATGACGCCGGCCGTCGTTTTTGACACTTTCCCCCCGTCCAGCGAGGCCTCGGACGTTCTGGCGCCCGTGCCCGGCTTGGCTTTCAGCTTGGCGGCCGTGACGCTGGGAGAAGCCCCTTCCGCGCGGCTTGAAGCCGCGCGCTCCGGCGGCAATTTGACCGAGGCGCGGCTTATAGAGATCGCGGCCGAAGTGGGGCTTGAGGCCGCGGCGCGATTTTTGCTCTCCATTCTGGAGACGGAGGCGACCCTGGAGCGCTGCGAGTTAAGCCCGCTTCAATATCTGACGGAGCCCCAACTGATCGCCAGCGCCGCCAAGCTGCTCGATGTTTCCAAGATCGGCGTCTGCCCGGCGGCCCCCGAGACGGAACTCGCCTATCCGCTTCGCCCGAGCCTCTCGCGCCTTTTCAGCGTCAGTTGGATATCCAAGTCCCGAGCCCGCCGCAGACCCGCCCAAATAACGATCTAAGTGAGACCGCTGCTGCGGCGCCTGCTGAGCGCTCTCGCCCCCAAGCTGGCGTATGGCTATCTCAAGTGCGTCGCTTGGACGACGTCCATTCGCTGGCTGGACGTAGAAACTGTGGCCGCGCTGGAAGCCGAGGGTAAAAACTTTCTGTACGCCTTCTGGCACGGCCGCCAGGTGTTTTTCACGATTTCTCACCGCAAACAGCGGGCCGCCATCATGGTCAGCCAAAGCCGCGACGGCGACATTATCGCGGAGGTTATGCGCCTGTCGGGCCTCAGGGCCGTTCGCGGCTCCTCCTCCAGGGGCGGCGCCGGGGCGCTCAAAGAAATGATGCGCTGCATACGCTCCGGCCTTCATCTGGGCATATCTCCCGACGGCCCGCGCGGGCCGCTCAAGCAGGTCCAGCCCGGCGCCCTTTACCTGGCGCAGAGGCTCCACATTCCCATCGTCCCCATTTCCAACGGCCTGAAACGCTCTCTGGTCGTCGGCACATGGGACGAATTTCACATCCCGCTTCCCTTCAACCGCGCCGCCATCGCCCATGGAAAACCCATTTACGTCGCCCCGTCGGATTCCATCGAAGAAAAATCCAAGGAGCTTCAAGCCTCCTTGAATGAGGCGGACCGTCGCGCCGATGCGGCCGCCAAAACGCCATGACGGCGTGGATGGCGTTGTACAATTTTTTCTACCTGCCGGCTCTGGCCGCCGTGTTGACCGGCTTTTTTTTCTCCAAACGCAGAAAAATGCTCGGCCGCTGGCGCGAGGAAATCTTCGAGCGGCTGTTTTCCCCCGTGGAACGCATTCGCCAGAAAGCGGGAAACAGGCCGCTGGTCTGGGCGCATGCGGCATCCGTCGGCGAGGTGCATGCCGCGAAGGGATTATTGCAGGCGCTCAAGAAAAAACATCCGGAGACTTTCATTGTATTGAGCACGACGACGCAGAGCGGAAAGGAAGCGGCCGCAAAAATCGCCGAAGCGGAGTGCGTCCTGCTTTTCCCGCTGGATTTTTATCCGGCGCTGAGCCGCCTCCTGCGGCTTCGCGTCAAACTGCTGCTGCTGGTGGAAACCGAGCTTTGGCCCAATCTAATTTTTCTGGCCCGCCGCCGCGGCGCGGCCATCGCCGTGGTCAACGGACGGCTCTCGGAGCGCAGCTTTCCGCGATACCGGCGCGCCCGCTTTTTCCTGTCGGCGCTTTTGGGCCAAATCGACCTTTTTTGCGTCCAAGAGCCGGCGGATGCGGAGCGCTTCATCGCCTTGGGCGCCGGGGCGGAGCGCACCCGGACGGTGGGCAACCTGAAATATGACGCGGCTCCCCAGGATTCCCAGGAATTAATCGACCTCATCGATAAAAAATTATCGCGTCTGGGGTGGTCGGCCTCCGAGGATCCTATTTTTTTGGCCGGCAGCACGCACCCGGAAGAAGAAGGGGACGTGCTGCGGGGTTATCTCGCGGCGCAGCGCCGCTTCCCGCGCCTCAAGCTCGTCCTGGCTCCCCGGCATCTCGACAGGCTCGCCGAAACGCTCGCCCACATCGAGGCCTGCGGCGTTTCCTGGACTCTCTGGGACGGGGCCGGGAGCGGGGGCGAGTCCCCGCGTTGCCTTGTGGTCAACCGCCTCGGTCTCCTGAGCGTCCTGTATGGACGGGCCCGCATCGCGTTTGTCGGCGGAACGCTGGCCGATAGGGGAGGCCACAATCTTTTGGAGCCCGCGCAAAGGGGAATCCCAGTGATGTTTGGCCCGCACACCTCCAATGTGCCGCAAATCTCCCGGCGCTTGGTGGAAGCGGGCGGCGGCATGCAGGTGACGGACGGGCAGGAAATCGGGGCCCGCCTGCTGGAAGCGCTCGCCGATCCCGACGGCCTGGCACGCCAAGGCGCGGCCGCCCGCCGGACCGCCGCCTCCTTCCGAGGCGCCGTGGAAAAAACTCTCTTGGAGTTGGCGCCCCTTCTCAATTCCCCCCGCGCCGAAGCGACGATCCCCAGGACGGCCGGTCATGCCCCATAAAAACGCTCTACCCGCTCCCGTGTTGATCGAGACCCAGGAGGCGCTCAAAGAAACGGCGCCGCGTTTGCGGCAAGCGGGGGAGATAGGCGTAGACATCGAGTCCAACAGTTTCTACGCCTACAGCGAGAAGGTCTGCCTGATTCAATTTTCCACCCGCCAGCAAGATTTTATCGTCGACCCACTTTCCGTCAAGGACCTCTCCGCCTTGGCCCCGATTTTCCATGATCCGGGGGTGGAGAAAGTCTTCCACGCGGGCGAATACGACATCCTTTGCCTCAAGCGCGATTACGGTTTTAAAATCGTCTCCATATTCGACACCATGGTCGCGGCGCAAGCGTTGGGATTGGACGCCTTGGGGCTGGCCCCCATCGTCGAGAGGCGATTCGGGGTGAGGCTCTCCAAAAAGCTGCAGCGCGCCGACTGGGCCAAGCGCCCGCTCACGCCGGAGCATGTGGAGTACGCCCGCCTGGACACCCACTTTCTCTTGCCGTTGCGCGATATGCTCAAGCGAGAGCTCGAACAAAGGGGGCTTCTGCGGGAAGCCCTGGATGAATTCCACCGGCAAACGCTGGTCGAACCCGTTTCAAAAACCTTCGACCCGCAAAGCTTTTGGCGCTTGCCGGGCGCCCGGAACCTGCAGGCGCAGGCCAAAGCCGTCCTTCAAGCTCTGCACTGCTACCGGGAAAAGAAGGCCGCCGCTCTGGACCGGGCGCCTTTCCGGATCTTGCCCGAAGAGCTCCTGGTGCGTTTGGCCGGGGAGCAGCCGCGAAGCATGGATTGCCTGCGGCGGGTCAAAGGCATGAGCCCCTATTTGGCGGCGCGCTTCGGCGGCGATATTCTCGCGGAAATCGAAAAGGGTTTGCGCTCGCCGCCGGTGGAAAAACCGCCAGAACGCCGCGAAACGGAGCTTTGGGACGGCCCAACGCGGCGGCGTTACGAAGCTCTGCGCGGATGGCGGAGGCTGCAGGCGGAGAGGCGCGGCGTCAATCCCGCCGTCATCATGCCCAACGAGCACCTCCGCGCTCTGGCACAAGGCCCGCGCGCCTCCAAGGACCCCGCGCTGTGGTTGACGGCTTTGAGCCCCTACAAACGGGAGACCTACGGCGAAGAGCTATCCCGCCTTTTGGCCGAAATACCGCCGGCCGGGAAAGCCTTCTTCCGAAGAGGCCGCCGCTCCGGCTCCCGCAATGCCTGAATCGCATCGAGGCGCGCCGGGAATTTGTTGAAATCCCCTTTCATTACGGCTTTTAATAAGGTAGACTCTAGAGAGCAAAGTTGCGGGGGTTGGAATGAGCGTGAAGGAGAAAATGAAAACCAAGGAAGAATCGAATCATTGTCCGTTTTGCGACGCCGCGGTGGCCCTATCCGGATCCAACTGCGGCGCCTCCAACTGCCTCAACAAGCAAAAGCTTTTCAACGATCTTATGTCTTACTCCAATTGGGACCAGGCGCTGAGGCTTTGCGACTCGAAATTCCTGGCAAAAAAGGAAAGCTTGGCGCCGGCTCGCGGCGTAAAAATCCGCCTCAACAAAAGATCCCCGCCGTTTCTTAACTGACAGCGGCCCGGCGGCCGCCCCGTCGCCCTTCAATCCTCACCGCATCCATCGCCGCGTCACACAACACGTATATGTCGGCGGGGCAAATGATTGGGTTATTGTTTGCCGGGTCCTTGAGCGGGTTTTTGCTTCTTCTCGTATTTTTCGAATAGGGCCGCGACGCGCTCGGTCACCTCGGCCAGCCCGAAAGGTTTGGGCAAATAATCGTCGGCGCCGGCCTCAAGTCCCATTTTGCGGGCGACGTCCGGTCCTTTGCCGGTCATCACGATAATAGGAATGTGGGAGAGTTCGGGGCTTTGGCGCACCGTGCGGCAAATCTCCATGCCGTCGGTGCCGGTCAAAATGATATCGAGCATAATCATGTCCGGCTGCCGGTCCCAAATGGCTTCCATAGCGCTTTCCACGTTGGTGGCCAACGCGACGTCATAGCCCGCTTCCTCCAAAATCGTGCCCAGCAGATCCCGCATCCCCATTTCGTCCTCAACGACTAAAA
>MGUX01000083.1 GCA_001800185.1 Elusimicrobia bacterium RIFCSPLOWO2_12_FULL_59_9
CGAAGGCGACCCGCAGCCGCGGCGAAATTTGCCGGCCGGCCGTGATTTTACGCAACAGCGGCAGCCCCGATTCGTTTAAGGCGCGGCGCACCACCTGGATATACTCCAAATGGGACAGCGCTTTTGAAGGTCCCAAGCGCGACAAACAGACCCGCAGGCGATGGCGCTGCTCAAACCCTCCGTCAGCCGTCGTCATCATACAAAAGTCGTCCGCCGCCAATAAATGGACTGGACGATTCCCAGCGACCAAAACGACATCACCAAGCTTGACCCCCCATAGGAAACCAGCGGCAAGGGGACGCCCGCCACCGGAAGCAATCCCACGGCCATGCCGGTGTTCATAATCAAGCAGAATCCGTACATGACGGCAAACCCCGTGGCCACCAGGCCGCCGAATCCGTCCCTGGCCAAGCGCGCCGTCTCCAAAATCCTCCACACGACGAACAAATACGCCAGCAAAACGCAGATAGAGCCCAGAAATCCCATCTCCTCGCCGATGACGGCAAAAATGAAATCCGTATGCCTTTCGGGCAAAAAGCCGAGCCGCGATTGCGTTCCGGCAAAAATCCCCTTGCCCCAAAACCCGCCGGCGCCGATGGCGATGCGGGCCTGGCGGATGTTGTAGCTTCCCCCCTTCGGGTCTTTTTCAGGCTTCAAGAAAGCCACCACCCGCTTCCTTTGATAATCCCGGAGCCCATGATGCACCGCCACTCCCGCGCCATAACCGCTCATCGTGATAAAAAATGCCATAAAGAAAAAGGCGGCCGGCACAAAAACGCGGATCCGTCCCAGAAACCACCACAACAACCACAGCGCCGCCGCAACCGACGCCGCCAACGCGGCCGCGGGCCATCCGAATTGCGAAAGCCTTGAAAAATAGTCGACCAGGATTGCCCCCCGCGTCCAGGCCGGATTGAGGCTAATCCATATCCACGCCAAAGGCAGGCTGAATGCCAAGCCTCCCAGCGCCGCCATTCCCAAAATGTACCTGAAAGGCGCGCCCGCGCAATACACCATCCCCGCGAAGACCGGGAAAAAGGCGATCGTCGAGGAAAAATCCGGCTGGATCAAGATCAGCGCGAGAATGGGGGCGATGACGGCCACCGCGCCCAATACGGGCAAGAGCCTGTCCATGACCTTTTTGCGGCGCTCCAAATAGGCGGCCAGGATCAGGACGACGGCGATGCGCGCGAATTCCGTGGGTTGAAAAGAAAAATACGCGAACCGGAACCATGACTTCGAGCCTCTGAAAGTTTCTCCGAAAATCAACACGGCGGCGAGCAAGCCGAGGCAGATGCCGTAGAGAGTCTTGTGCTGATCCTGATAGATATTGTAGTGAACGCCTATTCCCACCATGAAAGCCAGCATCCCCGCCGACAGCGCCAGCAAGTGGCGCTGCAGCACCTGGGTGTAAAAAGCCAGCGGCGAGGCGGCGGACATGATGGCGACGGTGCCCAAGCCGAGCAGGAAGGCGACGGCCCCAATCAGCCACCAATCCAATTGGGATTTCAAAGTCTCCGTCGCCGGTCTAAATACGATGGACATATATTTACGCTCAACTCTGCGGGCGGCTCAGCATCCGGCTGATGATCTTGCGCGCGACCGGAGCCGCCGCGACCGACCCATGCCCCCCGTGCTGCACCAGAACGGCCACCGCGATTTTGGGAGGCGCCCCCGGCTCGCCGCCGTAAGCCACGAACCAGGCGTGGTCTTCCCCAAGCGGGTTTTGGGCGGTACCCGTTTTCCCGCCGATTTCCAGCCCGGCGATATAGCTGCTGTGGCCGGTGCCCTCCTCAACCACTTTGACCAGGGAGCTCCTGAGAAAATCCCAAGAGCCTTTGCCGGCCTGCACCGTCCCCAAAACCTCGATCCTCTGCTTGAAAAGCGATTGTCCCGCGGGCGAGCGGATCTGCCGCACCAGGCGCGGCCTCCATAACGTCCCGCCGTTGGCCACGGCCGCGATCATTTGCGCCATCTGCATCGGCGTCACCAACAGCTCCCCCTGCCCGATCGCCAAGTTCAAGGTGTCGCCTTCGGCCCACCTCTGGCCTTTCTGCGAAGCGCTGAAGGGACCGAAAGCGTTGCCGCCGCTTTCCGCGCCGATGGGAAAATGAGTCACCTGGCCTATGCGAAACTGCCGGGCGTAGTTCTCGATGACGAGGGCCCCGGTTTTAAGCGCGAGCTGGTAAAAATACACGTCGCAGGAATGGACCAGGCCGCCGGCCATATCCAACGCTCCATGGCCCCCCTTCTTCCAGCAACGGAAGGTCCGCGTTCCAAAAGTGTAATACCCGGGACACCGGTAGGAGACTTCAGGGGAGGCCCGGCCTGAGTCGAAAGCCGCCAGAAGAGTGATAATTTTAAAAATGGACCCGGGCGGATAGCTGCCCTGGATGGCCAAGTTGAACTCGGGAATTTTTCTCAAGGCTTCCTGCACCTCCGGAGTCCGCGGCTGCAAGAATAAATTTGGGTCATAGTCGGGAACGGAAGCCAAAACCAGGATATCCCCGGAAAAGGGGTCCATGGCGACCACGGCCCCCGCGCCGCTGGGAGAGGCCCGCAAGGCGTCTTCGGCGACCTGCTGCAGATCGGCGTCGAGAGTCACGATGATGTCGTTGCCGGGAGTCCAGGGGTCGGTCCTCAGAACTCTCTGCAGGCGTCCCTGCGCGTCCACCTCAAGATGGAGTCCCCCCTCCTCGCCCTTGAGCTCCTGCTCGAAAAGCTCCTCCAAACCGCGCTTGCCGATGCGCACATCCTGCCGGTAATCGCCTCTCTGGCGCAAAATACGCCAGTGCCTGGGATCCATCTCCCCCATATATCCCAATAGATGGCTGGCGAAACGGCCGCGAGGGTAGAAACGCCGCGCCTCCAGCACCAAATCCACCCCCGGAAACAAAGTCTTGAGCTCCGCGAGGCGAAACATGGTTTGCCTTCCCAAATTTTCGGCCAACCGGACAGGAATCTTGTGGTAATGGGCGTCCTTCAGGACGGATAAAATTTGCTCCGGCTTTTGCGCCAAATAAGGAGAAAGCTCCCTCGCCAATTTCTGCAAGTACTGCCAATCAGTTTTTTTGCCGGGCAGAAAGATAAGGTTGAAAGAGGAGCGGTTGGTGGCGACCAATTGGCCGTTGCGGTCGATGATGCGCCCCCGGGGAGCCGTCTGAAAAATAACCTGGGTTCGATTGCGCTCGGCCGCTCGCCGGTACCAGTCGCCGTAAATGACCTGCATTTCGCACAGCTTAAGCGCGATGAGCCCCACCGCCACGTAAAAGATGCGGGCCAACAGCGCCAGCCGCGAATATTCGAACTTATGGTTTTTCATTGCGCTCTCGGCAATAGCCGCCGGCGCCGGGAAGCCGCGGCTTTGTCCAATAAGGCGAAGACCGCCGGACCCGCCAGCGCGTTGGTCAGCGGCTTCCCAATAAAATAGGTCAAGGCGCCGGACAAAGTCTGATTCATGAAAATCAAGCTCAACGCTTCCATGGCGGCCGCATACGCCAGCGAAGCCGTGAAGATCGCCAGCGCCTGAGCCAGCGCCGAATTAAAATCTATTTTCTTGCGAAATTGCCCGGAGAGGTAGCCCAACGCGCTCAACACCAGGGCTTGGCCTCCGAAAAGGCGCACGCTCAGCGTATCGACGAAAAGCCCGGTAAAAAAGCCCATGCATTGCCCCGAGACGGGCCCGCGCACGATGGAAAAAGCGATGGTCATCATCAACGGCAGGTGCGGCGCGGCGCTCTCCGGGAACATCTGCACCAGCCACCAATGCGCGAAGCACGCGGAGACAAAACCAAAAAACCAGATCATTTTCCCTCGATAATCAACACCTGCTTCAGGTTGTTGATGTCCATCGCCGCCGCCACCTCGACGGATTGGTACGGCAAATACGGATCCACCGGCAAAACGCGCCGCACGGCCCCGACCAAATTTCCGGGGGCAAAGACCGCGCTGGTCGGAGAGGTCAGGACGCGGTCCCCGACGGCGATGGCCGCCTCCGGGTCCAAGAAATCCACGCGCAGCAAGCGCCGGCCTTGACCCGTCAAAAGCCCCTCCCGCCGGGAATCCCCCACCATCACCGCGATCGAGGAAAGCTGATCGTCGATGAGCAAAACCCTGGCGGTTTTCGGCCCCAGTTCCAGAATCCGTCCGACGACGCCGATCTCTCCGTCTTGCTCTCCTAAAACGGGCGCATTGAGGGAAATAGCGGCCTCTTGGCCCAAATCCACGACGAGCGAACCGAACCAATCCGAAGCGTCCCTTTCCAGGACGCCGGCGATTTTGAACTTCCACAGACCCTGCTCGCGAAGCCCCAAGACATGGCGCAGCGCGCGATTTTCCTCCAACAGAGCGTCCGCCTGCTGCAATTTCAAACGATGCGCCGTCGCGTCCAAGCGCAGTTCCCGGTTGGTCTGGTCCACGGTCATCAGCCGCAGGTAATTGGAAGGGGTCGCCTTCAGGACCTCCGCCGCCTTGGCGCTGAGCTGCGGACCGGGATCAAAGCAATAGGCGAGGAACAGCTTGAACACCTGGAGGGACCGCGCGGTGGGCAGGCTCAGGAAAAGAAGGGAAACGGCGGTGAAAACAACAAAGAGGACTTTCTCCACGCGTCTTTCCACATTCATCACAAACCTCAACCGGAGCGATGTGAAAGACGGTCCTTGAGCGGAACGGCGGCGGCGGCCGCGGCCGCGAACGTCAGCGCTGGCGGCTTTTGGCGGAAGGCATGAAGCCGGAACGCGGATTTTCCATATGGTCCAGCTCTTCCAGAAATTTTCCGGTTCCAAGCGCCACGCACGTGAGAGGATCTTCCGCCAAATGCACGGGAAGCTCCGTTTCCTGGCGGATAAGCTCAGGAAGCCCGCGGAGCAAAGATCCCCCTCCGGCCAACACCATTCCACGATCAACCAAATCTGCGGATAATTCCGGTGGTGTTTCTTCTAAAGTCGTTTTAATGACGTCCAGAATCAACTGGACCGGCTCCATCAGAGCCTGCCGGATTTCTTCAGACGTAACAAGGACCGTTTTGGGCAAACCAGTGGCTTGATCCCTCCCCTTGACTTCAAGGGTTTTCTCTTCCTTCAATGAATAGACCGAACCAATCTGCACTTTGACGTCTTCCGCGGTGGTTTCGCCGATCAGCAAATTATACTTGCGCTTAAAATGCTGCAGTATCGCGACGTCCATCTCGTCGCCGGCGACGTTGATGGATTCGGAGACCACCATATCTCCCAGGGATATGACGGCCACCTCGGTGGTGCCTCCCCCCATATCGACGATCATGTTGGCATGCGGCTCTGAGATCGGCATCCCGGCGCCGATGGCCGCTGCCATCGGCTCCTCGATCAAGTACACCTCGCGCGCTCCCGCCTGCTCGGCCGACTCCTGCACGGCTCTTTTTTCGACCTCGGTGATGGCGGAGGGAATTCCGATGACGATTCTCGGATGCAGGAGGCTGCGGCGCTGATGCACCCTGCGGATAAAATACTTGATCATTTCCTGGGTGACTTCAAAATCGGCGATGACGCCGTTGCGAAGAGGCCGGACGGCGATGATGCTGGAAGGGGTTCTGCCGAGCATCCGCTTGGCCTCGGTTCCGATCGCCAGCACCTTGCGGGTCTCCCGGTCGATAGCCACGACGGAAGGCTCCCGCAGGACGATGCTGTGGTTCTTGACGTAAACCAAAGTATTGGCCGTTCCCAAATCGATGCCCATGTCGTTGGAAAACAAGATGAAGATGTAATTGAGCATCCCTTTAAACCAAGCTGATAACGCCGATTTCCGCGTTATCGCCCCGGCGGTTGCCCATGCGGACCAGCCGCGTGTAGCCGCCCTTGCGGTCCTGGTACCTGGGAACCAGAACCTCGACCAGCTTTTGATAGACCTGCTTGTCGTGAACGCTGCGCCGGACTTTCCGCAATTCCCCGCGCACAGCCTGGGACAAAATCCTCTCCGCCACCTGCTCCAGCGCTTTGGCTCTAATGACCGTCGTTTTCACTTTTTCATGCAGAAAAAGACTCACGGCCATGTTGCGCAGCATCGCCCGGCTATGCGCCCCCGTGCGCGACAGTTTCTTAAACCCGAGATTTTTGATCATGACGACCCGCTCCTTTCGGCCGCGGAATTAAGCCAGCCTCACGCTTTCATTCCCAACGACAACCCCATATCCTTGAGGCGTTCCTTGATTTCATCGAGCGACTTCTTGCCGAAATTCTTCACGGAAAGAAGCTCCTCCTCCTTTTTCTGCACCAGTTCGCCGATCGACTTGATTCTGGCGACCTTGAGGCAATTGGAGGCTCTCGAGGAGAGCTCGATATTATCCACCGGCTGGCTCAGAAGGTCCTTGAGCTTGCTGTCGACGCTCATATCGCCCGCAGCCAGCGCTCCGCCCGCAGAGAATTCTCCGGGCGCCGTCCCTTCCGCGGCCATTTCGCGCTGCGGGACAAAAGGCGCCAAGGCCTTTTGAATCAATTCGGCGGCTTGCGCCACGGCTTCCTTGGGCGAGACCGAGCCGTCGGTCCAAACCTCCAAGACCAGGCGGTCATAGTCGAGAATTCGCCCGACTCTGGCGTTTTCCACCTCGTAATTGACTTTCGTGATGGGGGAAAACTGGACGTCCAGGGGCAGAAACCCGGCCGGCGTCGGATAGTGGGTCTGCAGGTCTTCGGCCGGGACATATCCCCGTCCCCGGTTGACTTCCATTTCCATTTCCAGCTTTCCGCCGGCTTGCAGATGGGCGAAGACGATGTCGGGATTGACCACTTTGACGTTGGCGCTCTCTTGGATGTGGCCGGCGCGCACCGCTCCCTCTTTGCCGGCGTTCAAATAGATCTGCTCGGGCCCGTTGGAAAAGAGCTTGATTTTCAACTTCTTCAAATTCAGCATGACTTGGATGACGTCCTCCTGAACGCCTTCCAAAACGTCGTATTCATGCCGGGCGCCCGCAAATCTCACCGCCGTGACCGCCGCGCCGTCGAGGCTGGAGAGCAGCACCCGTCTCAAGGCGTTGCCGATCGTATGGCCGTAGCCCCGCTCATAGGGTTAGGCCGTAAATTTCGCGTACGTATCGGTCGCGGTCTTTTCATCGATCTCAAATTTCTGGGGCAGGACCAGCTCCCTGTAGATCGTCGTCGGCGACGAGGATGCGGCGGCGGATGGTACTGTTGTTGCTATTGTTGTTGACGTCATGGGATTAAACGCTCCTCACTTTTATTTGGAATAGTGTTCTATGATCAGATGCTCTTGAACCGGGGCGCTGATCTCGCTGCGATCGGGCCAACGCAGAAGCTTGCCCGTCAGCGTCGCCTCTTCGAATTCAAGAAAACTGGGTCTCGTTCCTCGGCGGGAAACCCCGTCCAGGCCGACTTTGACGGCCATATTGTCCTTGAGCTTGGGGCTCAGGCGCACCCGGTCCCCGGGCTTAAGGACGAAGGAAGGGATATACACGGTGCGGCCGTTGACTTGGACATGGCCGTGAGAAACCCACTGCCGGGCCGTTTTCAAAGAGGCCGCGAAACCAAGCCTGCGGACGGTGTTGTCCAAACGGACTTCCAGGAGCCTCAAAAATTGCTCTCCCGTATTTTCCTTCGTCTTCGCGGCCTTAAAATAAATGCGCTTGAACGGCCCTTCCGTCAGGCCGAAAATCCGCCGCAGCTTTTGCTTCTCCCTGAGCCGCATGGCGTATTCCGTCATTTTCTTGCGGCGTTTGGGGGGAGGGCCCGGCGGCGCTGGATTTTTGTCCAGGACGCAATGGGTGTAGCATTTCTCGCCCTTTAAAAAAAGCTTCATTTGCTCCCGCCGGCAAAGCCGGCAGACAGGACCCGTATATCTAGCCATCTATTTTACCTCGCTCAACTTAAAATTATTCGAGATCAACATTCAATTCACTCCGTTGTCACTTGACCACTCGACCACTTGATCACTCGACCACTGGTCTTATACTCTTCTGGCCTTGCGGGGCCGGCAGCCGTTGTGAGGAAGAGGCGTCACATCCTTGAGAGAAACGATTTGCAGCCCCGTCGCCTGAAGGGCGCGAATGGCCGTTTCGCGGCCGGGGCAGGGCCCACGGACCAAGACAGCGGCTTGGCGCACTCCCAACTCCAGCGCTTTGCGCGCCACCCGATCCGCGGTGACCTGGGCCGCGAAAGGCGTTCCTTTTTTGGTTCCCTTGAAGCCGGCCCAACCGGCGGACCCCCAGGTCATCACGTTGCCTTTTTCATTGGTCACGGTCACAATGGTGTTGTTGAAGGTCGATTGAATGTAGATTTTCGCGAAAACCGTCCCGCGCCAGGTTTTTTTGCGCTTTTTCGCAAGCTCCGCGGCGGCGGCGCTTTCAGCCTCGCTTTTTGCGTCCTTTTCCGGTTTGGCTTCTTCTTCCATTGTAGCTGCTCCTATTGTCTCAAAAATGAACTCACGCCTTGGCCGCAATCGATTTGCCGGATCCGACGGTCCGGCGCCGCCCGCGGCGCGTGCGGGCGTTCGTCCGCGTCCTTTGGCCGCGCGCCTGCAAATTCTTGCGATGGCGGCTGCCTCGATAGGTTCCGATTTCAATGTAGCGGCGGATATTTTGCTGAACATGCCGGCGCAACTCTCCTTCCACCCGGCAATCCTTGGCAATCACCCCGGAGATCAATCCGACCTGTGATTCGGTCAAATCCTTCACGCGCGTGGCCGCTTCCACTTGGCCATGCAAACCGTCCATGATTTTTAGGGCGGTTTTCCGGCCGATGCCGAAAATGTAGGTCAACGCGACGTCAATTCTCTTGTTGGCGGGCAGATCCACGCCGGCGATACGCG
>MGUX01000084.1 GCA_001800185.1 Elusimicrobia bacterium RIFCSPLOWO2_12_FULL_59_9
CATTCAATGCCGGCGAGATTGGTACGGACGGGAAAGCCTTGATCGCTTCCCACCCATGTAGCCAAATTCCAATAATCAGTCGTCCCGGCCGCGTTGAAGCGCTTGAGTTTGATTTTAACTTGATTGACGCCGGCTCCCGGACTTTGGTCGCTGGCCGTGCCGGCAACCGGCATAATAAGGGCGGATGAATTTAAATTCGCGCCCTGCGCCGGACGGGTTGTTATGGACACCGGGGCATGGTGATCCACGGTGAAGAGCAAGCCGCTGCCCGGTTTCTGGTCGCCGCGGTTGAAATTCTGAGCCTGGTCCGCTCCGCGCGCGTAAAGAATGAATTCCTCCGGGATGGTTAGATTGTCGAAGAAAGAGTCTAAATTGGCGCTGCTTAAGCTCCAGGTGCTGACATAGATCGTCGTCGGCCGCCACGACGATTCCGCGCCGTAGGCGTTGGAAAAGTTCGTGCCGTCAAAGAAATTTCCGCCCACGTTTCTTTCAACCGCCACCTGTATGGTGGAAATGGCGACCGCCACGGCGTCGGAGTAAGTGCCGGTGATGGCGGGCAAGTCGGGAATATACGCGCTAGCTGCCGGCAGCGTAATCGTGGTCGTCGGGGCGGCGATATCGTAGGTGAATTGTTGGGACTTGTCCGGCTCCGCATTGCCCGCCTTATCTTTGGCGCGGTATTTGACCTGATAGATTTTGCCGAGCTCCCATGCGGGAATGGAGTCTCCGGTGCCGGGATCCGGAAATTTCCAGGTCGGCACGGGACTTTCCATCGTTGAACGCGGCGTGAAACCCGCCGGAACCGTGGTCGATTTTCTCCATTTGGCTTCATCGTCGCCGCTGGTGAAGGCCGCCCCCGTATAAACAAACCCATCCTCGTTGCGGATGATTTTGACCTGGACATGATCCAAGTTGGACATGAACTCGTTACCGCCCACCCAATCTTGGGCCGTTCCATAAATGCTCGTGCCCACCTGCAAGGCATTGTGAAAGGCCGTTGCGGGCACAGTCACCGTAGCCGAAGGTTTATTGACGTCATAGACGAAAAGCCTCTGGCCGTTGGGCACCGCACCCACGGTTTGGTTGCCGGCTAGGTCGAAGGCCTTGACGGTGACCTGATAGCGCTTGTTTCCGGTCCAATTGATGCCGGACAAAGTCCACGGATTGGTGGCCACAGCCGCCAAATAAGTGGAGCCATAAACGCCCCAACCGCTTCCATCCCATTTGGCGCCGTCGCTGACGTTCTCAATCTGGATTTCCACGCGCTGCGTGCCTGCGGGGGAATCAGAGGTGACGCCCCTGATGGGATCGACGGTGCGAAGCGTCCCGTCGTATAGATCGTTGGGGGAGGCCATCGGCGTCGAGATGCTGATGGTGGGGCCGACCACATCTTTGGTAAATTGGTAAGTTGTCGGAGTTTCCCAGTTGCCCGCCAGATCCAAGGCTTGAATCGCGACCTTATACACCGTTCCATCCGGCTGAACAATGGTCGGGCTTTCCTGACCTAAGGTCCCGCCCGGATAAGACCACTCCACCGTCGTGGTGCCTGATTGGGCGCTATAAGCCACGGGCAGATTCTTATAGGCCGTCGTCCAGCCCGAGGCCGCGTTGCCGGACCAATAATAGTCGCTGCCGCCGTCCGTGTAAAAAATTCTCAAATAATAAGTGGAGGCTCCCGCCAAATCGGCGTTTGAGGTCCCCGTCAGATTGTTCAAGTTTTGGACAAAGCTTCCGGCGGTGGGGGTCGAAACCTTTGAGACGGGAGGGGTATTATCCACGATAAAGTGAATCCAATTGCCGCCCAACGTAAAGTTTTCAGTTTTGTTGCCGAGGACGGTATTGGGTGCGATTTTGGCCCTATCCACCCCTCGTGCCCTAAGGTAGTAATGCTTGTCCGATAACCAGTTGCTTTGATCGGAAAAATTATAGGTCCAAGTGGCCGTACTGCCGTTGCCGAGGTCCTGCCATTGGGTTCCGCCGCTGACAAAAGTCGAAGCCCCATCCCAGTAGTAGCTTGTGCCGCCCTGCAAGTACCACAGGGAATACTCCACCTCCTGCAGGGAGTCTGAGGACGGATAAAGGGCGGCGTCCGCATCGGCCGCCGTGCCTGATAAGGCGTTGCCGCCGCTTACGGCCGAAGGGCGGTAAGCCGCGTCATGCGCCGGAAAGGTGATGCTGGTGGTCGGAGACGACTTGTCTATATAGAATGGGCGGCTGGAACCCCACACGCTGAAAACGCTCTGCGTGTTTCCGGCCTTGTCATAGGCCCGGACATTGACCACATACTGGCGCCCCGATACCCAGGCGGCTTGCAGGCTGGAGTTGCTGTACGTCCAGTTGTCCGTGCCCGACGCCAAGACATAGGTGCTTTGAAAAACGTTAAACGCAGAACCGCCCCAGCGGCCTCCCCCGTTCTGATCATGGATTTGAACTTCTATCTTGTCGAGTCCCGAGAAATTGGAGCCATAAACGCCGGCCGGATCCGCCGCCGTGCCGGTAAGAACGGTCAAGCTCATGTAAACTTGGGCCGAGGAAGGCTGGTTGACGTAACCCACGGCAGGCGAGGTGTCAAAGAATATAAACCGGCTGGTCAAGTCGCCTTCCACGACCGGACTCGGATTGCCGGCCTTATCTTGAGGATGGGCGAAAATTTGATACTGGCGGCCGTCGAGAAGAGCCGCGGCCGTGGCCGTGCTCCAATCCACCGGTTCCGCCGGGGAAAAACTGGCCGCCAAATCATATGCGTTTTCATCCGGATTGAATTGGGTTGCATCCCAATAGCGGTTGGTTGTCAAATCCTTGATGCGCACGAACACGTTGGAGCCGCCGGTTCCGTCGATGGAGGGCGGGTTGGGATTTGTAGAATCGGAGGCCGTGCCTGAAATAGTCGGCGGCAGGCGGAGGTAGGCATTGGCCGCCGGAGTGCTGATGGCCGCGGTCGGTTCGGTGTTGTCCGCATAAAAAATGCGGGTGCGCACCGTCTCTTCACCGGCCGAGTTGAAGCCCCGAACGGTCAAGGTGTAGGAGGTGTTGCCCACATCGTAGGCCGCCTGAGGCAAGGTGATGTTCCAGGGGAAATTGGCGGTCGTGGTATCGGCTTGGATGGTGGTGTAGGTGGAAGCATCGCTTTTCCAACCCTGCGGCGTCAGGTTGTACCAATAGCTGGTCGCAAACAACAGGGAATGGCGCTGCAGAGAAACCCGTACATTGTCGGTGTCCCTTAAATTGGCGCCGGTCCCGGCGATGGCCGTGATCTCGGAGGCCTGTTTGCGGTAATGCTTGAAGTCCGGGCTGGGCGGCTGATTAATGGTCACCACCGCCGAAGGCGTCAAAAAGGTGAAGCTGGATTGGTAAACCGTAGGCGCGGGAGCCGCCGTGACATTGTCGGCCCTGTCTTTGGCCCGCGCGGCGATGTAGAAAAGGCCATTGTTGCGCCAAGCGACGTTGCTGGTATCGTAGCTCCAATTGGCGGGAGTCCCGGAAACAAATGTAATCCATGTCTCCGAGGCCACCCAACAGGCGTCGGTATTGCCGCCGCAGCCGGGCTCATTCGGGTTCCAATAGGCCACAAACCCGGTTCCCCCGCTGTGGTGCCGGATGCGGACTTGAATCGTTCCCGACAGTTGGCCGGGGGAATCGTCGGCGGCTGTGCCGTGGATGGAGGTCACCGCGCGGTAGTTGGCCCCATCGGGCGTGCCCGTCCATCCCGCCGCCAAGGCGCTGGGCGCCGTCTGGTCAAAAGTGAAGGTGCTGTAGCTCAGATTCGCCTGGATATGCCCGGCCCGGTCCCAGGCGCGCACCGTCAATTGAAAGGTGGTGTTATTCTGCAGACTCGTGATATCATCATAAGACCACGTGCCGGAGGAATCTCCGACAAAAACGGCCGTGGACCATAAAATCGACCCGGACTGGGCGAAGGCGCCGCCGTTCCACCAATAATTGTCCGAAAGCCTTTGGAAAGCCACCTGGACCGTGCTGATCCCGGATTCATATCCCCGGCCGCCGCCCGCGGAATAGCCCAAGAGATTTTCCACACTGTCATCGACCGTCCCCGACAAGACCGGAACCGTCACCGTGAAAGTGCTGTTGGCCGGAACGCTCGCCACAGAGGTGGGGGTCGTCAAGTCCACGACAAAAGTCTGGGTGGAATAGCTGTTTTCCACATTAGTGGCCACGTCGAAGCCCTGGGGATTGATGGAATACTGGTAGCCGTTTTCCCAAGCCGCGGCCGGAAAGGCGTGGAGCCACTCGGCCGGCGCTGTTCCAATCAACTGGATGCCTATATCGGAAAAACCGGGATCGGTCGCGTTGGTGGTCCAGGTGCTGGCGTCAAATCTCCAATATTCGCCGTCGCTGCGCTTGATCTTCAGCTTGAGGTTGTTGACGCCGGAGGGAACGTCGCCGCCGATGGCCGTCTCATCGGAGGTTCCAGCGATTGAAGTCATGGGCGTAGCGATGTAGGCGCCGTGGGCCGGATTGGTGGTCATCGAGATCGGAGCCGTGTTGTCAAACTTGAATTGACGGGCAGAAGCGCCGTCGAAGAGCTCGTTGTTGGCCAGGCGCGTGTTGTTGGGAGTGGTCGAAAAATTGAGGGCATAATCCGTCGTCCGCACCCACAAGGTGAACTGTCTTTCCGAAAAATTGCCGAGGGGAGGGAAGGCTTTGGTCCAGGAATTGGTGTCCGTGGCCACGCGCCAATTGTTTTCTTTGCCGGCCCCCGTGTCCCAATCGGCGATGGTGCCCGCCGTGCCGCCGTTCCAGTAGCCTTCCGTCCCCTGCATCTTGAGCAAGATCTCAACGCCCAGGGTCTGGGAGGTTGCATCGGTCGTGCCGCCGCTCATATTGGAAAGCGCCGCGAGATTGTAGTTGCCGTTGTTGGCCGGAAAGGCGATGGTATAGGCGGGGGCCGTCATATCGTAGAAAAACGTAGCTTCGGTCGCCGTCTGCTGCAGGTTGTTGGCCCTGTCCTTGGCGCGGGCATGAATCTTATATTGCAAAGCGTCGGTGAATATGGCGGCCGGCGTTCCCGTCGACCAAGGACTCAGGTTCTGCGCCGTCGTCCAGAACGGCCCCCCGGCCTGGAATTGGGTGTTCGTCCAATGCCAATAATTTGGAGCATCGGGGCCCGTGAGGACCTGGACCGCCGCCTCCACCGCGCTTAAACCGGACCCCGTCGCCCCGTTGGGGTCGCTGGCGGTCCCGGAAAGCGTCGCCATATCCGGCTTGTTATGATAGCTCTGACTCGGCCGGTTGATATAAGCCGTGGGACGACTGGCGTCATATTTGAAGTTTTGGCGGGTTTGAGCCAAGACCCAATCGGCGTCTCCCGGATCGCTCAAAAGTCCGCGCCAATTGCCGGCGGCGTCCCGGGCTTTGACGAAGACATAGTAAATATTATTGTCGGTAAAAGCGGCGGAGAGCCCCGCCGGGGCGTAGGTCCAACTGGCAAGGTCGCCCGAAACCTGGTTCCAGTGCACGCTGGCCTGGTAGACGGAAAAACTTTGGCTGCCGGTGCTCCACCAGGACAAGGTGCCGCTGGTTCCCGTTGATATCGCTATCCAAACCTCGCTGACGGAGGAAGGATTGCTTCCCGAATCGGAGCTGGCGCCGGCGATGGGATTGCCGGCCGTGCCTATATTGGCGCCCTCGGCATTATTGGAGTAGCCGGGAGGTTCCGGGGGCCCCAGAGGGCGGACGAAGGAGAGTGTCGGACTGCTGGTATCGAGAAAAAAATTGGCGCCGTAAACGGGACTTTGCACCTGGTCGACGTTGTCTGTCGCCCGAACCTGAAAAGTATATTGCACATCGTTGCCGAAAGCTCCGCCGAGCCGGTTGTAATACCAGGTGGTGCCATTGCCCACCAAAGTCGCCGTCGACCACCAAGGCCCCCCGACGTTGGTCCAGGAAGAGCCGGTCCATTCATAGCCGGCCTGAGCCCCGGTCTGGGCAATGAGACGCAGCTCCATTTTCTTGATTCCCGCCAAGCTGCCATCCGCAGTGCCGGAGATGGTGGGTAGGGAATTAACGTAAGTGACGCTGGAAGCGGGCATCGTCGCTGTTGAAACCGGAACGGTCGCATCCACCGTAAACTTCACATAACTGCCGTAAGCTCCGGCATTGCGGGCCGCCACGGAGGAGCCGTCCACGGCGCTGTCCCGCGCTTTAACG
Organism: Elusimicrobia bacterium RIFCSPLOWO2_12_FULL_59_9; assembly: GCA_001800185.1. Taxonomy (GTDB): domain Bacteria; phylum Elusimicrobiota; class Elusimicrobia; order O2-12-FULL-59-9; family O2-12-FULL-59-9; genus O2-12-FULL-59-9. Next base: position 6,169 of record MGUX01000084.1, read on the forward strand.
CGAACACGGAATTCCTTGTCGCCCGCCCAAGCCCAGGAAGCGCCGTCCGAGGCGCTATTGGAGTTGGGAAAAAGCCCCAAAGACCATCCGCCCGCAACGACTTCTTCCTGCAAAAATTGGGTTGCCGTCGTGGAGGACCAACCCGTCCCGGTCCAATAATAGGTCGAACCACCATCGAGCACGCGGTTGACCGAAGACCCCAAAAAGGAAAGTTCCACGTCCACGTCGTTGGCCAACTGGAAGCCGGCGTTGGCGAGCCCCGCTCCGGTAGGATTTTCGGAAGCCCCGCCTTTTATCTGGTTGCCGGCCTGATTGATGACGGCGGGGAGGTATTTGTTGGCGTCAACGGGCGAGGTGATCGAAGAGCTCGGCGCGTCTTTGTCGATGACGAAAGGCCGGCTGGAGCCGAATGTGTTGAACACGTCCTGAACATTGCCGGCTTTATCCTTGGCGCGCGCAAAAACAACGTAGGTTTCTCCGGAGGTGAAAGACCCGTTCAAACTGGCGTGAGTGTATACCCAGGAACTCGCGTAGACGGCGGCGTTGAGCCAGCACAAGCTGGAGTCCGTCTGCAAAAATCCCGCCGGGCTTTCCTGATAATAACGGATGGGTGAAACCTGCGTCCTTTGTACGCACAACTGCACCTCGCTCACGCCGGAAGGGTCGTAGTCGTTGCTGAGCGGCGCGAGCGGATCGAAATCGCTGAAAGCGCCGGTGATGGACGGCAGACTGCTGATCACCGTTTTTTCCTTGGGCATGTCAATGGCGGCTGTGGGGCTCGATATGTCGAAGCGGAAAGTGCGCGTGGAAGTGACGGCCGCATTTTGCCCCCTGTCGCTGGCGTCCAGCTTCACGCGGTACAAAAGCCCGTCCTCATAAGCCTGCCGTGTCTGGAAAAACGAGGTGGTGTAGGCATATAGATTTCCGCTCTGAGGCAGGCCGATTAGGGCCGTTCCCGAAGGCACGAAGGTGGATTGAGCCACGGACCACTCATAATTATCCTTCAAGCGCACCAACGTGAACTTGATGGTGGCCGCATCGATTTGTCCGGGCGTTCCTGCGGGCTGATCATCGACCGTGCCGTAAAACGTGGTGGACTGATTCAAGAAGGCGACCGTATCGGGCGGGGTGGGCGCCGGGGGAGTGCTGACTTGGACCACCGGGGCGGTCGAATCGATCACGAAGGTCCTTTCAACCGGTTGAGCGGACTGAACCGTTCCGCCCGGAGGGTCCCCGTCCCAAGCGCGGACACTGGCCTTGAAATTCTTATTTCCATGCAGCGCCCAGTTGGCGGAATTAAAGTTGAACGTCCAGCTTTCGCTCGCCCCCGCGCCGGTGAAGGTATGCACCCCGAGCCAGGTGAGCGACAGGGTCCACGAGGAGCCCGACCAATAAAAGCCGTCATCGGTCTGCTGGATCAATACCTGGGCCGTGGTCGCGTACTGGGCGCTGCCCGACAATTGCGTCAGTTGGTTGGCGGAGGTCACCTGATAATGGGGGTTGCCGGCCCCGGGAACCGACATCGCAGAGCCGGGGCCCGGAGTTTCAAAACGGAAACGGACATGGTTGGTGTCCTGGGCCTCAGAGAAGTTGATGCTCTCAAGATTGCTGACGGTATCGGAAGAACGGGCACGCACATGGTAGTACTCGTTCGGAACGAAGGTCACATTGGAGGTATCCAGAGTGAAGGAGGAAAGCCATATTTGAGCTTCAAAATAAACAGCCGAGCCGGAATTGAAGCCGCCGCCGCTGAGAGCGTCCAAATAATTGCCGGTTCCTTCCCTCTGAAGGGAGATGAAAATCTTCCCAAGGCCTGCGTTTTTGGCTAAGGGGTCGCTGGCCGTGCCCGTGATGAGCGCCGGCGCCACCGTCACCGTGCTCCCGCTCACGGGGGCTTTGATTTGGGTCACGGGCGGCGTCACGTCCCAGTTGAAAAAGCTGACGTTGTCGTAATTG
>MGUX01000085.1:0-5664 GCA_001800185.1 Elusimicrobia bacterium RIFCSPLOWO2_12_FULL_59_9
TCCAAGCGCTGCTCTCGCATAAGACGCCTTACGTCTGCCGCGGGGCCGGCACAAACCTTTCCGGAGGCTGCATTCCGCTTCGGGGAGGAGTCGTTCTTTCCACGGCGCTCATGCGCCGGATCGCGCAAATCGACACCACGAACCTGACGGCCGCGGTCGAACCCGGGGTGGTCAACCTGGACTTGCAGAAGGAGGCGGAGCGCCACGGCCTTTTCTATGCTCCGGATCCGGCGAGCATGAAGGCCTGCACGCTTGGCGGCAACGTCGCTGAAAATTCGGGAGGCCCGCGGACGGTGAAATACGGCATGACCACGCAGCATGTGCTGGCTCTGGAGGCCGTGATGCCGGACGCCAGCCTGCAAAAATTCTCCATCGACGATGCGGGGCCGGAGATGATGAGCCTTTTGATCGGGGCCGAAGGAACCTTGGGGGTCGTCACGAAAATTTGGGTCAAATTGACGCCGATTCCGGAAAAAATCCAGACGATCTTGGCGAGCTTTTCCAGCATGGAGGACGCCATCAAGACCGTCAGCGACATCATCGCCTCCGGCGTGGTGCCCCGCGTTTTGGAGGCCTTGGACCGGATGTCCATCGAGGCGGTCGAGGCTTACCTGCACGCCGGCTATCCGGCCGGCGCCGAGGCCGTGCTTCTCATGGAATTGGACGGCGCTCAGCCGGAAGTCGCCCGAGATGCGGCCCTGGTGGAGGAAATTTCCCGCAAGAACCGCTGCGTGCTTTACAGGTTCGCCACGGAAGCCCAGGATCGGGAAAGGCTTTGGGAGGGGCGGCGCGGGGTGTACGCGGCCATGGCGCGGGTCGCGCCCAACGTTCTGGTGGAGGACGGAGTGGTCCCGCGCAACCGCCTTGTGGAGGCGCTCCAGGAGATACGGCGGGCCTCGGCCAAATGGGATGTGCGCATCGGTCTTTTGTTTCATGCCGGAGACGGCAATCTGCATCCCAACGTGGTGTATGACGAGAGGGACGCCGACCAGACGCGCAGGGCCAAGGGGGCCGGCTTTGATATCCTCAAAGCCTGCGTGGCGATGGGGGGGTCCATCTCGGGAGAACATGGAATCGGCGTGGATAAGCGCCGCGCGATGGCGTGGCTTTTCACCCCGGAAACTCTCAATTTGTTCCGAAAGATCAAGGCGTCTCTGGACCCCGGCCATTTGTCCAATCCTGATAAGATCATTCCTTTGCCGGAGGAGTCCGCGGCCGCGGACTCCGAAGGAAGGGAGAATCCGGGGACGAAGAACGGTCCTAAGGGTTTTATCGTGCCCCGGATGCCTCTTTCCCCCGCCGCAAAGGCGCTGGTCGAGGAGGTCAAGCGATGGGGACACGGTGGCGCCGCGGCGACGCGCCGCATGGGCGTTTTCGGCATGGGCACCAGAATGCCCTCGCGGTGGCGGGATGAATTTGCCGGTCATAGGCTTGAAACCCGGTCCATAGGCGCCATATTGGATTTGGACCGGGAAAATTACACCGTGAGAGTGGAAGCGGGCATGGAGATCGGCAAGTTGAAGGAAGCTCTGGCCGCGCAGCGGTTTTATCTGCGGTTGCCGGAATTGGGCGGCACGGTGGGAGGGGCACTGGCCACCAAGCACTGGAGGGGAATCCGGGACTGCGTTTTGGGAATGCGTCTTTTGCTTTCCAATGGGGATGTGGTGGAAGTCGGCGGCAAGGTCATGAAGGACGTGGCCGGCTATGAAATTCAAAAGCTCGTCTTGGGCTCCTGGGGCGGCTTGGGGCTCATTTTGGACGTCACCTTTCGGCTTTACGCGCGGGAGCAAAAGATTTTCTTAAGCCTTCCCGCGCCCACGCCTTTCGCTCCCAATCGATGGCACCGGCTGATAAAACAAGCATTTGATCCGTTGGATTTATGGGCGATGCCCGAAGGGGTTCCGGATAAGACCGCAGCCGGCGGGACTGGTCCGACATGAAGGGTGATTTGAAAGTTTTGCGCACGGAGTTGGGCGACCGGCCGTTTTATGATTCCGTCAGCCAGTGCAACCGCTGCGGCTATTGCGAGTCGGTGTGCCCCACCTATGTTCTCACCGGCAAGGAATCCTATTCCGGCCGCGGGAGGAACCAGATCATCCGCCTCATTCTGGAGGGCAAGCTCGACAACCCCAACGCCGCCGAGGACGCCCTTTCCACCTGCCTGTTGTGCGGCGCCTGCACCGCGGCGTGCTATGCCCGCGTGGCCACGGTCGACCATGTCTTGGAAGCCCGGCGCGGTTTGCGAAACGGCCGCCTGCCGATTTTAGCGGGTTTCTTGATGAAGCTTCTCGCCGATCGGCGTCCGCTCTTGGACCGGATTCTCAAAATCGCTTACGCTCTCAAGCGGACAGGGCTTCCCGCGTGGGCGGGCAGAACCGGGCTTCTCAAATTGGCGGGCTTGAGCGCTCTTCAAAATGCCGACAGCCATGTGCATGAGCTTCCCCGCCGGTTTTTGTCGGATATTTGGCGCGGCAGGTCCCGGCCGGCTGCGCCCCAGTGGTTTTATCTGACTTTGTGCGGTCCCAACTACCTCTACCCCAAGGTGGGAGAATCAACCGTCGCCGCTCTGGATAAAATTCGCGGAGAAGGGGAGGCGATGGAAAACGCTTGCTGCGGGCTGCTGCACTTCAATTACGGCGATTTAAATCTCTCCCGAAGCCTCGCGCGGCGAAATATCGAGATTTACGAGCGGAGGCGCTCTCAAACGGGACTGGCGGGCCCCGTGATTGGGGACTGTTCCTCTTGCGTCGCGCATCTCAAGAGCTATCCCCAACTTTTTTTGGATGATCCTCAATGGCTGCCTCGGGCGGAAGCTTTTTCAAGCAACGTCAAAGATTCCGTGGAAAGTTTCTCGCCCTCGGAAGCGCTCCGGCTTAAGAGGAATTGGCCGCAGGGCGTCAAGGTGACTTACCACGACTCCTGCCGGGCCAGAAACGCGATGGGCTTAGCCCGAAACCAACGGCAAATTCTGAAAGCCGTTTTAGGGGAGCGCTTTGTGGAGCTGCCTCAAGCCGAATGGTGCTGCGGCGGGGCGGGGGCCTACAGTTTCGTTCATCCGGAGTTGTCGGAGGATGTGCTCAAGAGCAAGATTTCCAATATCGCTTCCACTCAGGCCGGGATCGTTTTAACCAGCTCCACCTCCTGTTTGCTCCAGATCGCTTATGGACTCAAAAAGTATTATCCAAGTTGCCGGGTGATGCATTTCACCGAGTTTCTGGCTCAAGCCGATGATTAAAGCGCTTTCGGCCCGCCTATATAAGGAAAGGCTGGCTGAGTTCGGAAGAAAAATTTCCGGAGAGACGCGGCTGACGCCCCTTCTTATGCTCTTGGCGGAGGAGGTGCGCGGCATGCTCCGCGCCGACCGCTGCACGGTTTTTTTGGCCGACCGGGAAAAAAATATTCTCTGGTCCAAAATCGCACAGGGTCTTGTCGGCCCAAGGATACGGATTCCCATCAACTCCGGCGTGGCCGGCCACGTGGTTGAGACCGGGCGTGTCGTCAATATCGCGGATGCTTATAAAGACGGCCGTTTCTCTAAAGAGACCGACATCATCACCGGCTACCGGACCAAAACCATCCTGGCCGCGCCTCTGCGGGGGAGAGACGGCCTGATTTTGGGCGTCTTTCAAGTTCTCAATAAAATCAGGGGAAGGTTCAATGCCGAAGACGAGGGCCTGCTGCAGATGATTTCGGTGATAGCCGCCACGGCCGTCGAGAACGCCCAATTGGTCGAGGCGCTCAGGCGCTCGCATTTGGAGACGATCTACCGCATGGCCATGGTGGCGGAGTACCGGGATCAATACGACACGGCCAAGCATCTCCGGCATATCAGCAAGTACTCGGCGATAGTGGCGGAAGCCATGGGGCTGGATTATGAAACCATCGAGAACATTCGCTACGCCAGTCCGCTGCACGATGTCGGCAAGGTGGCCATTCCGGACGCCATTTTACTCAAACCGGGGAAGCTGACGCCGGAAGAATTCGAGGTCATGAAAAAGCACGCTGTTTACGGCGCCGAGATGCTGAAGGGTTCGAGCGAACGGATCATGCAGATGGCATACAACGTCGCGTTGTGCCACCATGAGCGATTTGACGGCACGGGCTACCCGCGCGGCGTCAAAGGCAAGGATATCCCGTTGGAGGCGCGCATCGTGGCCGTCGTGGACGTATTCGACGCGCTGACGAGCAAACGGGTCTACAAGGAGAGTTGGCCGGTCGAGGAGGCCGTCAAATACGTAAGAGAGCGCTCCGGCGCCGATTTCGATCCGGACGTGGTCAGGATTTTTGAAACCTGCCTCCCGCATATCCAAGAAATCATGGCGGAGGACGCGCCTGCAGGCTCCCCGCTTTCCGATTGAGACCCTCCTATCGGCAGATTCATTTTCGCCAAGCTCCTTGTTTTTGATATAATTCAATGAGACGCGGGCGCACTCCTCGCAGTGCTCAGAGTACGCTGAAGCGTCAGTGCCGCGGGCGTAGTTCATTGGTAGAACGCGACCTTGCCAAGGTCGAGGGGTGGGTTCGATTCCCATCGCCCGCTCCAAATTTATAGGTATCAGGATGGGAATCGAAGCCGACCTGACCGCTGCCGGAGGCAGGGAGAGGGAAGGCGGCGGGCTTCGAAGGAGGCCTTCGACTGAAGGCCGGGTGAGAAGGATTCCATCGCCCGCTCCAAATTTATAGGTATCAGGATGGGAATCGCGCCGTTCGCAGTGCTCGCGGCACCTGAAGCGCCAGCCCTTTCGCAGTGCTCAAGGACGATAGAAGCGCCTGAGGCGCGGGACGAGGCGCCGCTCCGAGCCGACCCGAGCGCCCTCCGAAAGCGCGACTGACCCCAAAACCGCCACTGTCGCCCATTCTTCGTTCGAGGAGTCCCAATTCAACCGCGCACCCGCGCTGCTCAGGCTGACTTAGAAGGGAGGCGTAAATCGTCAACCGGCCCCGGGCCTTCCATTATGCTGTTGTGCTATAACAATCAAATTAATAACATATTGACAATATAAGCAAAATGGTTATAATATAATAGGAGTGAAAGGAGGGTTTCCATGACGATCGCCTTGCCGGCTCCGGAAAAAGGGACCGTGTTGGACAAGACGGCGTTTCATAAAGAAAATGCCTCTCATGCCGTGGCGGAGGCCTTAGTCTTCTTGAAGAAATCCTGGGACCTCTCGGATGAGCAGGTGGCGTCCTTTCTGCATATTCCCCGAGCTACGGTCAACTCTTGGCTCCGTGCAGGCCGGGTTCCTGTTGAATCGCCCGGATTGTTGACTCCTGTAACCGAAACCATTCTTCACCTTATCGCCCTCCACCGGAGCCTTTTCGCCATGTTTTCTGTTCCGGAGAGACAAAAGGCATGGCTTGAAACTCGCCACCCCGTGCTCGGCGAAGTTCCCGCCGACATTATGCGCCGTTCTGTGGAAGGGCTTATCTACGTTCGCCGCTATTTGGATTATGCGCGCGGCCGCGGCGCATGACAACCGCTTACCGAATAGTCCAGCACCAAGCCCGGCTTTACGCTCACGCGGTTACTTCCTCGCCTGAAAACGCTCTTCAACTGGATGTCCTTTTGGAAGCGGCCAAACCGGCCCAGTTGGAGGACGAGTGGCATCCTTTAATCGCAACGCCGTTTCGCTATTCTATTCCTGTCGAAGCGCGTTTCGAGGC
>MGUX01000085.1:5698-8038 GCA_001800185.1 Elusimicrobia bacterium RIFCSPLOWO2_12_FULL_59_9
AAGCCTCCGGAGTCCAATATCAGGGTTTTGTACTCTTCGGAACTTGTCGGAACCGCGTTGTATGAGCACGCCTACTATTTTATGCTTGAAAGGATAGACCTTGCCCCGGAAGATGAAAACGGCTCTCGCACGCTTTTTTCACTTTTTGTGAATGAGAAGAAAATAACGGATATAACAAAACATCCGCGCATAAAAGAATTAACTGATCGTAAAAATTATTTCGGCTCGCATGAGCACATAAGAAAGCATCCTAACATCAAGGCTGTGAAGTATCCCTCATGCCGCGACCCCGAAAGTGGAAAAAATTTCGCCGTCTTTGACATACGCCTCTTGGGAAAGAATATCGGCGAAGAACGCGCAATCGGGTTTGTATTTCGAGCTAAAAATCGCTCTCTTTTTTGGGTTGAAGCCGGTTTGAAAATAAACTGGAGCGAAGTCAATTAAAGAGCCGGTTGGCAGCTTGGCGCAAGCGGCATGCGGGGCTCATCGGAAGGACAGAGCCAAACGCAGCAAGCCGATACCTATCGGGATTTGCTAGAATTCCCGGCTGGAGTGCAAAACAGAACCCCCCATGCCCCTAAAAGCCAAGCCTGTCCGCGCTTCCCGCACTCAAATCGCGGACCTGATGTTTCCGGCGGATGCCAACTCGCGCGGCACCGTTTTCGGCGGCGTCGTCTTGAAGATGGTGGATAAGGCGGCATCCGTCTGCGCCTACCGCCACGCGGGAGGAGCCTGCGTGACGGTGGCCATGGAGCGCATTGAGTTCAGGGTTCCCATCTATGTGGGGGAATTCGTGGTCATGGAGTCGCAGATAAATTTCGTGGGAAGCACTTCGATGGAAATCGGCGTGGAGGTTTACGCTGAGAATCTGGAGACCGGCAAGCGCAGGCACACCAATTCCTGCTTCGTGACCATGGTGTCCGTCAATAAGGCCGGAAGTCCCAAGAAAGTCCCCGGCCTCCTTCTGGAGACGCCGGAGGAAAAAAGCCGCTGCCGGGAGGCTCTCCTGCGGCGCCAGCAGCGCCTCGCCAGATGAACCGGCTGGGCGCGGGCCGCCCTCCTACTTCTTGAATTCCTTAACCAAATCCTGAACCACGCCCAACAAGAAGTCTCTCTTGCCCGGTTTTAGGCCGGTAAAAAGTTTTTCAAACGCTTTGGGATATAAGGAATCGGACCTTTTTCTAGATTTGTCCGGAGGCAGCAAATCGGAGGGATCGGCGTCGAGAGCTTGGGCGATGGCCAGAAAGGTCTTGAGACTGGGGATGCCCGCGCCGCGTTCGATTTGGCCGTAAAAAGAGGGATCGATGCCCGCCGACTCCGCCACTTGCGCCTGAGTCAACCTGAAGGCCTTTCTCAGCGCCCGAATCCGCTTGCCGACTTCCGCATACAATTTATCCATAAACCCTCTTGCCTGTGGCTATAAACCCAGCGTGCGATAATATTCAACGACTCTGCCGCGCCGCTGTAAAGATTCCAAAAACCCTATTGACAGGCGTAAAAAACCTGATACAATTAGAGTAGTTATGAAGATTCCAAAGGCCTGGGGGCGCTTGGTGTCCGTTCGTATGGACGCGGAGAAACGGGAGTATTTTTATTTTGAGTCTAAAACGGGCGCCATCCATATCCTGGCGCGCTGGTTTCACGCGGACGGAGTCCTGGTCAAGGAATGCGAATGGATGCTGGCGCTGGAAAAGCTGGAGCGCTGCCGGGGCCGCGAGCTTGTCTTGGATGAAAACGAAAAGCTGATGTAGGCGGTCGGGAAAGGCGTCCAGTAGCCGCCGGCTTAAGGATCGCGGATGGGATGGGGGGAGAGGGTGCCGTACGGTTCCGGCAGGAGTTGCTGGGCGGGAATTTGGTATGATGAAATCCGATGATCGCGCAGATTCTGGTCGCCGATGACGATGAAAATGTCCTCAGCACGTTGCGGGATTTCTTGGAGTCCCTGGGGCACCGGGTAGTGACCGCCAAGGACGGCTACGGCGCTTGGCAAGCCGCGCACGACCATGCGCCGCATTTAGTTATCCTGGATATCATGATGCCGGGGCATTACGGCCCTACCGTCTACGAAATTCTTCAAAACGACTCCTATACCTCCTCCATCCCGATTATCTTCATCTCCGGATTGGCGGCGCCTGAGGTTGAAAAAATGCTGCCCAAAGACCCCAAAACGCGCTTTATCGCCAAGCCCTTGGACCTGGAAAACCTTGAAAAAACCATCAAAGAGCTCCTGCCCCGCGGCGGCTACATTCCTTAGTGTTTAGGTCCTTGATATTTCCTAAGCCTCTGTTATAATGACACTTCCGGGTTTGCCGTGGGTAGCCGTCGATTAAGATAAAATGG
>MGUX01000086.1 GCA_001800185.1 Elusimicrobia bacterium RIFCSPLOWO2_12_FULL_59_9
CAAACTGCTGCGTTTCTCCGGCCAGGATATTGTCAAAGCGATATTTGACGAGTACTTTGGCCTCGTCCCTGATGGAATTGCCGCCGGTGTCCTGTTCGATGATCTGATGGAAGATCGAATCGGGCGATTGGGTCGCGTTGTAGTCGTTGGTTTCCAGGCCCCACGTCTTGATTTGAGCCGCCGCGGCGTTGGGCGGCAGCGCGTAGCTAAATGTCTTTGTCGATCCGCTGGAAGAGAAATTGGCCACTCCGTTGTGGTTGATCGCCCCCACCCTGAAATAATAGGTGGTATCCGGTTGAAGCGAAATGTTTAGGCCTATAGTCAGAGTGTTCTCATTGGCGTCAACGGTGGAGGAGGAATGCACCACCCCTCCGGGACTCAGTGCCCCGAAATTGGTGGATGAAGCCAGCACGCTGTAGCCCCGCGAGTTTGCAAGCGCGGTCCATGTGACGGTGATGCTGGTTACTCCCACATTCATAAATGCGGCGCCGGCGACCGTTTCGGTCAAAGTGGCAGTAGAGAAAACGCCGGCATAGCTCGTCGTGGCGCCGAAAATAGCCCCTGCGCGCAAATAATAGGTCGTGTTGGCCGACAGGGGCGGGATGGAAACGGTCAAAGAGGTGAGTTTGACATCGGCGGTCGCGGAAGAGTGCAAGACGCCTGACCCGTTAAAATTGGTTGTGGAAGCATCGATGCGGTAACCATCCGCCAATACCACGGATTGCCAGGTCAAAGTCATGCTCGCGGCATAAACAGCCAAAACCTGCGTGTTTGCGAGGGCCGCAGCTGACCTCGGGAGGGTCTTGGTGGAACCGAGGACGGTGAAATTGGCGACATTGTTTCTATTAAGGCCCCCCAGGCGGAAATAATAGGTGGTATCGGGCGAATCAAGGTCAACGGTCAAGGTGCTTTGTTCGACATTGAAGGTCGTGGATGAATAAACCGCTCCGCCGGCGGCATAAGCTCCGAAGCCGGTCGAGGAGGCTTCCAGCCGGTAACCTGCCGCGCTGGAGAGCGCCGCCCACGTGACCGTGATGCTGGTGCTGAAAACGGATTCAAACTGGGCCCCCGACACCAACGCCGTCAGGGTTACGGTGGATAGGACTCTCGCATAGTCCGTCGTAGCGCCCCAAATGGCGCCGGCGCGAAGGTAATAGGTTGTATTGGAGCCAAGCGCCGGGCTAAAGACCGCGAGTTGGTTGGAACTGCCGTTGGCCGTCCCCGAAGAATGCACGATTCCGGTGCCGTTGAAGTTGGTCGACGAGGCCTCCAGGACGTATCCATTGTCGGCTCCGACCGGGTTCCACGTGAGGGTGATGCTGCTCGCATAGACGGCGGCAATCCCGATATTGTAAGGCGGAGGGGTTGTATCGAAAGTCCGGGTTGATCCGATAGAGACGAAGTTGACGACGCCGTTTTTATTGATCCCGCCCAATTTGAAGTCATAATCGGTTTGAAGCTGAAGCGGCGTATCCACCCCTAGCGACAGGGTGCTCTGGTTGACATTGAAGGTCGTTGAGGAATAGACGATGCCGGTTCCGTCAAAATTCGTCGATGAGGCCGAAAGGCGGTAGCCTTGCGCGTTGGAAAGAGCCGTCCAAGTGACCGTGATGCTCGTGAGTTGGACATCCTTAAAGATCGCGCCCGTCGTCGCCTCGGTCAAGGTCGCAGTGGCGCTCACCGCTGAGAAGTTGAATGACCCATTTTGAGCTCCCACGCGCAGGTAGTAGGTCGTATTGGAATTTAAAGCCGGGTCGGCGACGGTTAAAACGGTCAAGTCGCCGTTTGTCGTGGCGGAAGAATAAATAATTCCTGTTCCGTTGAAATTGGTTGATGAGGCTTGCACGAGATAGCCGTCCGCGTTCACATCGTTCCAGTTCGCCGTTATGCCGGCGGCATAGACCGCTATGAAAACAGGCGCGCCGGGCGCCTCCGCCAGAGTGGAAGTCGCCTGAACGGCGGCATAGCTCGTGGTATTGCCCCAGATCGAACCGGCCCTCAAGAAATAAGTGGTATTAGACAGTAGCGCGGGGTCAAAGACGGTCAAAACCGCGCTGCTTCCATTGGACGTCGCCGAGGAGTGGAGCACGCCGGCTCCATTAAAGTTCGTCGAGGATGCCTCAAGAACATATCCGTTGTCGGAACCCACCGGGGTCCAGTTGACCGTGATGCTGCTGACATAGGCGGCCGAAATCTGGACATTCTGCGGCTTCTCCAAGACCTTAATCGCAACGTAATCGAGCCACAAAGCGTCTTCGGCAGTCCGGAAGCCGGTTTCCACCGTACCATCCTCCACTCTGATAAATATCGTCTGGGACGCCTGGTCCGGAATGCTGCCGGCCAGCGTCTGCTCCAGCCCTTGGGCGCCGTTAAAGACGATCGGCGGGTCGAAGTTGTTGTACACTCCGCCCGCGGCCGTCGCCCACTGGACGAAAAATGCATCGTCCACCACCACCTCTCTTCTCCCGATGATGGTGAACTCGCGCGCTGAGCCGGTCGACACATTGTCAAAGCGGTAGGCGATGAGGACCCTGGCCGCGTCCTTATTGGGATTGGCCGCGATATCCTCTTCGACGAGTTGGTGAAAGGTGGCATCATCCGCTTGAGTGGCCGTGAAGCTATTGGACTCCGTGCCCCATGTTTTGACGGCGCCTGTCGCCGTTATAACGGCGGCATGATTGGCAGAGGGTTCCACCATCCCCAGAAAGCTCAATGTCCCCAAGGAAAGCAGAATCCCCCTGAGGCTCCGAACTCCCCTGCGGCGCGGGCTTTCGCTTACAAATTTTCCCGGCCCACGGTTTTCATGCATTTCGGTTCGCTCCCCCGGCGCGCATTTTTGCCGCAGGCCAACCAGACCAAATTTGTCTGATGGCCGGGCAAAAAAATAGCGGCGCATTAAACGCCGACCTGGACGAGATCGCGCAACGCAAGCCCCTTGAGCAGTCCGTTGACCCGTTCGTTGAGACATTGCGCCAATGCCGAGCCTTCGGTTTTCTGCGCCTTGTGGACCGACTGCACCGCGTCCAAGATGTCGGCCAGGCTCAAAGAGTCCAGAGCCCGGTCCAGGCAGAAACCGCGCCCTTTCCATGAGGTCAACACACCTTTTTTGGCCAAGGCATAGAGCACCTTTTGGCAATAGGATTCAGGGATTGCCTGCGCCTTCGAGATTTCGCGCACTTCCGCGAATTGCCCCTGCCTCTTGGCCAGTTCCAGCACGCATCCGATGGCGTATATGACGGTCTGATTGATCATTGATTTCTCTCCTTTTTTGCGTTTTCTCCGTCTCACCTTCAGACAATTTTCGTCTGATGAAACGGCAAAAAAAATCCAGGGAGGCTTGCTCCGGATGCAGGCTCCAAAAATGAAATATTGTTTGCTTCACTGTTCGCCTTTTAACCTCTCCAATGCGACCTGGGCTTTGGCGTTTTGCGGATCCAGTTGCAGCGCCTTTTCCCAAAGGGAGAGGGCGCGATCGTTAAGCCCTTCCATATAGGCAATCAGGCCCAAGTTGTAGAGTTCTTTTGACTTATCGATATCGGCGCCGCTCGGCGCCGCCTTGGACGCAGGGGCCTTGCGTTCCGGCGCCGCGGACGCCGCCGCCTCTTCCTTGGGATAAACGGATACAGACGGCGGCAGGCCTCCGGTTGGAACGGGGGCGGCCGATTCCTTCCGCGCGGCAGGATAGGCCCCCAACTGAGAGCTGAGATTTTCTATCCAATTGAGCCATCGCAAGACATCCGGGTTGTTCGGGCTAAGGCTCTTCGCCTCCAACAACACCTGCCGGGCGGTCGCCCAATCCCCGCCCAGATACAACTGCGGAATAACTTCTAATTTCTTAAAAACAATCTCTTCCACGGCGTCCTCCGCCTTTTGAACTTCTATGGCCTTGGGGGCGGCGATTTTTTCTCTCGCCGTCTGCCTGGAAATATTCAGGAATTCCATAACCTCATCTGAGGCTTTTCCCAACTTGGCGAGCTTAGTCCAGCGATCCTCGGCCTCATCAAATTTGTTGGTGGTGAAAGCCCAAGCGCCTTGGCCATAAAGCCGGGCGTTTCGATCTCTTGACAACGTCATCGCCTCCAGTTCGCTTTGAATCTTTTCCTGGCGGCGGTAAAGCGACGGGTCCACCCGCTGTGAGGATGAGGCGACCAATTCCAAAATGTGCCAGGCGCGGATATATTCTTCCCGCTCCCGGTAACGATCTGCCAGATCATACACGAGCCGCTGAGTCTCCGGAGAAGGAGGCATCATGTCCTTGAGAATCCTCAAAATGATGCTGTGCCTGCCTTGCTTTGTTTGCTCAAGACGATTTTCCCGCTCCCGCAAATTCTCTCCTATCTTTTTGATGTAATCTTTGGCCTGGGCATTCTTGGGGTCCTGCCGAAGAACTTCCAAAAAGCGCCCCAGGGAAGAGACATAGTTTCCCTGCTCATATAACCGCTGAGCCTCTTTAAATGTGTCGTTGCCGGCGGGGACGCTGGCCCGCAAACTCGATGCGTGCGAGATTAAAAATACACTGAAGATGATCGCTGTCAGTTTCATTTCAAGTAAAAGCTGAAAGGCGGGAGTGCGGAAGAGAAACGGTTAATGCGTGACATTTAAAGTAGAATGCTTCCTTAATAGCGCGCGTTATATATACTCATAATGTACTAATGGGATTTTTCCGGACGGTAACTGGCAGGTAACAAAGTTGTAACGAAGTTATTGCTAAACTGGATTCTTAACCTGAATTCTGCAGTTGAGGGGCGATTGCCGTCTCAACGCGACGCAAACGATTGTGCGGAATTCCCCGCAGGGCGTGCTGCGTTGGCGCTCCGCGACAATGCTGCACGAGTCAATCCAGGGCGAAGCCCGTCCTGCGCACTGCGCAGGGGATTCCCCAACAGGGGAATTCGGGTTAGCTCAGAATCCGTCTGTGGGGATCAGATTTTTGTCGGTACAAAGACGGCAACTGCGGTAGAACGTCGGTGGGCAAAGGGCCGATAAAGCGATAGGAAGGGCGCGGCGGACAAATGCTCGCAATCAGAGACCGCGGAGCGGCGAATACGTCGGCGGGCCGTCAAGAAACCCAAATTAGCGATGTGGCCGCGATTGAGGCGTCACTCTCCCAATTTGAGCAGCCTGGCATCCTTTCGCGTGGACGGGCGAATTTCTTTGGCCGATAGGCTGCGGCCCGGAAATTCGCCCGTCCTGTGGGTTCTGACGCATTTCCACACATATTGGCCATGCCGTCTCGCCAGTTCCATTACGTTTCCTATCGCGTAGACAATCGTCTGGTTGACCATTATCCCCCCTCCTGCTGCATTCCATGCTGCATTTGCTTCGTCTGCCGTCAGCTATTGTTCTCCCAGCTTAAGCAAAGCTTCCTGGCACTCCTCCAGCCGCATCAGCGCCCTGCGGTGGCCGGGATCTAAGTCCAAAACCTGATTGAAATAAAGTATCGCCTCGCCGTACTTCTTCTCCTGCATCCTGCTCATGCCGGCGGAATAGAGCGCCTGAGTTTTGCCGCCGAAGCGGTAGGAAATTCCCAGATGGTGCACGTTGCCAAAATCTCCCCAGCCCGCCAACGCATAGTTGACCTGAACGTCGAGCGCGTGGATGCCGAAGCCGAAGCTCATCCCGTTGCCCAAATC
>MGUX01000087.1 GCA_001800185.1 Elusimicrobia bacterium RIFCSPLOWO2_12_FULL_59_9
CCACAGCTCCTGAGATGTGTCGAGCATTGGAAGAAGATTGCGGAGGCGGAGAAGCAGAAGTAGCTGTTCCGGCTCAAGGGTTCCAGACCCGGACCTGCGGATGGCATAGAAGTTAATTCCGGGTTGATTGTTTACTTGAGTGGAGGCAAACGGATGTATAGCATACTCCCAGACCATTTTCGGAGTTACTGTAGAGTAGCGCCGTCGTCCCGGCGGCACTCGGGCCAGCGAGACGCTGGCGCTACGCGGAACCTGCTCCTATACACCGACATTGAAAATGGTCTAACGAGGCCAAAAAACTAATTCCGAAATCCGGACGGCATAGCGAGATCGCCGGATCCTGATCCGAGGCAGGAGTTGCGGTGGAAATTCCCGCTGAGCCGTTAGTGGATATTTTAAGGAGGGCAACGATGGAGAATCTAATTGCGAAACTGCTTCAGAATATTGAAAGTGGGAAGATCAGCCGGCGTCAGCTCATGCAATCCGCTGCGTTAGCGGCGGCAGGATCGGCCCTTGTAGCGAAATCCTTTCCGGCGGCGTTCGCGCAGGGCGGCGGCAAAGCCTTCCCGGTGACCACCGTGAATCACCTATCGTTAGCCGTGAAGGATTACGCCAAGGCCCGTGACTGGTACGTGGAAGTGTTTGGGATGCGGGTGGTATGGGACGACGGCAAGAAGTGTGCCCTCGAATTCGGGAGTCTCACGGAGCCGAACGGCATTTTCATCCAACCGCTCTCCAGGCCCACCGATAAGCCCACTGTCGGTCACTTTGCCTTCGGAGTTCCGACTCCATATTTCAAGGAGAACAAAGCGGCCATGAAGGCCGAAATGGAGCGGCGTCACCTGGAGAATATCCGTCCCGATGGTGAAATGGGATGGTGGACTAAGGATCCCGCCGGGTACACGCTCAATACCTGGGTCACCATAAAAGACAAAGCCATGTTTCCGGGGGCGGCTTTTGTGTGCGAGGAAGCGGATTCGGCCAAGTGCAAGCAGGGATATGAGGAAGGCATGAAGAATCTCAGCATGGCCCCGCAGCCGAGCGGCAAGGGTTTCAAGGCGCTCTATTATAGTCACATCGTCTTGAACGTGTCCGAGGCCGATTACCCAAAGGAGAAAGAGTTTTACACGGGAATGTATGGCATGAAGGTGATTTACGAAAACCTGAAAGGAACGAATCCCCAGATTATGCTGCGGTTCGGTAAAAACACCCTGTACCTGCGCCCAAATGCCGCACCTGGCGAAAAGCCCTTTTGCAATCACTTCGCGTTCGTCGTCGAAAATTACAACCAGGACACATCCGAAGCCAAACTGAAAGCCCTGGGACTGGAGCCGAAGCCCGATTCCAAACTGGCCTGGTCCATCACGGATCTGGACGGCTTGCGCGTGGAGGTCGCCGGGCCGGGATTGCCGGAACATATCGCGAAGGATTGTCATGGCTCCAGTATAAGTTGTCCGGGAGGACCTAAAGGATAAGAGCCCGCAAGTTTCGGCCTATGTCCCTAGGCAAGAAGGTCTAACTGGCGGGCAGTAGTGTGAAGGTTGATAAATATCCCACTGGAGGTTTTGAAATGAAGCGAGTGAGTGGATTCATTGTGGCGGCAGCGGTCATAACGCTCCTGGCCGCGCCCTATGTCACCAGACCGATTTTGGCGCAGTCGTCGGTTCCGGCGTTTTCTAAAACGGCAGGTTTCGCAGATCAACTCTACGTCCTCGACGGTGGTGTCGGTCGCAATTTGACCTCCGTTAATTGGCTAAGCATGCTGGTTCCCCCCGCCACACCGATCGACATCTCGACATACGCCCATCTGATCAAGCATGGCGACACGTGGATGATGTTCGACACCAGCACGAGTGACGTCATCGCGACGATACCGAACGGTTCACCCACGTCTGGGGTCGAGGGCATCCGTTGGATGAAGACCCCGGGCCAGACCATGACGGCTCAGTTGAAGTTGGTCGGCATCACACCGGCGGATATCAAGTTAATCGGAATTTCGCACCAGCATCCCGATCACACAGGCAACGTCAGCTTGTTCAAGAACTCCACCGTGCTGATTCAGAGGCTCGAGTACGAGCAGATGATGGCGGCGGGCCGCAGTCCCCAAGGTCCGTCCCCTATGCAGGTTCCGGGCGCTCCCATAACCATCTTCGAACGGAACCACCCGGTGCGTCTGCTGGATGGCGATTACGACGTGTTCGGCGACGGCAGCGTCCTCCTCTTTTATGTTGGTGGCCACACCGTCGGCAGCATGGTGTGTCTTGTCCACCTCAAGAATACGGGCTACGTTCTGTTGAGCGGCGACGCCGTTCACTTCCGTTCGAACTTCGACACCCGCCGTATTCCGCGCCTCGAGAGAGCCAACGACGAGAACCACTGGCTGTGGTCGGTGCCGATCGCCTTTGAGCGCGTCGCCGCCCTGATGTCGTACTACAAAGCGGAGCTGTGGGTCCACCACGACACAGAGGATTACAAGGGCAGGAAATTCGCGCCCAAGTACTACGAATAGGTACGTGGCTGGGGCACCGCCGGCGCCTGCTCCGGGGCCATCCGCCTCGGAGTACCAGGCTCCCGCGTAGGTCAGGAAGGTCGAGATCATCAATCTGCGCGAGCTGGAGCCGGCGGCGCAGAAAGGTTAAAGCTGAAACCGTAAATTCCGAAAGGAGTCAATATGCAACGGAACGCCAAGAATTACACGCAATTAGCTTGTGCCTGGATCGTCTTGCTCCTGATTCTGGTCCTAGCCAGGGTAAACCACCTCAACGCCCAGGTTTCCACCGCGACGATCTCGGGCACGGTCTCTGATCTGACCGGGGCGGTGATTCCGGGCACGACTGTGAGGGTCCGGAACGTTGAAACGGGAGTAGCCCGCACTCTTACCACCAACGTTGGCGGCCGTTACTCGGCTCCGGAGTTGATCCCCGGCAGGTACGAGTTGGAGGTTACAGCCCCAGGCTTCCAGACGATGATCCGCAGGGGAATCACTTTGACGGTCGGTCGGGAAGCCGTCGTGAACCTCACGCTCCAAGTCGGGGCGGTAGCCGAGCGAATTGAGGTAATGGGAGGGGCACCGTTGGTAGAGACCGCGACTGCATCTGTAGGCGCGTTCATCAGCACGCAGCAAGTGACCGAGCTGCCGCTACAGGGCCGCAATTTCGAGTCACTCTTCTACCTGGCGCCGGGCGTGTTGATGATCACCACCATGCAGCCCAGGACGCGGCAGGGAGCAGCGAACGTCCCCTCCGTGGCGGGAGCCAGAGCTCGGGGATATGAAATCCTGCAGGATGGGGAATCCATCGTCAACGTTTTCAAACGCGGGATTGGTTCCGTTACGGGATCATCGCTAGGCACGGAAGCCCTAGCGGAGTTCCAGATGCTGACCAACACCTACGGCGCGCAATTCGGCGGCAACGGCTTCGTGGTCAATTCGGCGAGCAAGGCGGGCACGAACAGCTTGCATGGTTCCCTATACGGCTACCTGCGCAACAGCGCCCTGGACACTCGCGGGTTCTTTGATCCAACCAAAGCTTCGTTCCGCCGATTTCAATCCGGCGGCAGCGTCGGTGGCCCCCTCAAGAAAGACAAGATGTTTTTCTTTGCGAACTACGAGGGGATCTGGCAAGCCCAGCCTCAAACCCGAATCGCTACCGTTCCGGATGCCAACAGCCGGACCCCGAGTTTTCCCCGCGCCGCGAGCCCTGTGACCTACGACGCCATCGCCGAAGCGTTGGCCATCTACCCACGGCCCACTTTTAACTTCAGCCCGATCGCTGGTACCCCTTACGGCGTGGGACAAGTCACCCAAGTTGCCAACTACATCGCACAAGAGAATTATTTCCTGGGGCGCTTCGATTACACCCATTCGGAGAAAGATTCTTTCTTTGCGCGCTCCATCGTTAACCTGCAACGTGCCACTGCCCCTTTCGGTGGCGGGCTGGGCCTAGCTTTACCCTTCTGGCCGGCAAGAGACGTAGGCTCGAATTACTTCAACACCTTCACATGGAGGCGGATTGTCTCTCCGACGCTGTTAATCGCCACGCGGGCCAGCTTCTCGCGCCCCTTGGCGGGCTCTTACGGCGAGAGCGTGTTTCCGGCGCTCCAAAAGACCTTCCCGGGGGCTGGCAGGGTGGATACGCAGGTGACAATCGCTGGTCTCACCGCGCTTGGCCACGCGACTGAGATTCCCTCGGACGTAGGAGAAGACAGGTATACGGTAGCCAGCGACATCATGTGGACCAAGGGATCGCACACGCTCCGAATGGGCGCCTCGATCGCGAGAATTGACAGCCACTCCTTCCGCCCAAACCAGGGTATGGGCACTTGGGCGCACCAGAGTCTTCCCGATTTCTTGGCGGGGAGGGTGTTTACTTTCACAGGAATACCTGGAAGGCCGGAACAGTACCCCTACCGCGATTACCGGGAATACGCGTTCAGGCCTTACATCCAGGACGACTGGAGGGTGACGCGCAGGCTTACTCTGAATCTGGGGTTGCGCTGGGAATTCAACACTAATCCCTTTGCGCGGCATAACACCCTTCACGCCGTTACCGATTATTTGCACGGGACCCGTGTGGAAAATGTCCCCCATGTGTTTCAGAAGAATACCAACTGGAGGAATCTGGGTCCGCGGTTCGGCTTTGTATACGACGTGTTCGGCAATCAAAAGACCGCCCTTCGCGGAGGCTTTGCGATCAATTACGAACCCCCTTACGCGGGTCAATATAACAGTATGTTCTCGGTTAGTAAGCCCTGGGAGGTTTTTATCGCGAGAAACCCAACTTTCTCGTATCCGATTCCCGACTTCACTGTTGCTCAGTCCAGCACAGCTATCACGGTAGGACATGACTGGTTCATGAAAGGATCTCCCTACCTGATGCAGTATAATCTCAACGTTCAACATGAGATAGTAGAGAGTACGGTCTTGACTGTTGGGTACGTTGGGTCGCAGGGAGTCCGGTTGCTCACACGCCGGGAGTATAACCCCCCCACGCCGACGTTCGACGCGAATGGAGCGTATCACTTCGCAACGCTGGTCGGCGGCAGAATCGTACAAAATCCGCGCTTGAACCGGAATTTCGAGACCTTAGGCTTGGCCACGAACGGCACCACGTCGCGCTACAACTCGATGCAGGTTAGCCTGGATCGCCGGTTTCGCCGCAACGTGCAGGCGCAAGTCAACTATACCTGGTCCCGATGCATCGATGATGGCGGCGAACCAGCAGGAAGCATGAGCGGCGGCAGCTCGCCCACGATTTGGACAAACCCCTTCGACCGATCTATTGATAAGGGACTTTGCTACTTCCACGCCAAACACATGTTTAAGGCGAACGGCTTGGTGCACCTGCCGTTCCGCGGGAACCGGGTTGTGGAAGGCTGGAAACTCGCCAGCATCGTGACTGCGAGCACCGGGGTACCATTCACGGTCTCTACCGGATTTGACTTGTCTGGTTTGGGCGCGGGAGTGCGTCCGGACTACGTTCAGGGGTGCAAAGTGCACGTGGGCACGGTCAATCAGTGGTACAATCCGGAATGCTTCACGGTGTATCCTCCCGGCACGCTCGGCAATACGGGAAGGGACACCATCATCGGTCCCGGCTTGGCGCAGGTTGATTTCACTGTGATGAAAGACACCACGATTCGGGAATCGCTCGGAATGCAATTCCGCGCGGAATTTTTCAATCTCTTCAACCGCTCGCAGTTTGGGCTGCCCGTGGCCAGCCTGTTCACTGCGGGAGCGGTGGGCGCTTGCACCGCAAGCGGGGCCGGCTGTGCTCGCCGCCGCGCGGACGCTGGCCAGATTACGAGATTGGCCGGGAACACGGCAGGACGCCAGATTCAGTTTGGGCTGAAGTTTGTGTTCTGAGATTCCGGGAGGCGGCCAGGGGTTCTGCTTGAACCCGCAGGCAGCTTGACGTATGCTTTGGACCGAAGGCAAACCTGGTATGGCAAACTCCGAACCAGAAAGGGAGGCATCCATGGAATTGAAGCGCCGAGATTTTCTGTCTGCTACCGCCGCCGCGGCAACTTTGGCCGCAGCCAAACCGCTTCTGGCGCAAACGACACCGGGCCCGGCTCCCCCTGCGGCTTCCCCGCCGGCGCCTGTTCCGAGGCCAGTTGCCCCTGGTTATCAGGCCCCGACGGAGGTCAAGAAGATCGAGATCATCAATGTGCGGGATCTGGAGGCGGCAGCGCAGAAGGTTATTCCGACGGTCGGCTTCGGATATATCTCTGGCTCGGCAGGCGAGGGATGGACGAAGCGGGAGAACGAGGCGGCTTTTAAGCGTGTGACCATTATGCCTCATTATCTTACTGGTTATGGAAGCACCGATCTCACGGCCAGCCTCCTGGGATCGAAGCTCTCCCTGCCGATCATCGTCAGCGTCATGGGCGGGCACGGCATGGCACACGTGACCGCGGAGGCGGGCACCGCGAAAGGGGCGGCCGAAGCGGGCACATTATTCACGACGGGGTCCCAGTCAACGCTATCCATGGAAGAGATCGCACAAGCCAGTCCAGGGCCAAAATGGTTCCAGATTTATTTGCCTGCGGATCGGGGCAAGGCCCGAGAACTCCTGGAGCGCGCCAAGGCCGCCGGTTATCTGGCGATTGTTCTGACGATTGACGGCGTGGGAGGCGGCACCGCCCAAACCGAGTGGCGGAACCGTTTCCGTGTGTCGCTGCCCAGTGGAAATTTTTCAGAACGTAGCCCGCAAAAAAGGAACCTCGGCTGGGAGGATGTCGAATTCATTCAGATGGCGACCCGGCTTCCGGTCCTCATCAAAGGCGTTCTGTCAGCGGAGCTGGCGGCGGAGGCTGTCGAGCGCGGGTGCGCGGGGATCCAGGTCTCCAACCACGGCGGCCGCAACCTGGACGATGTTCCCGCTACGATCACCGTCCTGCCGCGCATCGCCGAGGCGGTCGGCGGCCGCATCCCGATCATCATGGACGGAGGCATCCGGCGGGGACAGGATGTATTCAAAGCGCTCGCGCTGGGGGCCAATGCCGTTGCTGTCGCCCGGCCGGTCATCTACGGACTGGCGCTGGGCGGTTGGATGGGCGTTCAGGGAGTCCTCGAGCACCTCAAAGCGGAGCTGGAGGTGACCATGCGGCATGCGGGCGCCAGGTCCATCAGCGAAATTTCCAGGCGCTCCCTCACCGTTTGACGGCAACCGTGGGGCTAGACCCTTCCCCGAGGGAGGAATCCGTGGCGACCATTTCCTCGAAGGTGCCAGGGCCGGTCTTCAATTCAATGTGAAAATGCAGAAATCCAATATCGGAAATTCTGACGAGGAGTCGTCTTTATCTCTAAAGGAGGGGGAAAATGAAGATGCGTAGGAACACTGGCATATTGACCGTGCTGCTGTTTTCCGCACTTTACTGTGCTACGGCCTGGGCCCAAGGGACTGCTCAGATCAGCGGCACGGTTCAGGATCAGAGCGGCGCCATCCTGCCGGGCGTGGAAATCACCGTCACTCAAGCCGAAACGGGTGTCCCGCGAAGCACCCGTACCAATCAAACCGGATCG
>MGUX01000088.1 GCA_001800185.1 Elusimicrobia bacterium RIFCSPLOWO2_12_FULL_59_9
AAAAAAGAGGGACTCTTTCTGCCATCAAAACAACATCGGCTATGTTGACTTTTTGAAGATTGATATGGAGGGGCATACTATTTCAGGATTGCAATGCGCGGCTTCTGTTGGGAGGCGAGCCAGCGGCGTTTCCGTTTTGTCGTCAATTACTGAAACGATATTTTAGAATGGCCCAAAGGACGATCCAACCATCGCGCCAGAAACGTATCTTTTTCCCCTCCCGGAGCGTTCTGGCTTTGTAGGAGACCGGAACCTCAAGGATTTGGTGGCCTTTTTTGGCCAATTTGCCTTGGATTTCCCAATCAAAATCGAAGCCGTTGCTCCGGATTTCTATTGAGCGTAGCAGCCGTGTCCGGAATACCTTAAACATAGTGGCCCCATCGCTCAAGCGGGTGCCGTACAGTCGATTGAAAAGTTCCGTCAACAAAGCGCCGCCGAAATTTACGGCGAAGCCGTAAAGCCGGTCCAGGCCTCTGAATTGGCGGTATTGCCATTGTTGGGCATGGTTAATGGCGCGGGAGCCGAACACGATGTCGGCTTTTCCGGCCATCAGCGGCTCCAGGAGCGCGGGGTAGTCTTTGGGGTCATATTCCAGGTCGCCGTCCTGAATGAGAACGATATCTCCCGTTAGTTCTTTGAGCGCGCCGCGGACCGCCGCCCCTTTTCCCCGGGGGCGGCTTTCATAGACGATCTTGACATTGGGCAGTTTCTCATAACCCTGGACGATTTCCCGGGTTCCGTCGGTGGAGCCCCCCTCCATGATGACGATTTCAGTTTCGAGTCCCGGCATCTGGAAGCCGAGCACTTTTTGAAGGATGGTTTCGACCGTGGACCGCTCGTTGAGAACGGGAAAAATGATGGAGAGTTTCATGATTGGGACCACCAACGATGAGGCCACCGGTGGTATAGTGTCAAAGTGGAAGCGTGGTAGAGTGATAGAGTGGCAGAGTAAACCATTTGATTACTTGATCACCATGCCACTGTATCGCTTAATCACTGCACTTCGACTTCTTCCACTATACCACTTCAATTCGAAAGATGCTAACTGACATAAATGATTTTCGAGCCTTGCGATTCCAGCTCAAAGGGTATTTCCCTTAAACCGTTGAGGGCTTGGCGGACGGACGACTGCGAGTGGTCGTGGCAGAAAACGAGCAAAAACCCGCCTCCTCCGGCGCCGAGGATTTTCCCGCCGATGGCACCGGCTTTGCGGGCGCGTTCGTAGATTTCATCGATTCCGCTGTTGGAAATTCCGGGAGCGAGCTTCTTTTTGAGCGTCCAGTTTTCATGCAGCAACTTGCCAAATTTGTCCACTTGGTGCAGGTTTAAATATTTTCGGGCTTGCTCGGCCAAGGACCTAAGGCTCTTGAGCTCCTTGAATTTCGATTGGGTTCGGCGCTTCTGTTTTTTCAGGATTGCGCTCGCTTTCCGGGTCACGCCGGTGTAGAAAAGCAGCAGCTTTCTTTTGAGTTCCGCCAGAATCTCCGGAGGGCAGATCACGGGATCGACCCAGACGCTTTCGTCCGGCATGAACTGGATGTACTTACAGCCGCCGTAGCTGGCGATGTACTGGTCCTGCTTGCCGATCGGCTCCTTGAGCATTTCAATTTCGATGCGGCAGGCCTCCTGGGCCAGTTGCTCGGCCGAGACGAACTCCCCTTTGTAGGCGTGAAGGGCGTGGAGCGTGCCCACGGTGAAGGCCGAGGAGGAGCCCAGGCCGGTTCCGCCCAGCACGTCGCACATGGAGGTGATTTCCGTGCCTCCCGTGATTCCGGTGAGCTTCAGGCAGGCTTTCAGAAGCGGATGTTCCACCGCTTCGACGCTTTCCACCAGCTCCGTCTTTGAATATTTGAGCAGCAGGCGATGGTCGAAGAACCTGTTGACGGTGATGTACATGTACTTGTCGATGGCGGTGCTTAAAACCGCGCCGCGATCCTTGCGGTAAAAATCGGGAAGGTCGGTTCCGCCGCCCACAAAGCTGATCCTCAGGGGGGTTCTCGAAATGATCATGGAAAGCAGGGAGAAGTTATCATATTTTCGTTCGGCGCTGCCACCACATTCGGGAGAGCGTCTTGAGGTAGGAAAAGGCGAACAGAAGGACGTTGGCTTTGGACATTCCTTCATGCCTGGGGCCGTAAGCGCCGGGCACTTCCATGATTTTATAACCCCGGTTGGCGAACTGGGTGATAAGCTCCTCCTGAATGTCAAAATTGACGGCTCGCGTCGTGACGGAGTCAAGGGCCTTCTTTTCGTAAAGCCGGAAGCCGCTGGATAAGTCGTTTAAAGGGATATCCAGAAGCGATGAGGATATTTTGTTGAGCGTCCGGCTGAGCAAGTCCCTGAAGAACGGTCGCTCCACGCGGCCTCCGGCGACGTAGCGGGAGGCGATGACCATTTGCGCCCCGGAGCCCCGCATGGCCTCCCACATGAGGGGGAAAATGCGAATGGGATGGGACAAATCCGCGTCCAGAGTCAGAATGAGACGTCCCTCCGCCTGGGAGAAGCCCTCCCTTAAGGAGCGGCCGTAGCTCAAGCCTTCCACGGTGCGCACCCGGGCTCCCGCCCGACGGGCCTCCTCCACGGTTCCGTCGCGTGAGCCGCCGTCGATGACTAGAATCTCGAATTGCGGAACGATGGGAGAGACGACGTCCTTGGCCTCAGCGATCAAGGAGCTTACGTTGCCCGCCTCGTTGAGGGTGGGCAGCAGGATCGTCAGTTCCATGCCGGGTTGAAATTAGGGCGGGGGCCTTCCAGAATCTCGCCGGCCTTCTCCGGGCGGAGGTAATCGGGAGAGTCCGCGAAATCGGTCATGAAAAATCCATAGCTTCGAATTCGGGACAGATCGCCGCCAATCTGCCCGTCACCGGAGGCGCCCGACTCGAAGCCGTCCTTGAGGCTGACCCAGAGGGTCGGCGAGTGCCCGCCGACGGGTGGCAAGGCGCTCCAAAGCCGGTGGAGCGGGTCTGGATAAAAATGATTTTTGGTGTTTTTCCACCAATCGGCATCGCCGGCGAAATCTTCCTGGTCGAGCTCTTGTCCAAGGCGCATGGCCGATACGACGGGGCCAAGCCGCAGAGGATCGCCCTTGCGCGCCGCGTAGCGGTAGCGCTCGCCGCTGCGCTCCACCCAGGCGGCGCCCCCGGAGCTCAGAATATGGAGTCGGCCGCCCTGCCGGTAGACGCAAAAGTCGACTCCCTCCAGCCGTCTCAAAAGCAGGCACATGAATTTCGCGTTTTGAGCGTCGGTGCGCAAGGCGACGGAACCCGAGGCTCCACCGGGATCAATGGTGAAATCTTCGGAGCCGGCCGGCGCGTCGGCCCCCTTCGCAGTGCTCAGGGATGATGGAAGCGCTTGTGGCACGAGAAGCGGCGCGGCAGTATTCCTGTAGCCGGCTAAAGTGAGGGTGCCCGCGAGGTCCACCCTTTGGGCCGGGTCCGGGCTGCCGCCTCCGGACATAAGGATGATTTTAAGCGATCCCGGAAGCTCTTGGCGCGCCTCCTGGACGAAAGTCTCGAAATGGGTCAGGAAATCTTGGAGAGCCTTTTTGGCCTCCACGCCGGACGGCTCTGTGGCGAACCGCTTGTAAGCCGAGAATCGGTTTCCCGGATGGAGGAAGAGCCGGTCCTTTAGGTCTTTAAAATCGGCGCGGGAAAATCCGGGGGGAACGATATAATCGTATTTTTCAGGTTCGGGCGCGAGCTCGCCGGTTTGGAACATTTTCGACAGCGCCAGCGCGGTTTTCGGCGGAAAGGGACCAACTAAGCGGCCGGGATTCTTGAAAGATTTGAGAGTGCCTTCGGTGTGAAGCTCCTGCATGAGTTCGTAAGGCACGCCCTCCAGGGCCAGCACCAAAACCAGGCTCTCTTCTCCAGGGGCGGGAGCGAGCGCGTCCTTGAGGTCCGCCGGGACGCCATTTTCCGCTCGGCTCAAGCTCCAGCGCACCCAGGCAAACGGAGAAACCATGGCCAGGCTGAAAAATGCGACGATGGCAAGGCCTATATTGAATCCGCGCCGGAAAGAGGGTCGAGGCATGTGGGTAGGCTGAAAAATAAAACTATTATATCAAATTTCCCCTCCGGGCCTTGCTTGGAAGAAAGCCAACGGCGTTGATCTTGTAAAGCGGCGCTTCCAAAAATCGCGATATCGGCAGCTCTTCTTGACGGAACGGAATCGTACTATTGGGGGCTCATCTCTGGATTGGGATATGCTAAGCGGGCAATCGTTGCGCCGGGCGACGCTTCAGCACGAGACTCGGCTTTGGGAGGACAAGACAACGCGCCAGCTTATGCGGCATAAAAAGAGCAGAATCCACTGACACCCTCCAACGAGTTTTTGAGGGCCTGCTAGCTGACGTCAAAGGGGGTAAATCGCGTATACAATGGATTATATTGGGTGCATTTCTTGCATATTTCTGGGAAGTCACTCCTTGCGTGTCGATGGATCAAGTTCTTCAACTTTTCACCGCTCAACACATCCGCAAGGCTCTCCTTTTCCAAATCCCCGATGATCAAAGAAGCTTCGACATCCCGACAGCAGCAAGCGTTGACCCGACCGTCAGCCAAGACGACTGGAGTGGTGAGCAGGTAGGCGCAAGGCCCGAACTTATGGGGCATGGGTCGCGGTGTAAGCCCGGCCTCCAATAAGTCGACATCTTGTATCTTGCCGGCCCAACTATCAAAACTCCGCAAAGGCTCTTCCATTTCGACGATGCCCTTCTCCCGCATGTCGACAAGGTAATCGTAGAACTCGCCGCGGCATTTTGATTTGGGACATCGTGGAAGGATATCGATGCTTAAAGGCTTTCCCAGTTCTATTTTTTTTGCGAGCAAGGCTTCTGTATTTCTGCGGGCAGCGTCAAATTTATCAACCCCCATCACCTGATGAAAAGATTCTTTGTCAAACCCGCCGAAGGAGATGTTGAGATGAACCTTGTTGATGTAATCAAATAATCGACTCGACTTGGATATATCCATAATGATGGCATTGGTATGGAAAGCGATGTCCTTAATCTGGGGGATTGACGACAAATAATCCAGCCTTTCAAATAGATGCTTGTCGACAAACGGCTCGCCGACAATCGGGGTAAGGGAAACATTGGTGCCGTCAAGGGACACAAACTGGTCTACGACGCGCTTGAATAAGTCCATCGACATGACCTTTTTGGGTCGTTCCATTTGAG
>MGUX01000089.1:0-447 GCA_001800185.1 Elusimicrobia bacterium RIFCSPLOWO2_12_FULL_59_9
GACTCCTTCCTTGCCGGAGTTCCAAATGCCCTCGTCGGAGTCGATGAAGTAGTAACCGCAGTGGGCTTTCTGGTCGTAGCGGACATTGTCGAAGATGAAAAACTCGGCCTCGGGGCCGAAGTAGGAGATGTCGGCGATGCCGGTCTTGACGAGGTAGTCCTCCGCTTTTTTGGCCACGTAGCGCGGGTCGCGCGTGTAGGGCTGGAGGGTGATGGGGTCGCGGACGTCGGCCAATAGAGACAGGGTCGGCAGAGCGGTGAAAGGCTCCACGATGGCGGTGGTCGGATCCGGCACGACGAGCATGTCGCTTTCGTCGATCATCTGCCAGCGCCGTATGGAGGAGCCGTCGAAGCCGGTCCCCTCCGAGAATAGGGCCTCGTTTAATTCGCTGACGGGAATGGTGAAATGCTGCCAGGTGCCGAAGAAATCGGTGAATTTAAGATCCAC
>MGUX01000089.1:784-1087 GCA_001800185.1 Elusimicrobia bacterium RIFCSPLOWO2_12_FULL_59_9
TTCTGCGGGACCTGGAAGGCTTTAGCCCCCACCCCGTCGCGCTTTCGCCCGACGGCCTGACGGTCGCCTCCCTGCTCGACGGGAGGAACACGGCCGCGGAACTGCGCTCCGCCTTCGCCCAGGCCACGGGGATGCTTCTCAGCGCGGCTGAAATTCACGACATCGTCCAGCAATTGGAGCAGGCGCAGCTTTTGGAGACGCCGGAGATTGCGGCCAAACGCCGGCGGATTTTGGATGATTTTTTAGCCGGCCCGACCCGGAAAGCCGCGCTTCAGGGGACCAGCTATCCCGCGGACCCGCTGG
>MGUX01000089.1:1106-7866 GCA_001800185.1 Elusimicrobia bacterium RIFCSPLOWO2_12_FULL_59_9
GGGCTACTTTCGCGATCCCAAGGGGCCGGGCGAGCTTGCTTCAGACGCCAATCCTAAAGCCGCCCCGCCCATAGGCCTGGTCAGCCCGCATATGGATTTTGGGCGCGGCGGCCCGGCCTACGCCTGGGCCTACCGGGCCTTGGCCCAGTGCGAGCCCCCGGATTTGATCGTGGCTTTGGGTGTCGCCCACGCCTCTCCCGATTCCCCTTGGACCCTCACCCGCAAGGCCTACGAGACGCCTTACGGGCCTATGGCGGTTCACGAAGAGCTTTATGAGGAATTCCAGAATCATTTATGGTACGACGCGCGGGAGGACGAGTGGGTCCACCGCAAGGAGCATTCCTTGGAGCTTCAGGCGGTGTGGCTGAAATTTCTGTGGCGGGAGAAGACCCCGCCGTGGGTGCCGGTCCTGTGCTCGGCTTTCGACCGCTTTTGCCCCGACCGTCCGCCGTCTGAAATTCCCACCTTGGAAGAAGCCGTTCAAAACATCGGCCGCAGGCTCGCGCACAGGGCCAAAACCCAAAAAATACTGATCTTGGCGGGAGTGGACTTGGCGCACGTGGGCCCCCGCTTCGGCGACGACCTGGAGCCGGGTCCGGAGCTTGAAAAACGCGTTGAATCCGAGGACCGCCGCTCCCTGGAACACGCCATGGCGCTGGACGCCGACGCCTTTTACCTGTCCGCGGTGGCCGACGGCCATTGGCGCAAAATCTGCGGCCTGTCGGCGCTCTATACGTCGCTGCGCTGGATCAAATTTCTGCGGGGGGACAAGCCGGGCGCGGGAAATCTCCTGACCTACGGCCAGGCGCCGGATCCTTTGGGCGGCATCGTGTCCTTCGCCGGCGCCGTTTTTCCCCGGAACGGCTAACCGCCCGCTTACCCGGATTCCCCAGTTGGGGAATCCCCCTTCGCAGAGCTCAGGAAGCGCTGCGCGCTGGATTACCCCGCACAGCACCGTCTCGCAGTGCCGGTGCTGCACGCCCTTCGGGGAATTCTGCACTTCTTTGTACGCTATGCTGTGATTGCGGCCTCGTCTCAAATGCAGAATTCAGGTTATTCCACGGCGCTGTAAATTTCCGGGGCTTCCTCTCCCTCGACCTTCAATGCTCCGACGGCTCCTTTTTCGATTCTGAAAATGGAGTGGTCCACGAGCGTGTAGCTGCCGGGAACCTCCAATGCGAACTCCACCACCGCGGCGCCTCCCGCGGGCACCAGCGTCGTCTGAACGTTGGCCAGGGGCTGCGATTCTATGGCGCCCTCCGCGTATACTTTATCGAAGATTTCGCCGATGACGTGAAAGGATGAGACCAGATTCGGGCCCGCGTTTCCGAAAAATATCCGCGCCTTTTCTCCGACTTTGGCTTTAAGGGCGCGGTCCTCCGTGAGTCCGCCGTAGCGGCCGTTGAAGACGACATAGGTCGGTTTCTCCTCGGAGGCCTTCTCCCGGTCGTAGGTGGTCAAACCTTCGAAACCCAGCTCTTCTTTGGTGTAGAACTCGCTCTGCAGCACGTAATACTCCCGGTCCACCTTGGGCAGCCCTTGCGGCGGTTCCACCAGGATGAGCCCGTACATGCCGTTGGCGATATGGTCGGTGACGGGCGGCGCGGCGCAATGGTAGACGTAAAGCCCGGCTTTGAGCATTTTCATGCGCGCGATTTTCGTCTCGCCCGGCTGGGCCAAAGTGATGGCGGCTCCGCCCCCGGGGCCGGTGACGGCATGCAGGTCAATGTTGTGGGACATGGAGCTGTTCTTAGGGTTGCTCAGGTGCAGCTCCAAGGTGTCGCCTTGTCGGACGCGGACGAAAGGTCCCGGCACGCGTCCGTTGAACGTCCAGAAAATATACTCCGTCGGCTCGGAGATCCCTTCCATTAGGAGTCCTTGAACCTCGGAAGTTTCAAGATTGAGCCTGAGCGTCGCGGGCTGGTCCCTGTGGATGGGCGCCGGAACCTCCGGAGCGTAGCTGATGGGAGCGTCGGCCATCTCTTGAGCCGCAAGCGGCATGGCCAGGGCGGCGATCGCCGCGGCGGTTCGAGTCCATTGTCTTAACCTTCTCATTATTTTTCCTCCTCTTTGATTTTGTTTGGGCCGGCATAAATCTCATTGAAGCGCTCCGGGTACCGGCCCCGGAACAGCTCGATGAGGCGCATGCGGTGGCGGGACCAGGCCTCGGAGCGGGGACCGGTTTTTCGGGCCAGCGAGTCGTAGACGAGAAACTTCCACAGAGCCTTGGCTTCTTGAAGGCTCAGCACCGGGCAGGCGCCGCAGCAGGGGGGGCGCCGGCGAATTTCCTCGACCTTCTTTTTCCATCCGTCGCGCGTCGCCAGAAGGATGCGCGGATCGGAGAACGCCTCGGGACGCAGGCGGCGCTCGGCTTCCTCCAGCCGGGGATCGAACTCTACCACGGGGGAGTTGATGACGCGCGAGGTCGTCCTGAGAAACCCGAAGACTTTAAGGAATACCTCCCGGTAAGTATTCTGATGCTCCGGGGGATAGCCCGAGACGTCGATTTCCACCGGACCGAGGTCCGCCGGATAGAGAACGGAGGTCGTTGTCGAAGAAAGCTCCACGGAGGCCTCAAGATCCGGGCAACAAAAGAGAAAGCCCGCCATTGCCAGAACCCATGGCAACGCCCTTGTGTTTAACGCCGACTTATGGCCCATAGTCTTTTCTTCGCGGCCCGGTCACAAAGGGTTCATCCGAAGCAGGGCGGCGCAGAAAACCACGACGAGCCCCAAGCTTAAATTGACGCGGGCCCAGAAAATGGTCCGGCGCCGCAGCCGCGCAAAATCTTCCGTGCCCGGCGTCGCGACCGTCAGGCCGGGGCCCCACAGGAAAGAATGCAGCAAGCTCAACGCCACCATCGCCGCCGTCAGCAGGAGCTTCAGCGAAAGAATCGCGCCGAAGCTCCCTTCAAAAATAGGGCCCCAAGCGCCGATCCGGGAAAGCTTGTAGGTTCCGGTGAGGGCGAGCGCGGCCAGACACCCCCATTCCGCGTATTTGAAGCGAACGCCCAAAGCGCGAATGAGAGGCATCCGGATTTCCGGGCTCATGTTTTTTAAAAGAGGGTTGAGGAGGAGGGCGGTGAAAATCATCCCGCCGACCCAGGTCGCGGCGGCCATGAGGTGAACCCAATGAATTACGGCGTCCATCCAGACCATAGTCAGTACAAGCTTAGCCCAAAAACTGCAATTGCGCAATTATTACGTCTGAAACGATTGTTCCAGGCTGCGCAATTGCAGTTGCACCCTACGCAGAGCTACGGGTACTAGCCGGGAGGCCGCTGGCCTCCAGCGTGCTTGCGCCTGCGGCGCTGGACAACCCCGTCCCGATACAAGATCGGGACGGCCGGAGCATGCGCCACTGGCGCGCCAGGTGCCGTGAGCACTGCGAACGGCCCTGCGGGTGAATTCCAACTGTAGAATTCAGCTTAGCAGAAAGTTATCCCGGAAAGCATGCGCCGGCGTGATGCCGGCGCGATGGGGTTTTGGCGGATTTTTTTGCTAGGATTTAAATATGGCCGCAAGCGCGCCGGGTTTTTGCTGGAGTTGCGGCGTTCAAATTCCCGCCGACGGCTACCGGCGATCCGACTCCTGCCCGAAATGCGGCCGGGACGCCAGGGTCTGCCGCAATTGCCCGTTTTACGACCCCGCTTACCGCACCCAATGCCGGGAGGACCGGGCCGAGCCGGTGGCGGAGCGCGAAAAGGCGAATTTTTGCGAATTTTTCACCCCTTCTTCCGTCCCCCGGCAACCCTCCGCGGATTTCAAAGGCTCCAGCGCCGCGAAAACCGCCTTCGAGAATCTGTTTAAAAAAAAGGATTGATTGTATCCGGTCAGGTCTTCCCCGGATTCATGACATGCTTGATGAGATGGAAAATCGAGTTTCGGCGGCTGCTTTGGGTAAGCACCAGGACCAGCGAAAGGACTAGATAGATGCCGGCGAAGGCGTAGCGCACGGCCGATTGCGGGAAGAAGATTTGCAGGCTGAATAAAATAAAAAGGGCCAGAGCCTCGCCCATGGAAAAGTTCAGGTTCATGAGCAGGACCATCCCGAACAGGGATTGGGCCGACGTGAGAAATATCTCCTCCACTTGCCTGGCGTCCAGCGGCATCGCGCCCAGGCTTCCGGCCGATAAGCAGTAAACCATCGGCAGCATGCCCACCAAAAGCGTCCACTGGTTGACTTTCGAAGACACCAACGCCCGGAGGCCGACCCCCGGCCGGCCTTTCACGGCGAAAAGGATGGCGGCGATGAACTCCGGGGCTTCGGAAGCCAGCGGCGCCAGCCATTGCACCAGAAGGAATTCCTCGATTCCCAAATGCCTTCCGGCCTCCAAAATGCCTTCCGCGAAGGGCTCGGCCGACAGGCATATGGCCGCGGCGGAGAAAACGAAAAGCGCGGACACCGTCAAGCGCCGCGTGGTTTTCGGCAAGTCCGCGATCGTGCGCGCCGTTCCCTCCAGTTCCGGCTCCTCGACTTCGGCTCGCGTGGAGAGGTAGGCGTAAAGCCCGAAAAGGGCCAGAAGCACCGCGGAGTCCCATATGGAAAGGGTGGCTTTGATCGGCAGAATGATGGAATAGACGGTCGCGGCCAGCAGCGTCACGAGTTCGAGGGCGTTGTTGTCGGTTAGGTGAATTTCCCGGTGGCCGTGCGACCACCAGCAGGCCAGCAGCACGGCGGGCCAGCCGACTCCGATAAGCAGCCGGTTGGCGCCGGTCATGTTGGCCGTAGCGTAAGCGGTGTAAACGGGGTTTTTGCCGGCGGTCCAGGCGAAATACATGTCCACGGCGTATTCCGGCAGGACGGTGATGAGGGCCAGAAGCCCGATGGAGATATTCTGAGGAAGGTCCATTTCGGCGGCTTCGGCGCCCCACGTCAAAAGCAGGGCCGCGCCGAAAATGCAAATACCCGGGAAAACCGCGGTCCAAGGCTGCGGAGCCGCGACCCCCAAAAATCTCTGAAGCAGCCATTGCAGGCACATGGCCGTGGCCACAAGGATGAAGGCGATGTGCCGCCTGCGATGGCCGCTTTGAGCGGGACTTGGAGCGTTTGACTCTTGAGGAAGGCGGTTCTCGTTCATGGCGTTAACCCCCGGGCTCGGTCAGTTTTTCGATGATTTCCCGGGCGTGAGGAAATTGCCTCAAAAGCGCCGGGCGGCCTCCGAGATCAAAATCGGCGAAATCAAATCCCGGCGCCACCGCGACACCCCCGATTCTACCTTTTTTTCCGCTTACCTGCGCCCACGCCCGCGGCGACGGCCGGCCGCGCCGCCAAGCATATCCGCGTAAGCCCCCTGGAGCAGATCCGGCTCGGCGATATGAAGCCGCCTCATCCAATCGCCGACGATGGTTTTGCCTTCCGTCTCGCTTTGCCCGGGTTTGAGGCACACCTCGATTTCGATATATCTTCCGAGCCCCGCCACCGCGTCGAAATGAATTCTTGTTTGCCCCGCGAGCAGAAGAATTCGTTTTTTCTTGACAGTCTTTCCTTCGCCCAAGGCTTTCGACAGCAATTTTATCATCGAGTCCGGGTCTGGAACCGGAGAGGTCTCGAAATGCGAGCGCTTGGACCCGGCGCGGTTCGGCCGCTGGTAGAAAATCAGATAACTTTCCTTCTTTTTTCCCAGGACCCGCAATTTAAGCCGTCCGCGCCGGCAATTGAAGAAGACGTCCTCTTGGACAAGCTCCCGGCGCGCGCCGCAAAGTTTTTTGGCCCGGTTTAATTGGGCGTTCCAATCGGCCGCCTCGGCTTTGATTTCGATATTGACGGGCATGGAAAACCTCCCGGAACAACCGCGTCCCAACGGCCGGAGCCCTCAGGCGACCGGCGGCAGGGGCGCGGCCAAAGGGTCTTTGTAGATGGTCGCGAGCTCCACCCGCCCTAGGTGGGGCACGGGCCTTTCCTTCCTCGATTTTACCGAAAATTGAAGTCCAAGGCCGAACCTGGCGTTGAGATAGCGGGCAAGTTTAATACGGGAGACCGCACGGGCCGCGGTGATGTGGCGCAGGCCGGTGACGGGGGAATCGCAGTAATCCAGGATTCTTTGGGCCAAGTCCTCGGCCCAGACCGCGGACCTGACTTCGTCGCGGATGATGGTGACCGGCAGATGTTTGTCGCGGCGGTAGCGGAGCCAGCTTAAGTGTCCCGTCCTGCCGTCGATCGACGGGCCGATTCCGAGCGCGCAGCGCAGGATCAGTGAGTTTTCTTTTCTTTCGAGGATCAGCCGCTCCGCTTGGACGCGCGTCCGGCCGTACACGGAGATGGGGGCCGGCGTTGAATTCTCATCATAGGGCTTGGCTCTGCCGCCGAAAACATGGTCGGAGGAGATGTAGACGAGCCGCGTTTTTCCGGGGATGTGGTTGAGCAGGTGGGCCAGGCTTTGCACGTTGACCTGATGAGCCCACCCGGGATTCGCCTCGCATTTTTCGATGTCGCAGATGCCGCCGGCGTGGATGATCGCCTCCGGCGCCCGCCCGTTGAAAAGATCGCGGTAGGCGGCTTCATCTTCCAAGTTGAAGCGCCGCCACCGGCGGCAGGCGGGCAGCTTGACGTGGGGGCTGCAAAATGGAACGAGGGGCCGGGCGGCGGCGTGACGAATCACGCTCCAGCCCGGCATGGACGTCGCGCCCAGAACGTAGACGGGACCGGGCCTCATGAGCGGGCGGAGGGGGCGGAGCGCCGGCGCCAGGTGGGGCGTCCGGGGCGGTAGCCCCGGGAGACCTTGGGGATGTCCTGGGCATGGACGTGGTCTTGCAGCTCG
>MGUX01000089.1:7875-9007 GCA_001800185.1 Elusimicrobia bacterium RIFCSPLOWO2_12_FULL_59_9
CGCACCTCGAAGTAATTTTCGGGCTTGAAAAACTGCAGAAGCGCCCGCTGCACGCCGCGATCCCGCATTTTTTTGGCGATGGGAAGCTTCGCTCCCGTCATGGGATCGCGTCCCGTGTAGTACATGGCGGTCGCGACGTCGAAGGGGGCCGGGATGAAATCCTGGACTTGGTCGGGCCGGTAGCCGTTGCGCTTTAAAAATACGGCCAACTCTATCATCGCGCCGACGTCCGAGCCGGGGTGGCTGGCGATGAAGTAAGGAACCAAGAACTGCTTCTTGCCGGCCTTCTTATTTTCCTCCTTAAATTGGCGGGCAAAATCCTCGAAAGTGGAGTGCGGCGGCTTTTTCATCGCGGCGAGCACGCCAGGATTGACGTGCTCCGGGGCGACCTTCAGCCGCCCGCCGACATGATGCGCGGTCAACTGCCGCATGTAGCCGGGAGAAAGCCGCGCCAAATCCATGCGGATGCCGCTGGCCACCACCACCTTCTTGATTCCGGGGACCTCGCGCGATTCTTTCATCAGTTCCACCAACGGGCCGTGATCGGTTCCCAGGCATTTGCAGATGACGGGGCTTACGCAGCTCAAGCGCCGGCATATTTTTTCGATCTCGGGCTTGGTGCAGCGCATCTCGTACATATTGGCCGTCGGGCCGCCGATATCGGAGACGGTTCCCTTAAATCCGGGGTCTCGGCCCATAGCCTTGAGCTCCCGCAGCACGCTTTCGCGGGAGCGCGATTGGATCGTGCGGCCCTGATGAGCGGTGATCGAGCAAAAAGTGCAGCCTCCGAAGCAGCCGCGCATCAGCGTCACGGAGTCTTTGATCATCTCATAGGCGGGGATCGGCTCGCGGTAAGACGGATGAGGTTTGCGCGTGTAAGGCAGGCCGTAATAGAAGTCCATGCGCTCTTTGGAGACCGGCAGGCATGGGGGGTTTTGGACCACGGCGCGGGTCCCGTGAAACTGGACGATAGTCTTGGCGTTGTAGGGGTTGGTCTCCCGATGAATGGCCGCCGTGGCCTTAAGAAATTTGTCCTTATCTGATTTCACCTCTTCATAAGAAGGGATGTGGATGACCCCTTCTCCGGCCGGCGGGGGCGATTCGCTGGCGCCCATGGCATAGGCCATTCCGC
>MGUX01000090.1 GCA_001800185.1 Elusimicrobia bacterium RIFCSPLOWO2_12_FULL_59_9
ATGAACGCGCTTTGAAACAGCCCCGCCAGCCCATCGGCTTTGCCATGGCCGTAGGGATGTTCCTTGTCGGCAGGGTCCCGCGAATACTTGAGCGAGACAAAGTTTACCGCCGATGAGCAAAGGTCCATCACTGAGTCCAGCGCGCTGGCCATCACCCCCATCGAATGCGTCAATAAACCCGCCGTCAATTTCAGGCCGGCCAGTCCGACCGCGATGATCAACGACCTTCGAATCAGATACAGGGATTCCATGACTCTCGACGGAGGTATTGTACTATTTATCGCGAAACGACGGAAAAGAAGGGCTACAAATAGCTTTTGAGAGTGTACTGCTCCAGCATCCGGTGAGTGTTGAAAAAAGCGGCATTGATCGCGATGGCGTTTTTCATGACCCAAATCCACCGCTCCCGGTCGCCGTGGTAGAGAGGCAGAATTTTTTTCTCCAGACTCTCGTAGATGCTTTCGCCCACCGCGAGATCGACGTCTTTGGAATCGTCCGAACTGTCTTTTGGCTCCAGGAGGGCCCAGCCGGTCGTTCCATCCACGCAGCCTTCCAGCCACCATCCGTCCAGGATGCTCAGGCTGGGGATGCCGTTGTGGCAGGCCTTCATACCGCTGGTGCCCGACGCCTCCAAGGGACGGCGCGGGGTATTGAGCCATAAATCCACTCCCGCGGTGATGAGGCGTCCCCAATGGATGTCGTAGTTGGGAACATAGATGATTTGGACCTCAGGCTGCAGCGTTTGCTTCATCTCGAAAATGCGGCGGATGATGTGCTTGCCCGCCTCGTCTTTCGGATGGGCTTTGCCGGCATAGATCACCTGCAGACCTCCATAGACTTTCGCGATTTGGCGAAGGCGCTCGATATCTGAAAAAATCACGTCCGCGCGCTTATAGGCCGTCGCCCTCCGCGCAAAGCCGATGGTGAAGATGTCCGGGCTCAGTTGCGCGCCGACGCTCTGGTTGACCGCCGCCAAGAGATTGTTTTTGGCCGCGACGTGGGCGCTCCAAATTTCCTCCGGCGGAATGACCAAAGCGTGGCGCAAAGTGCTGGGTTCCTCGGACCAGCCGGGAACATAGCGGCTGAAAAGCTGGCGGAAAGGCTCCGAAGTCCAGGTCTGGGAATGAACTCCGTTGGTGATAGCTCCAATCTTGTAATCCGGGAACATGACTTGCGACACTTCACCGTGGCGTTTGGCCACGCCGTTGACATAACGGCTGCCGCTCAGGGCCAAGCGCGTCATGTTTAGGCTTCCATCCTCGTCGAAAGCCTTGAAAATGTTGAGCAACGGGTATTGTTGGCACAAGTCCCCGGCCAAAGCGGGGTCGAATCGGTCGTGTCCGGCCGGGACGGGAGTGTGGGTGGTAAAAACGCACTTGGAACGGACCTTGTCAACGATGGCCGGCTTGCGCCGCACCGACACGCTCAAGCGCTCCGCCAGCCCGACCGTCAAAAGCGCGGCGTGGCCCTCGTTCATATGGTAGCAATCGATGGTATATCCTAAAGACTGAAGCATGCGCACGCCGCCGATGCCCAGGATGATCTCCTGGGAGAGGCGGTAGTGGGAATCCCCGCCGTAAAGCATGCCCGTCAATTGCCGGTCGATGGGAGTATTGACATCCAAATCGGTGTCCAAAAAGAGGACGGGAATTTGAAAACCGCTTTGCCCCGTAATCGTATACTGCCAGGCGCCGACTTCCACCGTCCTCGGCCCCACCGCGACCTGGACCGTCTTTTTCAAAGGAGCCAAAAAATTCTCCACTTGCCAATGCGCCGGCTCCTCGCTCTGAACACCCTCCGGGCTTAAGTGCTGCTGAAAATAGCCTTTGCGGTACAGAAGCGTGACGGCGACCATCGGAAGGCCCAGGTCGGCTGCGGAGCGCACGGTATCTCCCGCCAAAACGCCCAGGCCGCCGCTGTAGGCCGGTATGTTTTCATCCAGGCCTATCTCCATGGAGAAATAGGCGATTTTTCGGTGGCCCGGTTCTTTGACCCGGATATCTCCGTCAATCGACAGGGAGGGCTTGGCGGAACTAGACATGGTAAGCATCATGAGATCCCGGCGCCTTATTGCATCAGTCGCAGCGCATCGATCCGCGCGTCAATGGGGGGATGGCTGGAAAAGAGCATGGATATCAGCCCCTTGGTATGGCCGTTGATTTTCAAGGTGGCCAAAGATGTTTGCCGGTTGTCCACAAGCTCCGTGCAGGACTTCAGGGCCCGCAAGGCGTGGATCATGGTTTCGCGCCCCGCGATCGCGGCCGATCCGGAATCCGCCCGGTACTCTCGGGAACGGGAAAAGTAATATATGATGGGAGCGGCCAAAAGCATCAGCAAGGTTTCCAGGATCGAGATAACAATCATATGCGCAAAAAAACCGAGCCCCTCGCCGCGCTCGTTGCGGTCCCGCAAAAAGTGATCGATCGCGAAAACGGCCACCCTGGCGAAAAACATCACAAAAGTGTTGACCACGCCCTGAATCAGAGTCATGGTCACCATATCGCCGTTTGCAATATGGGACACCTCGTGCCCCAACACGCCCTCCAACGCGCGCTCATCCATGCGCTCAAAAAGACCGGTGGATACGGCCAGGAGAGCCCGGTTGCGGCTCGGACCTGTCGCAAACGCGTTGACCTCGGGACTTTCGTAAAAACCTATCTCCGGCAACGTGGAGAGACCCGCCCTGAGGCAGAGGCTTTGAACCTTATCAACAAGCATTCTTTCCGCCTCGGATGCCGGGTGCTTGGGGTCAACGAGAACGACCCCCATCGCCTGCTTGGCCATCCAACGCGAGAGTTGAAGCGAAATCAGCGCGCCGCCGAATCCAAACAGGCCGCAAAAGACCAACAGGCTGTAATAGTCCATGCCGGAGGAGGTGATATAGGGCCGGACCCCCAGCAAATTGATGACCAAAGAAATAGTCACCACCACCAAAAGGTTGATCGCGATAAACAGCATTACTCTTTTCATGGAATGTCTCCTCGCTATGTTCCTATTCCAAAAACCATGCGGGCCAAATTCGCCGCACTCTGCCGCTATATTTTAGCCGCTCTGAACCCCATATGCAAGCCCGGGACTTGTTTTTTTAACATCCTTGCGATAACATATGACTGGAGCTTCAAGAATTGATTATTATTGAGGAGGTCCCCGTATGGATTTTCACCGCCCCGCCGCCGGCAGCCTAACCGCCCTTTTGGCAGTCGCTTGGTTTCTCCCCCTGACGGCCCATGCCAAGATGCTGAGCGTCAAGAATAAGGAGGCCGACGTCTACAACCTCAAAAGAGAATCCGAGTGGAAGGCGTGGATCTATACCCCTTTTAAGGTCATCCCCCTGGAAAATGGGCGCGAGTTCGATGCAAAGGGCTGGTACAAGGTCGAGGATTATGAGAAAAAGCAGTGGTGGGTGCATGGCAACGATTTGGACACCGTGCCGACGGTCATCGTGAGCAACAAGAACGCCAATCTAAGGGAGGGCCCCGGAGACAACTTCAAAGGCCAAATCGTTGAAAAAGGATACCCATTCAAAGTCCTGGCGCAAGAAGGCAATTGGATCCAGGTGACGGACGATGCCAACCCCGAAAGGATCATCCAGGGGTGGCTTCACAAAAGCACGGTGTGGGGCTTCACCGTAAAATCGGAGCCCAGGAAAAAGGCGGGCAAACCCGCCAAAAAAGAGGCTTCCGTGTCGCCGGAATCCCCGCAAACCGAGGTTACCCCGACGCCGGATGCGGCTCCCAAGACTCCCAAGAAATTGCCCTCCAAGGCCGGCGCGAAATCACCCAAGCCCGCAGAGGCGACAAAACCGATTCAACGGACCGAGGCGCCCAGCGAGCCTCCAGCCGAAACCCCGCCTCAACCCCCGTCTGAAGAAGGCTCAAATATGGACACCTACAACGAGGGAGACGGCGCCATTCAGGAAACTCCTCAGGACGCCGGCGGCAAAGGAGACACCTACAGTCAAGAAGATATGTACATCGATGGCCAATAAAAAATTGTCAAAACCGCCGCGTCAAGGCGAGAATTCGCTCCAACAACACGCACACGCTTGATTGGCGGGACAAATAATAGGGCGCCCGGCTTTCCCCGCTCGCCTGCACGCGAATCGCCACTCCTCCCATTTGGACGGTTTTCCGGAAAGCGCCCTCATCCACTGTATCGTCCCCGATAAAAACAGGCAGCCGGCCGCGGCCGAAGCGGCGCAGGAGCGTTTCAAAGGCGTCGCCCTTGTCCCAACGCAGCCGCGGCCTGATCTCATAAACTTTTTTTCCTTCGAGTATTCTGAAAGGGGCCTCCGTGCCCGCCTGCCCGCGGACGCGGGACGCGGCCAGGGCCTGCAGGCGGACGGCGCGCCGGATGCCGGGCATGTCGCTAGGACGCGCGTTGCGGTAATGGACCGAAATGGAAAAACGCTTGTTGTTGACCCCGCAACCGGGATAGTTTCGCATAGCCCGTGAAAGCCTACGGGCCATTCGCCCCAGAGGCTTGGACAAAGCTAACCCTTTCCGATGCCGAAATTTGATGCCGGGGCCGTCAATCTCAAGCCCATGATTGCCGGAGCAGACGATGCCTGGAATTTTGACCAAGCGCCGGACATCCGGCAGCGAACGCCCGCTGATGACGGCGAGCAGGGTCAGCCCTCCTCCGCTTCCTGCCGAGCGGCCGCGGCGCGCCGCAAGCGGCCGACGGACGCAAACCTCGGCCAAGGACTCGAGAGCCTTTCT
This sequence comes from Elusimicrobia bacterium RIFCSPLOWO2_12_FULL_59_9, assembly GCA_001800185.1. GTDB lineage: Bacteria > Elusimicrobiota > Elusimicrobia > O2-12-FULL-59-9 > O2-12-FULL-59-9 > O2-12-FULL-59-9. Next base: position 4,722 of record MGUX01000090.1, read on the forward strand.
GGTTCGGGCGCTCATCGCCGCCTTGCCGGGGTCTTTGACGATGGCCGCCAAGGTACCGTCAAAATCCAGCCCTATAGCCAAGCCGCCGCGGCTTAGGACTCGCTGCTCAAAAGTATTCCAGTTTGAAAAAATGGACTTGGGCTTCATCAACCCTGAGCGCCCTGCGGATTATGCCGGATTTTAAGCGGCGGATTGGGAATAAAGGATTTTAAATTCCCCGGGCTTCAAGCGACCGTGAAACCGGATTCCGAGTTCGGGCCGGTCGACCGACGCGTCGGTTTCGCCGGAGGTCAGATTGGCGATAACCGCGACTGCGACGGATTTCCGCCTGAGAGGATTGAGCACGCAGCCTACCCAGGCTTCGTCATTTTGAGGCTCGAGCGGA
>MGUX01000091.1 GCA_001800185.1 Elusimicrobia bacterium RIFCSPLOWO2_12_FULL_59_9
TGCGTCATATCCTTGTTGGTGGAGTTGAACACAAACATGATGAGAAAGAAGATCATCAGGTAGCTCATCATGTCGCCGTAGGTGATGGCCCACAGGGCTCCGCGGTTGAGCTGATTTTCCAACTCGTCTTCCCGTTCCTGAAATATCGCCATAAACTTAAGTCTGCTCCATCGCCGGGACTTCCATGGTCGGGCGAGCTTCCGGCAGGGTCTTTTTCTCCGCGTAGGCCAGAAGGTGCATTTCGATGAGATAGGGGGGCTTGGATTCCATGATGTCGAGCACTCCCTCCACCAGGATTTCCAGAACCAAAGTTTCCTGAATCGCCCGGGTCCGGATTTTGCCGGCCACGGGGACGAACAGCAGATTGGCGAGAGAGATGCCGTAGAAAGCCGTGCTGATGGCCAAGGCCATGGCCGCGCCCACCTTGCTGGGGTCGGAAATCGTCCGCAGAACCTGGATGATTCCGAGCAAAGTCCCCAGCAGCCCGAACATCGGCGCCAAAATACCCATCGTCCTGAAAAGGTTGGCGTCCTCCATCTGGTTGAAGCGCTTCTGGCGGATGTCTTCGCCCAGGATGCGCTTGGCCTCCTTGACCTCCCCCGAGGTGATGGCGATGGTGATGGCGCGGTTGAGTTGGCCTTCGGCGAATTCGCGCCCCTCGTCCTGGAGCTCGATGAGCCCTCCCCCCGAGCGCGCCTTGGTCGCCAGCCGCACCACCTCCGTGATGGTCTCCGGGACGGAGGGAAAGCGCGTCGCCACGAACAAGGACATGAGATTTTTAAAGGCTTTGAGCAAATCGTGAATGGAGCTGTTGATGAAAGTCGCGGCCAGAGTGCCGCCGAAAACGATGATGATGCCGTGGGTGTTTAAAAACGTGGTTCCGGCGCCGGCTTGGATGACGCCCCAAATAAGGATGCCGATGCCTCCGGCAAAACCGATAAGCGTCGCGAAGTCCATGCTCAAGCTCCCAAGGTGATTCTGCCGGACTGCTCCATGCCGCGCACGACCTGCATGAAGCGCTTGCGCTCCGCTTCCTGCTGCGCGGCCGAGCTCTGCCGGTTGAGCTCATCGGCCAACACGCGGTGCAAGGCCTCCGGCAGGGCCGCCATGGCCGTCGTCTGAAGGTCCTTGGTCAGTCCCTTGAAAACGGTTCCGAGAGCCACGCGCTGGCGATAGGCTTCCCATAAAACGCTCTGCAGGGTGTTCTTGTCGAGGCCGATGATCTTTTCCACCGTCAGCATCCGGCGCTGAATGTCTTCGACCAGCTCGGGGTGCTCGATGCGCATTTCCTCCATCATGGCCCCCTGTTTTTCGGCCGCCTGGGTGTCCATGATCAATAGGATCTGGTCCACGCCGCCGACGATGGATTTCACCTGATTTTCCAGCTGCCGGCTCAGGTCCACGACGGCCTCCGGCGAGATGGTCCGGGGGGAGGAGAGCAAAATGAAGACCTCCCGCTGCATTTCCGGGCTCAGGGAATCGAGTAGCTTGGAGGAGATATTGGCCGGCAGATAGGCGGCGACCGTGGCCAGGATTTGGGCGTCCGCCTCCGCCAGCACCAAAGACAGCTTGGAAATATTGTCGGCGTTGACGAAGGCGAAGGGCGAGGCGGCGCCGTCTTTTTGCTCCAAGAGCCCCGCCGCGCCGCCGCCCAGCGTCGGGCCGCCGCCGGAGCCCGCTTGCGGAAGCTGGCGCATCTCGTTGAAGCCCGGCTGAATCTGAAGAGGGGGGAGATTTCCGCCGATGCGGCCTTCCACGCTGAAGTTTTCCGCGGATTGAGCGAAGCGGTTGAGAAAGGTCCTGACCGGGCCGAACAAAAAGGCGGTCAGCATCAAAAGGCCGAAGACCCAGAACACGAACGGATTTAAATTATTCTTCCAGTATAAGAATTGCTCCCAGGAATCCCGGCGGAAAGCGATTCTTTCGATGGCCAGCTCATCGCCCCGGGCGGCCTCCAGGCCGATCAACATCGGCAGGACTTTTTTCAAGTCCTCGATTTTCTCGTCGGTGACGGCTTTGGGGACGATGATGCGCACGCTCATGCTTTTGACGTAGTCGGAGGGGATCTTGACGGTCTGGGCGATCTGCTGCGTGAGCGGTTGAACGCCGGTCCTGACCCCGCCGGCTTCTTGGCGGAACTCCTGGGGCAGGAAAGTTTGGGTGATTCCCGGCATGGCTTGATCGGCGCCCGGGTTTTTATCATCCGTTTTTCCGGTTTTGCCATCGAGCGGCTCCACGACGCTCCTGGTTTCCTGGGTCAGGTTGAAATCCACGGTGATCTTCACCCAAATCAGGAAATCCTCGTTGCCCAAAAGCTTCTGCGTCACCCCGCGAACTTTCTCCGTCAGGGCGTTTTCCAGTAGTATGCGCTCCTCGACGCCCAGCGTGGCCCCCAGCTCCCGGCACAGCGCCGGAAGAAGCGACAGCCCGGCCAGAAAAAGCATCAGCCTCGTTTTTGCTTTCATGGGATTTTGCGCTCCTAACGGAATTCTTCAACGGCTTTGAGGGCCGTCGCAGGAGCTCGGCGCACACTATAAGGTTAAGCGGATTGTGCGAAATTGTCAATACCAAGGCGAAAAGTGGAGTCCGCAAGCGTTTTTTGGGTAGAATGTGGGCGGCTTTAAAAGCCCCCGGCAGGAGATACCCGATGAGCGGAAAAATTTCTGTAAAAGAGCTTGCGGCGCTGATCCGCAAAGACGAAATCGACACCGTGCTGGCCGTTTTCCCGGACATGCAGGGGCGCTGGATGGGCAAGCGGGTCACGGGCAGATATTTCTTGGACAACGTCATGGAGGGCGGGCTGCACGCTTGCGCCTATCTGTTGGCGACCGACGTGGACATGGAGCCCCTGCCGGGCTTTGAGTTCGCCGGCTGGCAGACGGGCTACCAGGATTTCCACATGCTTCCGGATTGGGCAACCCTGCGGATAATTCCATGGCTGGAAAAGACGGCGCTGGTGGTTTGCGACGCGGCCGCGGAAAACGGCGCGTCCGTTTCCATAGCGCCGCGCAGCATCTTGAAGCGGCAAATCGAGCGCGCGGCGCAAAAGGGGCTGCGGCTGAAAGTGGCCTCCGAGCTTGAATTTTTCTTGTTTAAAGAGACGTATGAAACCGCCCAACAGAAAAATTACCACGGCTTGGAGCCCTTCGGCCACTACATCGAGGACTATCACGTCCTGCAGGGCAGCAAAGCGGAGTTCCTGATGCGGGCCATCCGCGCGCAGATGGAGGCGGCCGGGGTTCCGGTGGAGTTTTCCAAGGGCGAATGGGGAAAGGGCCAGCATGAGATCAACCTCCGCCACGCCGATCCCCTGGAGATGGCCGACCGCCATTCGATCTATAAGACGGGCGTCAAAGAAATCGCGATGTCCAAAGGGCTCGCCGTGACTTTCATGGCCAAATACGACGGCCGGCAAGCCGGCTCCAGTTTTCATCTGCACGCGAGCCTGTGGGACGCTTCCGGGAAAAAGGCCCTTTTCTGGAGCGCGGCCAAGAAATCCCCTTCGCCCTTGTTTTCGCATTTTCTGGCCGGGCAGATGGCGTTGGCGAGGGAGTTTTCTTATTTCTTCGCGCCCCACGTCAACTCCTACAAACGCTACCAAAGCGGCTCCTTCGCGCCCACGCGCATCGCCTGGGGGCGGGACAACCGGACCTGCGGCTTTCGCATCGTCGGGGAGGAAGAAAACTACCGGGTTGAAAACAGGATTCCGGGGGCGGACGCCAATCCGTATTTGGCCTTCGCCGCCACCATCGCGGCGGGCCTCTACGGCCTGGAACGCAAGCTGCCCCTGGCCGCCGAAACGCGCGGCAACGCCTACCTGGCCGAAGGGGTTGCCGACGTGCCGAAATCGCTGGCGGAGGCGGTGGATTTGTTGCGCAAAAGCTCGCGGGCGCGCGAGGCCTTCGGCCCGGAGGTCATCGAGCATTACCTGCGCTCCGCCGGCTTGGAGCAGGCTTCATTTGACGCCGCCGTCACCTGCTGGGAGCGGGAGAAGTTCTTTGAGAGGATATAGACTATGCGCTTAAAAAACAAGGTTTGCCTGATCACGGGAGTCGCCAGCGGCATGGGGCGCGCTGCGGCCCGGAGGTTCGCCCAAGAGGGGGCCAAGGTCGTCGGAACGGACGTCCAGGCGCCGGCGGGCGAGGCGGCGATGCAAGAAGTGAAAGCGCAGGGCGGCGACGGCTTTTTTGTCGCGGGAGACATCTCCCGGCCCGAAGACGCCCGGGAGATGGTCCGGCGCGGCGTCGAGCGCTACGGGCGATTGGACGTCCTCTACAACAACGCCGGCATTTTCCCGTCCGACGACTGCTCGGTGATTAACACCGAGCCGGAAGTCTGGGATCTCGTCTACCGCGTGAACTTGAAGGGGATGTACCTGATGTGCCGCTACGGCATACCGGAAATCATTCGCGGCGGCGGAGGCTCGGTCATCAACATCGCCTCTTTCGTGGCGTTGGTGGGCTGCTCGGTGCCGCAGGACGCCTACACGTCGTCTAAAGGCGCGGTCATCGCGCTCAGCAAATCGTTGGCGGTCCAGTTCGGTCCCAAAGGCGTGCGCTGCAACGCCGTCTGCCCCGGGCCGGTCGAAACGCCGCTTCTGATGCAGTGGCTTTTGAGCAACCCCGCCGAGAAGGCCAAGCGCATCAACCGCATCCCCATGGGGCGCTTGGGCAAGCCTGAAGAGATCGTCGCCTTGGCCGTTTATCTGGCCTCCGACGAATCCGCCTGGACCAACGGCGCGGCCATCGTGGTCGACGGCGGCATCACCGCCAACTATTTTTAAGCGGCAGACTGGCCGCCGTTTTGCATGGGCGCCGTTATTGTGATAGCATAAAACGCGTCATGTCCCCGCAAGCTTCGAAAAAAATCAAGCGCGCCGCTGCCTCAGCTCCGGTCAAATCCCTGTGGCATTTATGGATCGGGGGAAAGGCCGTCTCGAGCCTGGCGGGCAAGCGCTTCGCGGTGCATAATCCGGCCAACGGGCAAAAGTTGACCGAGGTGGCGCAGGGCGACGCGGCGGACGTCGACGCGGCCGTGTCGGCCGCCCGCCAAGCTTTCGACGGTCCTTGGGCCAAGTTCGGTCCCAGGGACAGGGCGCGGGCGTTGTTTAAATTCGCGCAGGCCGTGCGGGATCACCGCGAAGAGCTGGCGCTGCTTGAAACCTACAACACCGGCAAGCCCATCAGCGATTCGCGGGGCGAGGTCGCCGTCGCGGCCGACTGCTTTGAATATTACGCCGGGGCCGTGACCAAATATTTTGGCAGCACCATACCGGTTTCGGCCACCGGCCTGGATTTTACTCTGCGCCAGCCCGTGGGGGTTTGCGGACTGATCGTGCCTTGGAATTTTCCCATCATGATCACGGCCTGGAAGCTGGCCCCGGCCCTGGCCTGCGGCGACACGGCCGTGATAAAGCCGGCCAGCTATACCCCGCTGACGGCGCTCAGGCTGGCGCAGCTCTGCGAGGAGGCCGGAATCCCGGAAGGGGTCGTCAACGTCGTGCCGGGGCCGGGCGACGTAGCCGGGCAGGCTCTGGCCGCGCATCCCGGGGTCGCCAAGATTTCTTTCACCGGAGAGACCGCCACCGGGGAGCGCATCCTGCGCGCCGCGGCCGCGACGATCAAGCGGGTTTCCCTGGAGCTGGGCGGGAAATCCCCCAACATCGTCTTCGCCGACTGCGATTTGGAGCGCTGCGTCGAGAAATCCATTTTTTCGGTGTTCGGCAACGCGGGGCAGGACTGCTGCGCCCGCAGCCGCGCCCTGGTTGAAAAAAGCGCGGTGGAGGAGTTTGTCGGCCGCTTCGCGGAACGCACCCGGAAAATCGTGGTGGGCGATCCGTTGGACGAGGCCACGCAAGTGGGCCCCATGATTTCGCGCCAGCAGCGCGAGCGCGTGCTGGGATACGTCGCTTTGGGGCAAAAGGAGGGCGCCCGGCTGGTGTGCGGAGGCGGCCTGCCTGAAGACGTCCGGTGGAAGGCGGGCCATTTCCTGATGCCCGCCGTTTTGAGCGAAGCGCGGCCCGGGATGCGCGTGGTGCAAGAGGAGATTTTCGGCCCGGTGCTCTGCGTCCTGGCTTTTGACGGCGAAGAGGAGGCCGTCCGCCTCGCCAACGACACGCCCTACGGACTTTCCGGCTCCATCTGGACCCGCGACTTATCCAAGGCTCTGCGCGTCGCGCGCCGGGTTGAAAGCGGAAACTTAAGCGTCAACTCGGCCACCAGCGTTTATCTGGAAGCGCCCTTCGGGGGATTTAAGCGCAGCGGCGTGGGCCGCGAACTCGGCATGGGGGCCATGGACCTCTACAGCGAAGTGAAGAACGTTTTCGTGGAGCACGGTTGAGGCGAGGAGCCTAAATGACGATTCATGAACTGATCAGCTTGGCGGGAACCTTCATCCTGGTCGCCATCGGCTACGCGCTGTGCGCAAACAAGGCCCGCATCCGTTGGAAGACCATCGCCTGGGGTTGCGCGCTGCAGTTTATCTTCGCCGTTCTGGTGCTCAAAACCCCGCCGGGCCAATGGTTTTTTTCGCTCATGAACGACGTCATCACCCGGCTGCTGTCGTTCCAGGAAGAAGGCGGCAAGTTCGTGTTCAACGCTTTGGCCATACCGCCCGGCGCGGAAGGCTCCATGGGCTTTTTCTTCGCCTTCCAGGTTCTGACCACCATCATCTTTTTCTCTTCCCTGATGTCGGTGCTTTACTACCTGGGCGTCATGCAGTGGATCGTGCTGTTTTTCGCCAAAATCATGCACCGGTTCATGGGGACTTCAGGCGCGGAAACCTTGTCCGCTTCGGCCAATATTTTCGTCGGGCAGACCGAGGCGCCTCTGCTTATCAAGCCCTACGTGACCGAGATGACCGAATCGGAGCTGATGTGCGTCATGGTGGGGGGTATGGCGACCGTGGCCGGCGGGGTGATGGCGGCCTACGTCGGCATGCTGAAGCAATATTTTCCGGACATTGCCGGGCATTTGTTGGCGGCCAGCGTCATGAGCGCGCCCGCGGCCTTGGTGATGGCCAAAATCATGATCCCAGAAACCGGCCATCCCAAAACCATGGGGACGGTCAAGCTGGAGTACAAAGATCCTTCCATCAACGTCATCGAGGCCGCGGCCAACGGCGCAGCCACCGGCCTTCAACTGGCTTTAAACGTCGGCACGATGCTCATCGCCTTCATGTCGCTTCTGGCCCTGGCAAATTTCATGATCAGCTCGGCCCTGGGGCATTTGGGATTTGCGGGCATGACGCTGGAAAAGCTTTTGGGCTACGTCTTCATGCCCCTGGCCTGGATCATGGGAACTCCCTGGAAGGACTGCATGATCGTGGGGCAATTCATGGGGGAAAAGACCGTCTTAAACGAGTTCGTCGCCTACCTGCACATGGCCCAATACGCCGCCGCCCATCCCGGGGAGCTGTCCCACCGGGCCTACGTCATTTCCACCTACGCGCTTTGCGGATTTTCTAATTTCCTTTCCATCGGCATCCAAATCGGCGGCATCGGGGCTCTGGGCAAAGACGACGCAGAGCGGCAGCGCCTGCGGCAAAGCCTGGCCCGCCTTGGAATCAAAGCGCTCATCGGCGGCAGCCTGGCCTCCTTCATGACGGCCACCATCGCCGGAATCCTCGTTCCCTAGCTTTTCCTGAGCCGCATTTCGCAAAAAATCGCCGTTTCCAACTGACCCAACCGTTTGCGGCACGCTCGATTTTAAACCTTGACAAAATATACATTTTAGTATATACTTATATCGCGGAGGGCGTTTCATGCAAAAGAAACTATTTAAGCACGGCGGCAGCTACGCGGTGGATTTGCCGGTCTCCTTTGTTCGCGACCTTCCTTCAAAAACCGTGGTAGTGGAGAAGGACCGCGAGAAGATTGTCATCGTCCCCAAACGCGAGCTCGACAACATCGAGCAGGAACCCGAGTTCGGCGCCTTCGTCGCCGCCTTGCTCCATGACGCCATGAAGCGTCCGGCCAAGCTCCGCGGCGTCAAGGATGTCTGGGACAAGGAATGGGATGAACTGTTGAAAGGCGTGCCTGGTGGAAAAGACTAGCCCGAATTACCTCCTTAAGTACCACGAACTCTACTTTCAAAGGATTGAGCAGCTTAAGTCCCGCGTCAGAGAACTAAAGGCGCGGCTTGAGCCCGAAGAGTTCAAGCGGCATGAAGCCGTCAAACTGGCCGTCCGCATCAGGAATGCCGAAATCGCGATTGCGCAAGACCCCAACCGCCCGGAATATCTTCTAAGCGATGAGCTGCGAAAATTCCGCCGGTACAAAAGAGGGCTTGGCAGATATCGGATCATCTTTTGCTTTTCCAATCATCCTCCCATTATCATATTTCTATATTTAAACACGGAAGATAGCCTGAGAAAAGAGGGCAGCCGGCGCGACCCTTACGAGCAATTTAAATACCTTCTCCGCCGCGGCCGTGTCTCCCATGATCCCGCCGATCCTAAAATCCAGAAATGGCTAGCCGGCGGAAAGTAAAAGCTGAAATTGCCGCGCTGGATGCGGATGTCTCCGGGCAGGCGTCCGAGATATGGAATTTTGTCGGCCGCCAGGAATTTGCCCATGGGGGTCACAAAGCGCGCTCCTTGTAGCCGTAGAGCCACTTCGACTCGCTTTTCCCCGCGTTGCGCACCGTGTGGACGGTCTTGGCCGGAATCAGGATCTCTTCGCCGGCTTTCGGCCGCAGCCTCCGCCCCTGCATCTCCAACTCCACGACGCCTTCAAGAATCATGAGGAGTTCGTCGGTCGGATGAACATAGTCCTTCCAGACCTGTCCCGGCGGGTCCCTCCAAAGCTCGCAAGAAAACCCCCGGGACCGCCAGTCCTCCGCCACCGCCTCCCGATCCACGCCCGCCCGCTTTTCCATTCTCAAAGGCGGCCATGACAAGGCGGCCGCGCCGTTGAAATTTTAACGTTTTGTCCCCCGCCTGTCCAGAAAGCCCCCGGCCTTTTTCATTGAGCGGCATGAGCCGCCGGCGGTTTGTCTTTTTCCAAGGACGTCAGCTTGGCAAGTGCCAGGAGCCTTGTGAATTGATGCGGCAGGCCTGAAGTCGGGACCGTAGCCGTGCGACGATCGGTCAAAAAAATATGCGGGTCGGGGGCGAAAATAGTAAAATAATCATAGAGTGGCTGGAAACGATCTAAAAAAGCGCCTCAATTGCCCGGAATGCCCCAGGCGAAGTGTAGGGGTTTTCTGCGGGCTTTCCGGAAAAGAGCTCTCCCTTCTTGACTCTTCAAAAACTGCGAACGCCTACGGCAAGAGCCAGATTGTATTTCATGAGGGCGATGCCCCCATTGGCGCTTTTTGCGTTTTCTCAGGACGAATCAGACTCTCCAGATCAACCAAGGATGGAAAGAGCATGACCGTGAGGCTCATTGAACCCGGAGAATTGTTTGGGCATCAAGCCATCCTTAGCGGACAGCCCTATCCAGGCACGGCGGAAGCCTTGGAAGATTCCATTCTTTGTTTTATCGCCAAAAACACATTGCTCAAGCTCATGGACAGGAGCCACGCGCTCGCTTTGGAGGTAGCGCGCCAAGTCAGCCGCGAACTTCTCAAAGCGGAGAAAAAGATGCAGAGTTTGGGTCAGTATCCGGCTCTGGCAAGATTAGCCATGCTCCTATTGCACCTGGGCAATGATCGTCAAAGTTATGCCTCCAGGACGCTGCACCCCTCCGGGCCGCCGGCTGGCGCCCGGAGCTCGCCGCTCGCCGCCCGCGCTTCCATCGTCCCCGAGCTCTGCGAGGGGGCTGGAAAACCTTCTGAGATTGATCTCTCCCGGAGGGTACTGGCCGAGATGGTCGGCATTACGGAAGAGTCCTGCGTGCGCATCCTAAAACGACTTAAACAGCAAGGGATCATCTCGTCGCAGAACAGGAAAATCGAACTCCTAGATCCCAAGACCTTGCAAGAGTTGGCGGACGGAGTCGTCCGCTAACCCCCCCTTTCAAACCTCTACGAGAAATACGCGCACGCCGGACCCGCAAACCAATCCGAGTTGATCTAGGTCAACCGCCTGGTTATCCCCCATCCTTGTTTCATTTTCCCCAACCGATGTATCTTAATCCAGAGGAACACATGCGAAACTTCCCATTAAAAGGATTGTCTCTAACATCTCGCTACGCGCTACAGGGAATGGCTTATTTGGCGAGGCAACCCGAAGGGAAATTCTGCTTAGTTGAAGAGGTGGCCAGCCAACAGAAGCTGCCCGCGAATTTTCTGTCGAAAATATTTCAAAGATTGGCCCGCCGCGAGCTCCTGGCTCCTCGCCGCGGACCCGGGGGCGGGTATGCCTTGGCGAAGGCCGCCCACAAAATCTCCATGGCTGAAGTCGTGAGCGCCATGGAGGAATTGCCGCCCGAAGGAAACCAATGTTTTTTGGCGTTCCGCGGTTGCGGCGCCGCCCGTCATTGCGCCATCCATGACGCGGCGGCTCAGGCAAACGATATATTGTGGCAGGCCCTGCGCCGGACCTCTCTACTTCACCTTGAGAGGAGGGACCGATAGGAGGAGTCATGAGCAAGTCTGAGAAAAAGATATCTCGAAGAGAGTTTATGAAGTATTCCGGAGCGGGCGCCGGTCTCATCCTGGCCGGCGATCCTCTTTTTGCTCTCCTCAAACCCATCGTCACCACGGAAAATCCTTTGGATTACTATCCCAACCGGGATTGGGAAAAGATTTACCGCGACCAATACCGTTATGACCGCACTTTCACCTTCATCTGCGCGCCCAACGATACTCACATGTGCCGGCTGCGGGCCTTCGTGCGAAATGAGGTGGTGGTCCGCATTGAGCAGAACTATGACCATGACAGGATCAAAGATCTCTTTGGGAACCAAGCCAGCCAGCATTGGAACCCCCGGGCTTGCCTGAAGGGCTATACCTTCCATCGGAGGGTTTATGGCCCGTACCGGGCCAAAGGCCCCATGCTCCGCAAAGGATGGAAGAAGTGGGCGGATGACGGGTTTCCCTCTCTAAGCGATGATCCTGGGCTAAGGACGAAGTACAAGTTCGATGCTCGGGGCGCCGACGAGTTCGTTCCCGTTTCGTGGGAGGAGGCGGCTAGTTACGTCGCCAATGGCCTTGCGGCCATTGCCAGGGCATACTCCGGGGGAGAGGGGCGAAGAAGGCTTCTCCAGGACGGCTACCCGGAGGAGATGTTGGAGCACTGGGAGGAAGCGGGGATCACCACGGTCAAGATGGGCAGTTCCCTCCCCATTCATGGGGTCCTTGGAAAATTCGGCATTTTCCGTTTTGTGAATATGTTGGGCCTCTTGGACGCGCATGTCCGGGGGGTAGAGCCGGAGAAGGCCAGGGGGGGACGGGAATGGTCAGAGTATACCTGGAGAGGGGATCAAGCGCCCGGCCAGCCGTTCGTCCACGGACTACAAACCTCCGATATTGACTTGAACGATTTGCGCAATTCCAAGCTCGCCATTCATGTGGGAAAAAACATGGTTGAGAACAAGATGCCCGAAGCCCACTGGTTGATTGAGATGATGGAGAGGGGGGGGAAGATCGTCGTGATTGCTCCGGAGTACAGCCCCTCCTCCACCAAGGCGGATTATTGGATTCCTGTGAGGCCGGGCCTTTCCGATACGGCGATCTTCCTTTATATTGCCCGCTACCTCATCGAAAACAAAAGGTATGACGAAGCCTATGTTAAGAGATTTACCGATCTTCCCACCCTGATCCGCACCGACAACCTGAAAAGGCTTCGCGCCCAGGACGTCTTCCCCGGCTACAAGCCGGCGCTTTCCGAAGATGGGCCCAGTTTTAAAGTTCAGGGGCTGACGCGGGAGCAATACGAGCGTCTGGACGATTTTTTGGTTTACGACTCGAAAAGCCGTAGCCTTCAAGCCATCACGAGGGACGATGTGGGAGACAGATTGGCCGCCAAGGGCATTGATCCCGCCCTGGAGTGGAAGGGCAAAGTGAGGCTTGTGGACGGCAAAGAGGTTGAGGTGATGACCGTTTTCGAGGGCTACAAACTCCATCTCCGGGACTACGATTTGGACGCGGCGGTGGAAATTTCCTCGTCTCCGAGGGAACTGATCCAGAGGCTTGCGGAGGATGTGGCCACCATCAAGCCGATCTCCATCCATCATGGGGAGGGGATTAACCATTACTTCCACGCCACTGAACACAATCGCGCTTGCTACCTCGTTCTGATGCTGACGGGCAATATCGGCTATCATGGGTCCGGCTGTCACACCTGGGCCGGGAACTACAAGGGAGCCTTGATGCAAGGATCTCTGTGGTCCGGTCCTGGAGTCGCTTCCTGGGTCTTCGAAGATCCCTTCGAGCCTGTCTTGGATTCCCAAGCCAGTATCACGGACGCCAATATAAGGGAGTTGGCCCACGGCGAGGAAACCTCCTATTTCGGGCACGGCGACAAGCCTCTCATCGTAAACACTCCCAAATTCGGGAGAAAGGTATTCACTGGGAAAACCCATCTGCCCACTCCCACCAAGGCGATGTGGACGTGCAACACGAACCATCTCGCCAACGCGACGAAGTGGCATTATCATATCATCAAAAACATCCTCCCAAAGATCGACCTCTACGTGGACCAGGAAATCGAGTTCACCGGCTCCTCGGAGTATGCGGATGTCGTTCTCCCCGCCAACTCCTGGATGGAGTTCGAAAACTGGGAGATGGGGGCCTCCTGCTCCAATCCCTTCCTTCAGATTTGGGGAGGAGGAAAGGGCATTAAGCCTCTCTACGACACTAAAGACGACGCGGCCATCTTCGCGCTGGTGGCGGAAAAGCTCTCAGAACTAACCGGAGAAAAGAAGTTCCGGGACATGTGGAAATTCATTCTGGAAGGCAAATCGGAGGTTTACCTCCAGAGGATTCTGGATGCCTGTTGCACCACGCAAGGCTACAAATCCGAGGATATCCTGGCCGGAAAATATGGGGAGCCAGGGGCGGCCATGATGCTTTTCAGGACTTATCCCAGGGTGTCTTTCTGGGAGCAGGTGCATGACAGCATCCCCTTCTACACCCCTACCGGAAGGCTCCAGAGTTATAACGATGAGCCGGAGGTCATCGAGTACGGGGAAAATTTCATTGTGCATCGGGAAGGGGTGGAGGCGACTCCCTACTTGCCCAACGTGATTGTATCCACCAACCCCCTGGTCAGGCCGGAAAATTACGACATCCCCTTGAACCACATGGGGCCGGAGGAACGGTCCGTTCGAAATGTCAAGATGCCCTGGTCCGAAGCGAAGAAAACCAAAAACCCTCTATGGGAGCAGGGTTACCGCTTCTTCTGTATGACCCCCAAGAGCCGCCACACCGTCCACTCCTCTTGGGCGGTTGTGGATTGGAATTGGCTCTGGAGCAGCGATTTTGGGGACCCCTACCGAACCGAAAAGCGGCAACCGGGTGTTTCCGACTGGCAGATCCACATGAACCCACGGGCCGCCAAGGACTTGGGCATCGAAGATGGAGACTACGTTTACATGGACGCATCGCCGAAGGACCGTCCTTACGAGGGCTGGCGGCCGGACGATTCCTTCTACAAGGTCTCCCGGGCTCTTTGCCGGGTGAAATACAATCCCTCCTACCCCTACCATTTGGTGATGACGAAACACGGCAACTGGATGGCCACTGAACGCACCGTTAAGGCTCATGAGTCCCGGGAGGACGGACGCGCCCTTTCTCCCACGGGATACCAGGCCAATTGGCGCTACGGTTCCCACCAGAGCGTGACGCGGAGTTTCCTCCCCCCCATGCACCAGACTGACAGCCTTTTCCACAAGAAGGTCGGCAGGATGGGATTCGTTTTTGGTTTTGATGTGGATAACCATGCGGTCAATACCGTTCCCAAAGAAACGCTCGTAAAAATCACGAAGGCGGAGCCCGGAGGGCTCGGAAAAAAAGGAGTCTGGACTCCGGTCAAAACCCGATTCACTCCGGGCCACGAGGGTGAATTCATGGCGCGGTATCTCAAAGGGAATCTGAGCGATATAAAGAAAGGATGAAGAGGAGACGGCATGGAGAAGGAATTTGACCCTGAGGACCCGCTGGAGCTCGTGGGCGTGGGATTGCCCGAAGGTAATCTTGAAGAGATGGCGCAGTGTTTGGTGGAGGAGTATGTCCGGGATGGATGGGATGATGAGAGCTTGCTGAAGCTCTTCCAGGATCCTTTTTACAGAATGGCGCATCAGATTTACAAAGAAGCGGGGGAGGCGCGCATTCTAAAGCTTGTTCAGCTCGCCCGGAAGAAGTGGGGCGGTTTCGAGCGTGGCGACGCCCACTCTCGGCTCCGTCTGGATGGGGTCAAGAAGGCCTGGTTAAAGGAGGTAAAACCCGATGCCTGAGGTCTACAATTGGCAGCTTGGAAGAAAAATGGACTATCCCTATGGCGAATCCCATCCAGAATGGCAGTTCGCTTTTGTCTTTAATATCAACCGATGCATCGCTTGTCAGACCTGCACCATGGCATGCAAGTCCACTTGGACTTTTTCAAAAGGCCAGGAATTCATGTGGTGGAACAACGTAGAGACGAAACCCTTCGGAGGATACCCCCAGCATTGGGACGTCAAGATATTGAAGCTTCTGGCGCAGGAGCATGAGCGCGAGGGCGCCTCCATGACCTGGAACACGGCCGAGAAGGGCGGGAGTCAAAGGCCCTATGGGACTTACGAGGGGATGACCATCTTCGAGGCGGCTAAAAGGCGCTACGGTCCCGAAGGCCATCAGAGAGCCTTGGGATATATCCCCATGGATGAGGAATGGCGCTACCCGAATATTTCCGAAGATACCGCTTCCGGGCAAAAAGGAGTTCCCGGCCGCTGGGCAGGTGATTATGCATCCAAGCTCCCGGAGCATAAAACCTGGTTCTTCTATCTTCAAAGGCTTTGCAACCACTGCACCTACCCGGCCTGCTTGGCGGCCTGTCCGAGGAAGGCCATTTATAAGAGGAAAGAGGATGGAGTTGTTCTGATCGACCAGTCGCGTTGCCGAGGATATCGCAAATGCGTCGAAGCCTGTCCCTACAAAAAACCTATGTATCGCGGGACCACGCGCGTCTCGGAGAAATGCATCGCCTGTTATCCTCGACTGGAGGGGAAAGACCCCCACATCGCTCCGGATGGCGCGCCCGTTGAGACCCGCTGCATGGCTGCCTGCGTCGGCAAAATCCGTCTGCAGGGCTTAGCCCGCATGGATAAAGAATCCGGGGGATGGATGGAGGATCGGAAGAATCCGCTTTACTATCTGGTCAAAGTGGAGAAGGTGGCCCTGCCCCTCTACCCCCAGTTTGGGACCCAGCCCAACGGCTACTATATTCCTCCCCGGTGGGCGCCTCGGGCCTATCTTCGGCAGATGTTCGGGCCGGGGGTGGACGAAGCCATCGAAAAGTACACGTTCCCTTCCAGAGAGCTGCTGGCCGTTTTGCAGCTCTTCCGGGCGCAGCAAAAGATAGTCTTCCGCTATG
Source organism: Elusimicrobia bacterium RIFCSPLOWO2_12_FULL_59_9 (assembly GCA_001800185.1). Taxonomy (GTDB): domain Bacteria; phylum Elusimicrobiota; class Elusimicrobia; order O2-12-FULL-59-9; family O2-12-FULL-59-9; genus O2-12-FULL-59-9. Next base: position 15,457 of record MGUX01000091.1, read on the forward strand.
AGATCGAGCCCGGTCCCAAGGTATTTGAGACGAAAATCAACGGAAGGAAATGGGAAATGTACAACGACGTCGTCATCGGCTTCGACAAAAACGGGAAGGAAGTGGCGCGCCTGAGCGTGGAGGAGCCGAAATACGTGCGTCCTCAAAAATACTACAACTCCATCTAAAGGATATCGATGAACCAGACACAAGAAGCCATGACCAGATCCCTGGCCCGCAGTTGTCTCTACCGGTTTTTCTCCGAGTTTTTTCTTTACCCCAAAGAGGGAGCATTTTCGAAGAATTTTGAGGAGGCATTTCAGGCCTCGGGAGCCTTGGGCCAGCCGGCGGGGCTTCAGGAAACCTTGGCGAAAGCGGCGGGCTGTCCACGAGAGATAACCGATCTCCGCTCCGATTATGCCCTTGTCTTTGGATACACGATTGGGAAGGCGTGCCCCCCCTATGAGACGGAATGGGGGACTACTCATATCTTCAACCAAACCCAGGAACTGGCGGATATTTCGGGATTCTACAGAGCTTGGGGGCTTGGTATTTCTGACCAGGCCCATGAAAGGCTGGACCATTTGTCTGTGGAGCTGGAGTTCATGTCCTACGTTGCCCTCAAGGAAGCCTATGCCTTGGATGGGGGCCAAGAAGAAAACTTGGATGTTTGCCGTCAGGTCCAGGCCAAGTTCTTGAGCGAACATCTGGGGACGTGGGTGCCTGCATTTATGTGCCGGCTGGAAAGCTTGGCCGTTGAAAGCTCTTTCTACCGCTTCCTCGCCCAGGCCCTCTCAAAATTTTTAGCCTGGGAGGTGGAGCAAATGGGCTTGGACGTCGTGCCGCTTAAGTCTGCGGAGCCAAGCCGTCCCGGCTGCGGCGTGGAGAGCCCCGCTGGCGGCTGCAAGGAAGATTGCGGCGGCTTGAAAAATATTTCTGAGGAGGGTGGAGCATGAGGTTCCGGGGAATTTCCTCTATTGGATGGGTCTCGATTTTCGCGCTGGGCTTTGTCGGCATGCAGCGACATTTGATGTCGCAGGAGATGAGTTTAGGCAAGGATCTTTATATCCGGCACTGCGCCGTTTGTCATGGGGAAGCCGGTCAAGGGAATGGCCCTGCGGCGACTTTCCTTTTCCCAAAGCCGCGGGATTTCACAACGGGGATGTACAAGATACGGACCACAGCGAGCGGCCAAGCGCCCACGGACCAAGACCTTCTGGATACGCTCTCTCGTGGACTTCCCGGAAGCGCCATGCCCTCTTTTTCCTATCTTTCCGATAAGGAACGCAAAGCTCTCGTGAACCACCTAAAGACCTTTGCGCCTTCTCAATTTGAAGGCACTCAAGATCAACGCGGTATCGCCGTAGGGAAAGCGCCTCTCGCTTCGCCCGAGGTCGTTTCCTTGGGCCGAAAAGCCTATGTGAAGGCTGGGTGCGCGGCATGCCACGGGGAATCCGGCAAAGGGGATGGACCCTCGGCAAACGCTCTCCGCGATGATTTGGACCAGCCCATCCTGGCCGCGGATCTGACGCGCGGCGTTTTCAGGGGTGGAGCTTCTGTCCGCGACATTTACCTGCGATTTACAACAGGGATGAACGGCACCCCGATGCCCTCCTTTGAGGAAACGCTCCCGGAAAAGGAAAGGTGGGCGTTGGCCCATTACGTGAAGTCCTTGAGCCGGTCCAAGCGTCCTGAAATCCCCAGCCAACTTAGCAACGCCCTAATCACCGCTTATAAGAAAGAGGGTTTATCTGATGACATGAGTCCCCGGGATTCTATTTGGAACAACATCCCTGTCACTTCTATACCGCTCATGCCGCTTTGGCAGCGCCGAAGCGCCTCCAGGCTTTTAGACGTGCGCGCCATCCATGATGGAAAAAGGATCACACTCCTCCTTGAATGGGAAGACTCCCAGGCGGATGGTCTCATTATTCGCTCCCAGGACTTTTCTGATGCGGCGGCAATCATGCTCTCCATGACGGACTCTCGCGGCCATTTCAGCATGGGCTCCGAGAAACAGCCGGTCAATATCTGGCAGTGGCGAGCGGATCGCCAGATGGATTTGGCGAGATTTAGAGATGCGGAAGAGGCCTATCCGAGCATGGCGGTGGATGATTACCTCTTCGACCGCGCGCGCTATCCTAAGCACAAGAAGACGGGGCTCACCTCTTCCGCCGGCACGCAAGAACCTATCTTCCTGGCGGGATACGCGGCCGGGAATCCCATGTCCGAAATTAGACGCCTGAGCGCGGTGGAAGACTTGAACGCCGAGGGTTTCGGAACTCTGACTCCCCAACCTCCCCTGGACCAAAATGTGCAGGGGCATGGAATTTGGACCAATGGAAAATGGAAGATCCTCTTTGTCCGTGATCTGTCCTCAAGTTCCGATAGCGACGCAGCCTTGAAACCCCGAAGCCGCGCGCCTGTGGCATTCGCGGTTTGGGACGGCAGTCAGGGAGACCGAGATGGCCAGAAGTCGGTCACCTATTGGCAGATCTTGGAACTGGAGAAATAGCGCCTGGCTACAGTTTTTGGGTTGAGGATACGGCGCATGTTTACAAAAATGTAAACACCCACTCATCTCCGCGCAAGCCCCCTTCGTTGTCGTAAAAAGGAGCGTCTTTTTCCGACTTTCGCCGTACCAACCCGAACTCTTCAGTGTCGATCCCAACCTCCAAAAATAGCTCGCCAGCCAAGAAAAGCAACCCCCGCCAGCCCACGGCGCCATAATTGAAAATCCCGGTCCGTCTGTTATACTTATAAGGCCGTTAGGCGGCGACGAGTGGCGAGAAATGCTTACAATCAATTCCGAATTGGTCGCGGCTTACGAAAATCTCGAGAAAAAGCTGGTTCCGGCTTTGAAAGAGTTAAAGAAAAAGGAAGAGGAGGCTTACGAGGCGTACAAGAAAACCATCGCGGAACAGTCCGCGCGTCACGCATCCGAAGAGGAGGAAAAAACAATACGAAAAGAGTGGTTGAATGCGATTGATGCCGAGGAACGCAAGTTGGAAAGCGAGTGGAATAAGACCGCCGAGCGATTGAACAGGACGCTCTCTTTGCTGGACGCCTTGAGGAGGTAGAAGCAATGATTTTTCTAATCGAGTATAACCGGAGTGAGGGCCGCATCGTCAACATTACTGGCTTCGACGACTCGCGACGGCGGGAGGCTGAGGGCTCGCGGCTCGATATCGAGTTGGATCTCAACCGCAGGGGGGTAAACCACGAAGTGGTCCTCCTGGAGGCGGCAAGCGAAGATGCGTTGCGCCGGACGCACCGGCGCTATTTCGACCTCAGCAAGATGCGGGTGGAAAAAAGCGGAGAAAAGGGGTCGGGAGTCGATTCCGGATTAAAATTATTTCGCTAACCAATGGAAACGGTTGACCGTGCCGTATTCGGCATCGGCCGTATCAAAGATTATTACCCGCAATATCGCGGGGAAAGAATAGGGATTCTCCCGTATTTCCGCAATGTCAAGCCTGTCACGGATTTTGAAGGAAATAAAGTCAAGGAGGCCGGAACCATCGAGGCGCGTTTGGCAAGGCAAGGGGAGAGCCGGGAGGCGCTAGTTAGTTACTTAGCACTACTCCGTTAAGTAAATGCTAAGCTGTACCCGCTGCGGGAAGGCGGTGACCCATGAACCTTAAAGAGATCATGAAGGTGCG
>MGUX01000092.1 GCA_001800185.1 Elusimicrobia bacterium RIFCSPLOWO2_12_FULL_59_9
TGTCCCATCCGTTGAAGTCCCCTATCACGCTGACTTTTTCGGCGTCGGGCGCCCAGACCGCGAAATACGTCCCCGCCCGCCCCCCTTCCAAAACCACGGGGTGGGCTCCCAACTTCTCGTAAAGACGGAAATGGGAGCCCTCGTTGAAAAGGTAGAGGTCTTCGTCCGTCAGAAGGCTGGGGAAGTCTTCCGCGGCTTTTCTCAGCATCCTAGCCTTCCTGCCGCCTTGGATTTAGAAGTTTCAGAATCCCCCTCAAGGGGATATGCGCCCATGCGGGGCGGTGGTTGAGCTCATAGCGCAGCTCGTAGACCGCTTTTTCCAGAAGGTGAACGTCCAAAAGCAAGTCAAATTCCTCAGCCGAGCGCGGGAGAAACGGCGCCGCGCCCGCCGCTTCCCGGTAGGAGCTCAAGAAAGCGGCCCCGGCCAGTTGGCTCCAGAGACCCGCCCATGGTTGAAGCCGTAAGGCATCCTCGGGACGAAAAGCCGGGACTCGGGATTGCCCCATGAGCGCCGCGCAGGCGGCGTAATCGAAGGAGCGCAGCATCCCCGCCACGTCCCTGAGGGCGGAACGCTTGATCCGTCTCCAGCTCAGCGGCCTATCCGGCTCTCCCTCGAAATCGATGATGACGAAGTCCTTGCCGGTGTAGAGCACCTGCCCGAGATGGTAATCCCCATGGCAGCGGATGCGCATGGAAGAAATCTTACGGTCTCGAATCGCCTGAAACCGGCCCTGGATTTCCGCCGAGCGCTCCAGCGCTTGGCCGGCCTCCGGCTGCGCCTCCGGCGGAAGCGATTTGATTCGCTGGCGCAATAACCTGAACGCCTTCTCCGCATGGGAAACCATCCCATGATAAAGCGATTTTCGGTCAAATTCGGTGAAAAGCTCCGGTGAAAAGGCCGGGTCCTCCGGATCGCTCGAAAGCGCCCCGTGCAATTCGGCCGTGCGCCGGCCCAGAAGGCGGGCGGACTCGATATAAGTTCCGATGAGTTCCCGCGCCTTGAGTTCCGTCGCCGCTTGCCGCAAATCCTGCGAAAGTATCTGCTCAAAATATCGCCCCAAGGCGTCGAGGGTGAAGCGCCAAGCGTCCCCTTCGCTCACAGTGTAACCCTGCAGGACGGCAAGAGTCGCCGAGCGGCCATCCTTCCGCCGGTACTCGATGGCGCCCGCCATGGGTGGAGCATGGGCAAAACGCATTTTGTCGGTCAAAAATCGGCCGAACTCCAGCTCCGGATTGACGCCGTACTCGAAGCGGCGTATGAGCTTGAGGATAAAGCGGCCGCCGAAAACAACCGAGCTGTTGCTCTGCTCGGCCTTCAGCGGCGACGGCTCCAGAGGCGCCGGCCCGTTTCCCGAAAGCGCCGCGAGGGCCTCACCCGGATAAGCCTCAACGGTCCCGGCCACCCCTTTAAAACGGCGCCGCCGCGTGATCGCATCAAAGAGGGCCTTGCAGCTATCGGCGTCTTTGAGGGCATCGAAAAGGAGGCCCTCCCGTCCTTCTCCCTGCAGGCGCGCCACCGCGGCATCGGGGCAAGCGCGCAACGCCTCCACCCCGCGCTCTCCCCACGCCGCCGCCAAGGGAAGCACGTAGGTGTCCGCCTCCCCCTCGTTGAAATGGGCTTCCACCAAGACGATGTGGGCCGGCGCCGCCGCGCCGCTCAATGCCGAAAAAGGCGCCGCCTCCACCACTTTGACCGATTTTAGCCGGCGCGCCTTCCCGGCGAACCATCGCTGGGTTTTTAAATAGTTGGGCAAAAGGCTCTCCAAACGCAGCCTGCCATCGTCGCTGTAAATTTCTCCGGCCTCGGCGGCCAGGACCGGTAGCTGCGGCGAGCCCGAGGCGGACAGCGCCGCCGCTTTGGCCGCCGCGCCGCCGGCGCTACCGGGTCCCCGGAGCTCTGCGAAGGGGGCCGCCGCCCCGCCGGCGCCGCCGGGCCCCCGGAGCTCCGCGAAGGAGGCCGTAGCGCTGGTTACGAGAACAAACCAATAGAAGGAGTGGGGCCCCAGCGTGAGAAAATAAGGCAGGTCGCCTACAGGCGGAAATTCTGTTCGGCCGAACATCTCCACCGGCACGGCGCCCTTGACCCCCTTAAGATCCATCTCGACGCATTGCACGAAGCGGGATAGGTTCGCCGCCACAAGAATGGTTTCACCGCCGTAACGGCGGATGAAGGCAATGACTTTGTGGTTGTCCGGATGGAGGAACTCGATGCTCCCCCGGCTGAATGCCTTGTGGCTTTTGCGCAGCGCCGCAAGACGCTTCATCCACCACAACAAGGAATGGAGATTGCCCTGTTGAGCCTCCACGTTGAGAGCCTCGTAGTGGTACTCCGGATCGGTGATCGTCGGCAAAATCAGCCTTTGGGGGTTGCTCTTCGAAAACCCGGCGTTGCGGTCCGGGCTCCATTGCATCGGCGTGCGAACGCCGTTTCGATCCCCCAGATAAATATTGTCGCCCATCCCGATTTCGTCGCCGTAGTAAAGCACCGGAGTTCCCGGCAGCGAGAAAAGAAGACCGTTTAAAAGCTCGATCTTGCGCCGCTGGTTGCCCAGAAGGGGCGCCAGGCGGCGGCGGATGCCCAGGTTGATGCGCGCCTGAGGGTCCTGGGCATAGGCGCTGTACATGTAGTCCCGGTCCTCGTCGGTCACCATTTCAAGCGTCATCTCGTCGTGGTTGCGCAAAAAAAGCGCCCATTGGCAGATCTCGGGAATGGGCGGAGTCTGCTGGAGTATGTCCACGATCGGGGTGCGGTCCTCCATGCGCGTCGCCATGAAAAGTCTGGGCATGAGCGGAAAATGAAAGTTCATGTGGCATTCGTCGCCGCTCCCAAAGTAGGCGACCGCATCCTCGGGCCATTGGTTGGCCTCGGCCAGAAGCATCCGGCCCTCGTACTTGTCGTTGATATGACGCCGGATTTCCTTCAAGAATGCGTGGGTTTCTGGAAGGTTTTCGCAAGGGGTGCTTTCTCTCTCAAACAGGTAGGGGACGGCGTCCAGGCGCATGCCGTCCACACCCAGCTCCAGCCAAAAATCCAGCACTTGATAAATCGCCCGCCGGACTGAGGGATTGTCGAAATTGAGGTCCGGCTGGTGGGAGTAAAACCGGTGCCAATAATACGCCTTGGCTTGGCTGTCCCAGCTCCAATTGGAGGGCTCAAAATCCTTGAAGATGATGCGCGCCTCGCGGTATTTTTCGGGCGTGTCGCTCCAGACATAGAAATCGCGCAGACGGCTGCGGGACTTGGCGCGGCGCGCCCTTCGAAACCAAGCGTGCTGGTCTGACGTGTGGTTGATGATGAGTTCGGTGATGACGCGAAGTCCGCGACGATGGGCCTCGCGCAGAAACACTTTGAAATCCTTCAGCGTGCCGTAGGCGGGATGGACGCTCATGTAGTCGGCGATGTCGTAGCCGTCGTCTTTGAGAGGAGAGGGATAAAACGGAAGCAGCCAGAGGGCGGTGACGCCAAGGTCCCTTAAATAATCCAGCTTTTGAGTCAGCCCCTGAAAATCCCCGACGCCGTCGGCGTTGCTGTCGAAAAATGTGCGCACATGAAGCTCGTAAATAACGGCGTCCTTATACCACAGGGCCTCGTCCCCCGGCGAGGGATGTGTCATAGGAAATAATCGAAGTCGTGCTCGCTGCGCACGCGCCGGCGCAGCCGGAAAATATGCGCCGGGCAGACTTCGGGGGAGAGCTCCACGTAGTTGCGGGGGCCCCGCCATAAGTAGCGGGCGTCGGTCAAAAGGTCGTGCATCTGATACGGCTGCTGCCCGTCAAGGCCGAACTCCTCCGGCGAAAGGTCGATCCAGCCCGATTGCTGATGCCGGGGATCGAGATTGACGACCGCCAAAATCACGTTGTCCCCCGACCTTTTGCTGTAGCAAAGCAATTGGTCGTTGTCCACGCGGTGAAATCGAAGGCTCCAATCGCTTTGCAGCGCCGGATTTCCCCTGCGGACGCGGTTGAGGCGGGCGATCAAATCCTTGAGACTGTGGGGGCTCTCAAAATCCCAACGCCGGAGCTCATATTTTTCCGAATCCAGATACTCCTCCTGGCCCGGACCTTTGGCGCGGCCTTCGCAAAGCTCGAAAGCGGGTCCGTAGATTCCGTAACTGGCTCCCAGCGTCCCCGCCAGCACCACGCGGATCATGAAGGCCGGACGGCCGCCGTATTGCAGGTACTCCGTCAGGATATCGGGCGTGTTGGTCCAAAGATTGGGACGGAAAAACTCTCGAATTGGAGTCTGCGTCAGCTCGGTGAAATAGTCGGTGAGCTCCTTTTTATTGTTGCGCCACGGAAAGTAGTTGTAGGATTGATTGAAGCCCGCCTTCGCGAGGCGGTACATGACCTTGGGCCGGGTGAAGGCTTCCGAAAGAAAAATCGAATCAGGATGCTCCCGGCGCACCTCCGCGATCAGCCACTCCCAGAATCTCAGCGGCTTGGTATGCGGATTGTCGACGCGGAAGATGCGGATCCCCTGCGCGGCCCAATAAAGGAATATATTTTTCATCTCCTGCCACAGCTCCATCCGCTTTTCGCACTCAAAATTGAAAGGGGTTATGTCCTCGTATTTCTTCGGCGGGTTTTCGGCGCACTGGAAAGTCCCATCGGGACGCCGGCGGAACCATTCAGGATGCTCTTTGAGATAGGGATGGTCGGGGGAGCACTGCAAGGCGATATCCAAAGCCAGCTCCAGGCCCTGCTCTTGCGCTTTGCGAAAAAGCGTCTGAAAATCCTCCAGCGTGCCGAGTTGCGGATGGATGGAGCAGTGCCCCCCTTCCGCGGATCCGATGGCCCAAGGGCTTCCGGGATCTTCCGGCTTGCAATCGAGAGAATTGTTTTTGCCCTTGCGCCGCGTCCGGCCGATCGGGTGAATGGGGGGAAGATAAAGCACGTCAAACCCCATGTGGGCGATATACGGCAGCCGGTCGATGACATCCCGCAGATTCCCGTGGCGCCCTGGCCCCGCGTTCCAAGAACGCGGAAAAAGCTCGTACCACGAGCTGAAACGGGCCTTTTCGCGGTCCACCCGCGCCTCCAGCACCCTGCCGTAGGAAACGCAGCCGCGTTTGGAAGGAAAGCGCGCGGCCAGTTCCCCGAGATCGGCGTCCAGCGCGATCTGCGCGCGGTTTTTGATTTCCCCTTCCCCGCTGATTTCGGCCGCCCACGCCCTTAGCCGGCGCGCATCCTGCGCCGGCGCCCGCTTGGAAGCCGCCTCGATGAGGGTGGCTCCGATGCGCAAATCCGCCGCGACGTCCTGAGCCGCTTCGATGCGCTTTTTCAAGTCCCGCAACCAGGTGCGCAACGGATCCACCCAGGCCTTGAGAGTGTAAAGGTAATCTTCCCGCCCGGTGACGGCAAACTCGGCGCGCCAGCGGTCGTTGCCCAGAGGCCGCATCGGAACCTCTATCCATTTGGGTTCCGACCGCGGCCGGTAAAGCAGCGCTGCGGATAATTCATCATGCCCATCGGCAAAAATATCAGCTTCGACGCGCACCGCCTCGCCCGGAACACGCTTGACGGGAAAGGCGCCTTCCTCGATTTCGGGGGCCACGTTTTCAATGACGACGCGGCTGAAATTCGCGGCGGTTTGCCGCTTGAAACCGCTTTCCTGGGCTGCCACGGCTCTTGGACTCATGCGTTTATAATAGCTCAAAATAAGGCCGATTGGAAAGCGACGCGAAATGCCGCCGGGAAGGCCGGCTGCCGCGCCCGTTAGCGGTCCCTGTACCGGGCGCAAGTCAGAACGAAGCGGCGGAAAAGACGGCGGGTCGGGAAGCTTGCCGGGCGCCTTTCGGGATGCCACTGCACGGCCAGAAGCTCCGGAATCTCCGGATGTTCGATAGCCTCGATGGTCCCATCCTCCGCCCTGGCCGCGGCGATGAAGCCCCGCCCCAGCCGCTTGACGGCCTGGTGGTGCTCGGCGGCGACGGAAGCCCGGGCGACCGTCAAAAGACGCCTTAAGCGCGTTCCCTCTACCAAGCGCACCCGGTGGAAGTTCCGGCCTCCCCCGCGGTGATTGACTTTGCGGTTTTTCTTCCGTGGGTAGAGGTGCTGGTGCAGCGTGCCGCCTTCCAAAACGTTGATCAACTGCATTCCATAGCAGATGCCGAAAATGGGCAAAGCGCGCTTTCGTCCTTCGCGGTAAAGCCAGGTTTCGAAGGCGGCGCGTTTGGCAAAGATGACGCGGGTGCGGCGCCGCGGAGCTTCGCCGTAGAGCTTGGGGTCCACGTCGTCGCCGCCGATGATGACCAAGCCGTCGATGCCCTCCAAATAGCGCCGCAGGATGGGCGGGCTGAGAGAGAACGGCAAAAGGACCGGGTGGGCTCCCGCCCGCCGGACGACGGCCGCATAGCGGTGATCGCATAAAAGGTTGTAGCCGGAGGGGTCCTGGCGATTGCGGAGCACCTCGCAGGTGATCCCAATGAGGGGCGCCGGTTTACTCATCGATGGATGCTCCCTTACGCCCCAACCACGTGCTTTCCGTGTCCGGCAATGGGACACCTAGGGCTTTGGAAAAATCCCACAGCGAGTCCCCGCTCAAGAGGCGCTCCAAACCGCGGCTGTAGCGCTTGGCGAAGCGCCGCTGCCAGGTTTGCGGGTGCTCCGCCTGCGCCAAGGCGACCGCGTCATGCAGAATGCGGGCGCCGTTGTAGCCGCGCTTGATGAGCCGGAGGGTCTCGTATACTTCCCCCGGCACGTCCATTTCCTCAAGCTCCTCCCGGTGTTCCCACACGAAGCGGTCGATGTATTTAGGCACCGTCAGCCACTTCCCCTTCCACGGCAGGCGGCACTTTAGGCCCCGGAAGCCGGCGTCCAAGCGCGCATGCAGATAGTCATGGTGGCGCA
>MGUX01000093.1 GCA_001800185.1 Elusimicrobia bacterium RIFCSPLOWO2_12_FULL_59_9
GATTTCCTGGACGCGGTTGAAATCGGCATGACCAAGACCGACGGGACCGCCATCGGCGACGCCCTCGGCGTCAGCCTCAACCACCTGCAAAACAGCCCCGCCGAGAGCAAGGTGCTCATCCTTCTGACCGACGGACGCAACAACCAGGGGGAGATCGACCCGTTGACGGCGGCCAAAGCCGCCGCCAATCTGGGCATCAAAATTTACACCATCGGCACCGGCGCCAAGGGCCAGGCCCTCTACCCCGTGGACGATCCTCTTTTCGGGAGGCGCCTGGTGCCCATGCCCGAAGATCTCGACGAAAAAACGCTGCGCTACATCGCCGCCGCGGCCCAAGGAAAATATTTCCGGGCGACCACATCCGGGGAGCTCAAAAGCATTTATGCGGAGATCAATAAGCTGGAAAAATCCAAAATCAAATTGCCGGAAATCACCCTGCGGAAGGATTATTATCCCTATTTCCTCTATCCGGCCCTGTTGCTGCTGTTTTTGGAGTTGATCCTGACCCGCACCGCGCTGCTGAGGCTGCCATGAATCTTTTTGCCCATCCGGACGCGCTTTTGCAGATGCTCCTCGCCGCGGTTTTGACGGCGGCCTTCCTGCTTTACTGCCGCGGCCGCAAGCAAAACGCCCTGGCCCTGTGGATTCATCCGCGCGTGCTGCAGCGCCTTGCCGACGCCGGCTTGCTCCAGCGCCAAAGATGGAAGCTCGCTTTTTCACTGGGCGCGTTGGCGATGTTTTTTCTGGCGCTGGCCGGACCGCAGTGGGGGGTAAACCTAGTGCAATCCCAGGCCAGCGGAACCCATGTGATTATCGCCGTGGATACTTCGTTGTCCATGCAGGCGCGGGATTTTAAGCCCAACCGCATGGAAAAAGCCAAGACTTTGCTGTCCAACCTCATCGATCAACTGCCCGGAAACCGCGTCGGCATTCTCGTCTTCAGCGGCGAGCCCCACATCCAATGCCCGCTCACCCACGACGCCGCCGCCGCCAAAATGTTTTTAAACGCCATTCGCGCCGGCATGGTCCCGCAACCCGGAACGGCCGTCGGAAAAACGATTCGCTTCGCCGCCGAGATATTGGCGCGATACCCCGGACAAAAAGCCCTGGTGCTTTTGACCGACGGCGAGGATCACCGGACGCAGCCGCTGGAGGCCGCGGAGGCCGCCGCCGCCGAGGGCATCCATATTTATCCGATAGGCATAGGAACGGCGGAAGGCGAGCCGATACCGATGCTGGACGGCGCGGGCAATCTTCTGGGCTACAAGAAAAACAAAAAGGGGGAAACCGTCGTCAGTAAATTGGCGGAAGGGGATTTGACCAAAATCGCCGAAGCCTCCCAAGGCGCGTACTACCGGGCTTCCGATTCGGAAAGCGAGGTGGAGGAGATTTCCCGCGCCATCGCGCAGCTTGACAAAAGCAAATTTCAGGAGCGAAGCCTGCAGCGCTATAAAAACCGGTACCAATTTCCGCTTTTCCTGGGAGTTTTGTTTCTGTTGATCGAAATGCTGATCCCGGAAACCCGCAAAAGCATTCCTCTCTTCGCGCGCTTGCCGCCGCCGCTCGGCCGCAAAACGGCGCCTCCTGCCGGTTCGAAAATCCCCGGCGCGGGCGGGGGCAACGGCTTGCCGCGCCGCGCCGGGACGCTCGTCCTCGCGCTTCTTTTCCTGCCGTCCGCGGCGTTGCGGGCCCGCGCCGAGTCCTCCAAGCGCCTGATCAACGAAGGCAACAAGGCTTACCACGGAGAAAAGTATGAACAGGCCCTTGAGCTTTTCGATAAGGCCCTGCAAAAAAAAGGCGTGTCCGAAACCGCGCAATTTAACCGCGCGGCCGCTCTTTACAAAATGGCCGAATACGAGCAGGCCCAGGCCGGTTTGGAAAAAATTCTTCCCTCCAAAAAGCTTCGCGACAAAAAGGACGTGCACTATAATTTAGGCAACGCGCTCTACCGGCTGGAACGCTATCAGGACGCGGCCGAACAGTACAAGCAGGCCATCCGCCTCTCTCCCGGCCGGGCGGAGGACGCCAAGCACAACCTCGCTCTCGCGCTGCGCAGGCTCAAGATGGACCCAAACCAGAAAAAAAACAAGGATGATAAATCCAAAAACCGGCGCAAGAAAGATCAAAAACAGGACAAGGATGGCAATAATAAGGACCAGAAAGGCGGCATGTCGCGCGAAGACGCCCAAAGAATTTTGCAGCGTCTGAGGGAAAAGGAAAAAGAGAAGTCGGCCGGGGACCCGGACAGGATGAACCGCATTCGCCAAGACCCCTCCCAAAGTTCCCAAACGGAGGAGGATTGGTGATGCGAAAAGCCTCTCTGCGTTCGGCCGCGATGCTCCTTTTCGTTCTGGTTTCGGGGCGCCCTTGCCCGATGGCCGCGCAAGAAATCCAAATCAGCGCCTCCGTGGACAAAGAAACCGTCACCCTCAATGATCAAATCTATCTCTATGTCCAGATTTCGGGCAACAGCAACAACATCCCGGAGCCGGAAATGCCGTCGCTTCCAAATTTCAGCGTTTATTCCTCCGGAAGAAGCCAGAATTTTTCAATGATCAACGGGCAAGTTTCCGCCTCTCTTCAATACAACTACGTGCTGGTGCCGCGCTTTGTGGGAAGATCGGAAATCGGCCCCATCGCCGTGAAGGTCAACGGAAAAGTATTTCAGACCGCCCCGATGTCGATCACCGTCTTAAGACCCAACGCCGCCGCGCCTCCGGCGCCTCCGGGCGCCCGACCCGCCCCACGCCCCTCCGGGGCGCCAGGGTCCCAGGGCGCCGCACCCGGCGCCGCGCCGGCGCAGGGGCAGCATCCGCCGCTGTTTGCCTCCGCCGCCGTGGACAAAAAGAAGGCCTACGTCAACGAGCAGGTCACGCTGACCGTTCGTTTCCACACCTCAATCAATCTCCTGGGAAATCCGGAGTACGTGCCGCCGGATTTAAGCGGCTTTTTCAGCGAGGATTTGCCGCCCGTCAGAACTTACCGCGCCGACATCGGGGGCAGGCCCTACCTCGTCATGGAGGTCAAAACGGCGTTATTTTCCAGCACCCCCGGCGCCAAGACCGTCTCCCCGGCCACGGTGCGCTGCCAGGTGCAAAGACCCTCGGATTTTGATCCCTTCGCCGCCGACTTCTTTCAACAATTTTTCGGTGGGGGAGCTTACGCCGCGCGAACGCAGGAGATCAAATCCGATCCCGTGACGCTCCTCATAGAGCCTTTGCCTGAAAGCGGCAAGCCGGCGGACTTTTCCGGCGCCGTCGGCAAGTACGGGCTTGCCGCCGCCCTCGACAAGAAGGAGCTCAACGTCGGGGACGCCGTCAACTTATCCCTGACCGTCGAAGGCCAGGGCAACCTGAAAACGGTGTTCGGTCCCAAGCTTCCGGAATTGCCGGCGTTCAGAGGTTTTGACACCGTGCATTCCCTCAACTTGAACAAAGCCGACGACAGAGTGCAGGGTTCAAAGACCTTTAAGACGGTGATGGTGGCAAGAAATTCCGGTCTCATCGAGTTTCCTGAAATCCCTTTCAGCTATTTCGACCCGGAGCAGAAGCGCTACGTAAGCCTGCGCAGCGCCGCGATGAAAGTGACGGTCCGCCCCGGCGCCCATCCGCCGGGCGCGAGCGTCTCGGCGGGATCCCCGGCGCCATCCTCCATCACCCCGGGCGCCGAGGACATTCATTTCATCAAGGAAACGCCGGACTCGGCGGCCCTGGCCGCGGCGCTGGCCTCTCTGGCCGCCCCGCGCCGCGCCCATGCCGCCGCCGCGGCGGTTTTTTTCGCGGCCAATCTTTCATTGGCCGGATGGGCGCGCTGGCGCAACAAAAATCCCGTCAAACTGCGCGCCCGCCAAGCCTACGCCAAAGCCTCGGCCGGCATCGACGCCGCCCAACGGCTGTGGGAGCGGGAGCGCGCCGCCGCGCCACGTCTCGCACCACCGGTGCTTCCATCGTCCTTGAGCTCCGCGAAAGGGCCGGCGCTTCCGGGTACCCGAAGCTCTGCGCAGGGCGCCGCCGAGATTTTGGCGGAATCCCTGCGGGGATATCTCGCCGACAAGCTCAATCTGCCCGGCCACGGGCTCACTTGGAAAGAGATCAGCTCGGCGGTCTTGAAACGAAATCCCCGCTGCCCCGCAGACAGGCTGCGGCGCCTCAAAGAAGCGTGGGAAAGCCTCGACGGCCTGCGCTTCGCCCCCCCGGAGGACGTTCCGGCCTCCGCCGACGGAAGGGTTGAAGGCTCGCCGATGGCGGCGGAGCTCAAAGAGATTTTAAGAGAGATGGAAAAGGTGATTCGATGAGACATTCGCGGGTCCTTTTTCTGGCCGCGGCGTTGGCATTATCGGTCTGCGGCGCGGGCGGCGGGACGAGCGCGAACGATTTCAAAAAAGCGGGGGAATTCTATCTGGCTTCGCAATTCGAGCAGGCGATCGCACTCTACAAAACCCTTCTTGCCGCGAGCCCCCACAGCGCGGCGCTTCACTACAACTTGGGAAATTCCTACTTCAAATCCGGAAGCCTGGGGCCGGCGACCGCATCCTATTTAAGGGCCTACGCGCTTGCGCCGCTAGACGCCGATATCGGCTACAATTTGGACTTTTGCCTCAAAAAAGTCGGCGAGACTCTTTATCCGCCCGGCGTCCCCAAACCGCTGTTTTTGGCTTTTCACGCGCTGAGCTTAAACGCCGTCGCCGCAGCCTTTTGGATTTTATCGTGCGGCCTGCTCTTGTCGCTGAGCCTATACCCCTGGACGACCGCCGGCTTGAGGCCTCACCCCGCGCTCCAGGCGCTGCTCGGGCGGCTCATCGTTTTTTTCCTGCTCTTTGACGCCGCTTTCGGCTCGTGGTGGTGGCTTAGAAGCTCCCAGGAGAAGGGGCTCGGCGTGGTCGTCAGGAACGGTACCGAGGTGCGCAACGGCCCCGGCGAAAATTTCTCGGTCGGCTTTACGGTCCCGGAAGGAAGGCGGGTCAAAGTCTTGGAGACGAGGGCGGACTGGGCGGAAATCGGAGTGTTGAAGGAAGGCGTGAGGGGATGGCTGCTGAAAGATTCCATAATTGTCGTCAATGATTGAAGCGGCGAAGGGCTAGCCCGAATTCCCCAGTTGGGAATTCGCCCGCAGGGCCGTCGCTGTAAAACAGCGACGGGGTTGTCCGGCGCCGCAGGCGCAACCGCAGTTGCATAGTTCGGCACAGGCGTCTCAGGCGTCAAACGGCTTGCAACTGCGGTTTTCGGGATAGGAGGATTTATGTCCACAGAAACGCGGCTGGAAAAAGATTCCATCGGAACAAAAGAGGTTCCCGGCGACGCCTACTACGGCATCCAAACGGCCCGCGCGTTGGAGAATTTTCCGGTCAGCGGACTCAAAGCCCATCCGAACATGATCCGCGCCTATGCCATGATCAAGAAAGCCTGCGCCCTGGCCAACCGGGACCTAAAAACCCTGGACCCAGAAAGGGCGAAACTCATCGTAGAGGCTTGCGACGAAATCCTGGGGGGGGGGCTTCAGGATCAGTTCGTGGTGGATGTCTTTCAGGCCGGAGCCGGGACCTCTTTCAATATGAACATGAACGAGGTCATCTGCAACCGCGCGCTTGAAAAGGCGGGAAAACAAAAAGGGGAAGGCTCCTATCTGCATCCCAACGACCACGTCAATATGGCCCAGTCCACCAACGACACCTTTCCGACCGCCGCGCACCTCGCGGCGCTGTTTCAAATCCAAGCCCTCCTCCCGGCGCTGGCGGATCTTCAGACGGCTCTCGGCCAAAAAGCGGAGGAGTTCGCGGGGACGATCAAATCCGCGAGAACCCATCTCCAAGACGCCGTCCCCATCACCTTGGGCCAGGAATTTAAGGCCTACCAAAGCACGATAGGGCTCGCGGCCGAAGAGCTGAAAAAAAGCGGCGATAATCTCCTCGGCGTGGCCTTAAGCGGCACCGCCGCCGGAACGGGAACCAACACAAAACCGGGATTCCGCAAATTGGTCCTCAAGCATTTGAGCCGGATATCCGGCCTGAAACTGAGGCCTCCGGCCGATCCTCGATCGGCCCTGCAAAGCCATTGGCCCTTGGCCACGGTCTCCGGAGCATTGAAGGAATTGGCGATCGAGCTGATACGAATCTCCAACGATCTGAGGCTTTTGGCGTCGGGCCCCACCACCGGGCTTGCCGAGATTATACTGCCCGCCGTGCAGCCCGGCTCCTCGATTATGCCGGGAAAAGTGAACCCCTCCATGGCGGAATGCCTCAACATGGTGGCTTTTCAAATCGTCGGCCTCGATTGCGCCAACAGCCTGGCGGCGCAGGCGGGGCAGTTGGACCTCAACGTGATGACGCCGCTGGTCGCCCACAATCTGACCTGCGCCACGCAATACCTGATCAATTTTCTGCCCGTCTTCACCCGCAAATGCGTCGCGGGCATCAAAGCCGACCGGGAAAAATGCAACGAGTATTTCGGCAAGAGCCTGTCGCTGGCCGCCCTCCTAAACCCAAAAATCGGCTACGCCAAAGCGGCGGAAGTCTTCAAAGAGGCCCTGGCCAGGAAGACGACGGTCAGCCGGGTGGTCCTGGAAAAAAAGCTTCTGACCGAGGCTGAGCTTGAAAAGCTGTTTCACCCCAAAACCGTCGCGGGGGAACCGAGTTAATAAAGAAGTGGTCGAGTGGTCAGTGGTCAGTGGTAAAAGGGAACGCCACAGCAGGCAAAACCCGATCCCTCTCCCTGTCGCTACTACACCCACTCGTTCTGCCACTCGATCACTCGACCACTGATCACTCGACCACTCGATCACTCTTCTCTCTCATATATTAGGCCTTTTGGCCCAACTTCCTTTAGGCCCTTTACCTTTTCTGCGCTAGGTCCAAAGTCTCAGGCGCGAAAGAGCGCCTCGTGATATGATGGTGGTATCTCGCTTTTTGGAGGCGCCCTATCATGGGAAAATTTCTACATCTGCTGTTCGCGGTCAACCTGATGCTCGCCGGCCTCGGCCGATTCGCCTGGGCCTCGCGCCCTCTGGAGGACCCGGTGACCGGAGAGAGGTATTTTCCGGCATCGAAGACCTGGTCCCAAAAACCCATTGAAGAAGAGTCCGAGAAATCCAGGGAAGGCTTCGACACCCCGGCGACGCCGGGCTATGAAACGAGCGACTGGGTCTCCGCGGGCAACGTCGAAAAGGAGGCCAAGGGCTATTCGGAGCAATCTCGAAGCCGGCATTGGCGGCAGTCCCTTGAAGAGGGCAAAACGCAGGAACGGAGCCCTGACAACGCGGTGCCCAAGCCGGAAAAGAGCCGCGAAAATTCCGCGATTAAAGGCAATAAGACCTGCGGTTTTGAGAAGTTCATGATGGCCATCATCGGGATTCCTCTGGGCATCCTGGCCGGCGCATATTATGGATTTAAAGACACCTACGAACTGGCCCGCGGGGACCACAGCGTCCCCGGCGCGGGTTTGGCGGCTATAGCGGGCGGGCTCACCGGCGTCTTCGAAGGCCTTTTTTCGATGCCGCAATATGCCTGGAACGGCAGCCTCGATCCAAAGCAGTTGAAGCACGACCTCTGAGCGGTTTTCGGGTAAATTTCGCGACGGCACGGGCCAACGTGACCTCGACGCAGATCGGAAAAATTCAGCGCGCCGTTAGAAGCCAGCAGTGCGACGGCTGGCTTCTCTACGACTTCAAGGGAATCAATCCCATCGCCTCCAAAACCCTGGAGCTCAACGGCTCCATCACGCGGACCCGCCGCTGGTTCTACTGGATTCCAAAAAACGGCCGCCCCGTCAAGCTCGTGCATGCCATCGAGCCGGACTGCTTGCGCGAAATTCCCGGCCGGCGCCTGCTCTACGACGGGTATCTCTCGTTGGACCGCGC
>MGUX01000094.1 GCA_001800185.1 Elusimicrobia bacterium RIFCSPLOWO2_12_FULL_59_9
CACTTTGGCGACCGTATATGTTTTTCCCGAGCCGGTGACTCCCAAGAGAACTTGGTGCCGGGCTTCGGAGCGGACGCCCTCCGCCAGCTCCCGGATGGCCTGGGGCTGGTCGCCGGCCGGCTTGAAACTTGAGCTGAACGTGAAACGCGAGGCCATGGCTGCCGCAAATTATACTAAAATGGGATTGAGGACCTGGGTCGCGGCGAAGGAGGCTAACCTGAATTCCTCAGTTGGAATTCACCCGTAGGGCCGTCCCGATCTGGTATCGGGACGGGGTTGTCCAGCGCCGCAGGCGCAACTGCAGTTGCACAGTTTGGTACAATCATTTCAAGCGAAAAGGAACAACTGCAGTTCTTGGAATATTCATGCGGATGCGGACATTGGGAAGGACGGGGATCAAGGTGTCGGAGTTCTCTTTGGGCTGCATGACCTTCGGGCCGTCCAGGCTGTGGCCCGGGGTCGCCTGCGTGGGCCAAAAGGCGGCCTCGCGGCTGGCGCGCATGGCGATAGATTCCGGAATCAACTGTTTCGACACCGCCGACATGTACAGCTACGGCGAGTCGGAGCGCCTGCTGGGACGCGCTCTGCGCGGAAAACGGGCGCAGGTTCTCGTATGCACGAAGGTTTTCAACGCCCCGGACGGCGCGGGTCCCAACGAAACGGGGTTGTCCAGGCATCATATCTTGTCGGCGGCCGACCTCAGCCTCAAGCGGCTGGGAACGGACTGGATTGACATTTATTACGCTCATATTTGGGACCACGCCACGCCCATCGAAGAAACCTTGAAGGCGTTTGATGACCTGGTGCGCTGGGGCAAGGTGCGCTATGTCGGCTGCTCCAATTTTTCGGGCTGGCAAATCGCCAAGTCTCTGGGAGTCTCGGAGCGCCTGCGCTTGGAACGCTTCGCTTGTCTGCAGGCCAAATACAATCTGGCTTGCCGGGAAGTCGAAAACGAGCTTCTGCCGGTGTGCCGGGAGGAGGGGCTTGGCTATATCGTTTGGGGCCCCTTGGCCAAAGGATATTTTTCCGGCAAGTACCGGCCGGGCCAGCCCCGCCCCGCCGCCTGCCGCCTCAGCCGGGCTGACGAGGAATTTTTGAGATATGAGCGCGAACAAGGGCATGCCGTCGTGGCGGCGCTGGATAAAATAGCCCAAGCCCGCCGGGCAACCCCCTCTCAAATCGCGTTGGCATGGCTTCAGGCTAAAACGGCGGTGACCTCCGTGATCCTCGGCGTCCGCAGTCCCGAGCAGCTCCAGGAAAACTTGAGTTCCGCAAAAATCCAGTTGACCGCGGAAGAACTGGCCGTCCTTGACGACCTCAGCCGCCCGCCTTCGTTGTACCCTTACGAAATGATCGAGCGCAACAACCGCCGGCGTCTGCAAGCGGCCTGAGAGCGCGTCTGGGTCTTTGGTCCCATCTCCCGTAGGACTTAAGGCCCGTCTTCGGGCTGGGTCCTTTTCCGGCATTTTGGGCGCCGGAAGGCCCTCCCCGCGCGGAGGCGCGGACATTAAACTATGAAAACGCCGGATTGGGAGACCCCTCAATGAAAAAGAAAATCGTCAAGACGGATCATTACCCGCGAATCGGAATCCAGGTGCGGGTGGTGTGGAAATTCAACAAGAGCGGAGGCGGGCGCTGGATCAAGTCGGATAAAGCCTCCACGAATTTGATTTGGGTGCAGGAAGAATCTTTCCAAGGCGCTACGGCTTAGAATAAGCCGACGCGGAGCGGCCGCACTCTTCGCAGTGCTCAGAGAACCCGGTAGCGCCAGAGGCGCGGCGGCCGCCGGGGACGATCATCGTCCCCCCGCTGGGTGTCGTTATCGGCGCGTTTCGCGCCGCGCTTCCCTCCAATTAAGAGCAAGCCAAAATTAGAGTCGTGTTCCGGTGTCGGCGCCGGGCGGCCCGCTTCGGCCCCGCCATATCCAATGGATGCGGCGCGATGCCGTTAGTTGTATAATGAGCCCACGCATGTCCCTTCCTTCCGAATCCATCCTGCATGGGCGGTTGAGGTCCTGGCGGCGGCAGCTTCTGGTGAAGCTTCTGTTGGAGGGCGGGCTTCGATCCGTTTCCGTCTTTTTCGGGGCTGTTTTGCTGCTGGCGGCATGCGACCGCCTTTTCGCCATTCCGCAAGCCGGGCGCATCGCGCTTTTCGCGGTGGAGGCGATTTTGGCGGCCGCGGCCGTTTTCAAGTTCCTGGCATGGCCGATTTTCAGTTTGAGCCGGCGAAGCGTGCTGGAGCAGGTTCAACAATCGCGGCCCAGCCTGCGCCAGCACCTGATGAGCGCCTGGGAGTTTTCCCGGGGCGGGACCGGGGAGGGCGTTTCCGAAGATTTGGTGCAGGCCCATATGACGCAGACCGAGCGCCTGCTGGTTCCGGCGGAGCTGGAAAAGATATTTTCCATCCGTCCCTCCGCGGCGGCGGCCTCGACGGCGCTGTTGTGCGCGGCGTTGTTCGCGGCGGCTCTGAGATTCGGCCAAACGTCCCAATGGGAGCGCGTCCTGGCTCCGTGGAGGGAACTTCCGCTGGAGGAGCTTCTTTGGATCGAGCCTAAAGACGCGCGTCTGGCCTGGGGCAAGGAAGTAAATATACAGGCGGGCTGGAAGGCCCCGAGTCAAGAGAGAGTGGAGCTTCACTTAAAGAGCGATTCGGAGGTCTGGCAGGCGCAGAAATGGGATTTTGAGGAAGGCGGCCGGTTTGTGTACCGGATTTCGGAGCTGACGGAGAATTTGGAATATCGGCTCCGCTGGAAGGACGCACGGAGCCCCGCGTATAAGCTGACCCCGGTGCCCTATCCTCAATTTGCCGAGATGCGCTACCGGGTGAATTACCCCGCTTATACCCGCAGGCCGGACGAGGAATTTTCAGGCGGAGGGGACTTGTCGGCCACCGCCGGAAGCCGGGTTATCTTTCTGGGCAAGCCGTCGGCGCCGCTGAAAACGGCCGCGCTCCACTGGGGCGACGGCAGCCGGCAGGATTTTCGGCTCACCTCCGCGGGGGATTATCAACTCCAGTTTATCGTGCGTCAAAACGCCACTTTTTATTGGCGCCTCGACGGCGCGGATGGGATATCCGATCCGGAGCCGGTGGTTCACGAGCTGTTTGCCCTTCCGGATGAGCCGCCCAGCATCGACCTTGTGTCTCCCGCCTTTGAGGTGGCCATCAGCCCTCTGGACCCCTTGCCGGTGTTCTACGCCGCCGGCGATGATTTCGGCCTCACGGATATCCAGATTCTTATCCGCCAGGTGTCCCCGCGCCCCTCCGGGGTTCCCAATGTCTCTGAACCCGGCGAAGGGGTTGATCCTGGGGCGGCGGAGGGGGCCGCCGCGCCTCCGGCGCATCCGGGTCCCCGCAGCTCTGCGGAGGGGGCCGCCCGCGCTTTCAGCGTCCAGCGATTTTCTCCGTCGGATGCGGTGGTCAAGGAGCAAAACGGACATTTTGCCTGGGATTTGAGCGAGTTCGGATTCGGCGTCCTGGAGATGAGCTTGAGAGCCATTGACAATCGAAGTCCCCAGCCTCAAATGGGCGAGTCCGCCAAGAATCGCCTGTATTTGATCGATTTCGACCAAATGCACGATTCGGTGCAGGAGCAGATGGGCGCGTTGCACGGTTTGGTGGAGAATCTGGCTTCCAAGGAAAAAAACCTCCGGGAGCGGCTGGAGAAAATCGTCAACAACTTGGAGTCCGGGTCCGAATGGGGACAAATGTCGTCGGAAGCGGACGCGGAATGGAAAGAGGCGGCCGCCTCTTTTGAAAAGCTTGTCGAGGCGATGGAGCAAGATCCCTATACCGATCCCGGGATGGTGGAGGCCTTCCGGAAATTGGCGGAGAATTTTGATTTCGCGCAGGAGCGGCTTTTGCCGCAGTCCCGGCAGGCGGCTCAAAGCCAAGATTGGAAGAAGGCGCAGCAGGTGCGCGAGGTCCTTTCCCGCGAGCTGGACAAAGCCAGAAAGTGGATGGCTGAGGGCAGAAACTTCCAGCAATATAAGGATTTGGCCAGCCAGTCGGAGCGCATGTCTCAGGCCGGCGAGGACCTCAAGTCGTCCTTGCAGCAGTTGGAGCAGTCGGGAGAAGCGCCCTCCCCCGAGACCCTGGAGCGGCTGGAAAAATCCCTGGAGAAAATCCGGGAGCAGATGCAGGCGTTGGCCGAGCGCATCGAACAAATACCCAAGAAAAAACCTCAAACGCCGGAGGAGGAAGCGCAGCAAAAAATTTACCAGGTGCCGATCGGAGACGCCCAATCCTTGTCGGCGCAGTTGGACGCGGCCCTCCGGCGCGGGGACTGGCAGAAAGCGGCCGTTCTGGCCGAACGCCTCTCCCGGGAGTTGGAAAAAATACGAAACACCCTCGCCGAAGCCGCCCAGGGAGCGCATCCCATGTCGCGGCGCGACAATTTGCTTTCTCAGGAAATGGAGCAGGCGCGGGCGCTGTGGCAGGAGGTGGCGGAGCAGCAGTCCCGGAGCGTGCGGCAGATTCAGCAGCTCGAAGATGAGCGCCTAAAAAGACTTTTGGAAGCTCAAAAGGAGCTGTTGAAAGAGCTTGAAACCAGGCAGGCAAGTCTCATCGCAAAGGCCGGGGGTTTGAGCGCCGCGCTTCATCCGGAAACTTTGCGCTTGATGAATTCCGTGCTGCGCGAATTCGCGCAGCGGCGGGTGGTCTCGGCTCCGGACAATTTAAGCCGGATCCTTCAAGGCCTGCAGGCGGAGTCGGGCCGCCGCTTCGGCAGTTTGGACAAGGTTCTCGCCTCCACTGAGACCGCCGCCGCGCTCAGAGCCGACGCCTTGATGTTTTCCGGCGTGATGGCCGGGGAAGCCGAGATACTGGAACTGCTCAGAAAGGAGATCAAGAGCCCGCCTTCGACGCAAAAGGAGATGGAGGATTTTCGGGCGGCCGGGCGGCAGCAGGGCGAGACTTACGACCGCGCGAAATCTTTGGCGCAGAAGATGCGGGATTTAAGCTCCAAATCCGTCGCTTTGCCGCCGTCGGTCTCGCAGAACCTGGATTCGGCCCAGGAAGACATGGCCCTGGCGCAAAAGGAGCTTGAGGCATTGCAGAGCCCTCCCGCCTTGGAACATGCCGCCAATGCCCTCGAGAAGCTGGCCCAGGGCATGGAGCAGATGGAGTCGGCCTCCCGGGAGCAGAAGTCCATGGAAAGCGGGATGGAGCGCTCCGGCGCGGGCCGGCCCCGCACCTTGCGGCAATGGACGGGGGGACGCATGGGAACGTCGGTCGGTCCGGTCGAGCTGCCGTCGGATAAGGAGTACCGCCCGCCTCAAGAAGTGCGCCAGGAAGTCATGCAATCCTTGCAGGAAAAATATCCAAAAGCCTACGAGCAAGGCATCAAAGACTATTTCAAGCAGATAACGAAGTGAATAGTCTATTGATCCGGCGGCAAGGCCCGCCTTAAACGAAGTGAAGTGACAGAGTGGTATAGTGGTAAAGTGGGAGGGGTGAGGGTTTTTGTTCACTCTATCACTCTACCACTCGAACACTTTACCACTGTCGTTAGGAAGTGCAGGGCCGCGACAATTGACAGCGGGCAAAGCATAGGCTATAATTTCAACGATTTCAAGCGTCCATTTAAGGAGATTGACCATGAGACAAAAACTTTTTATTTTCTTATCGCTCGCGGCGGTTTTGCTGTTGCCGTTGAGCTCCTTGCAGGCGGCGGTCGTCATCGCCCAGGCCAAGGGGAAGGTGGACATCAAGCGCGCGGGCTACAGCAATTGGATCAAGGTCTCGCCGCCGGTGGCTATCTATAAAGGAGACGAGGTGCGCACGGGGTGGTTTTCGCGCGCGGATTTGGCTTTTGGCGACGGCACCAAGATGAG
This sequence comes from Elusimicrobia bacterium RIFCSPLOWO2_12_FULL_59_9, assembly GCA_001800185.1. Taxonomy (GTDB): domain Bacteria; phylum Elusimicrobiota; class Elusimicrobia; order O2-12-FULL-59-9; family O2-12-FULL-59-9; genus O2-12-FULL-59-9. The sequence continues at coordinate 5,832 of MGUX01000094.1, forward strand.
CCTCGGCGCGAGCGCGAGCTTCACGTTGAGGCAGGACACCCGGGAGAATATTTCCGTGTTCGTCGGCCTGGGGCAGCTTCAGGCGTGGGTGAAAAAGTCGGTGCGCCGCCGGGTCCTGGTGCGGACGCCGACCGCGGTCGCCGCGGTGCGCGGGACCGTCTTTGAAACCGCGGTGGATGAAAGCGGAAAAACGAGTTGGAATTTATTCGACGGCCATTTGGGAGTCAACGATATTCTTGGCGCCCAGCAGAACTTGCAGCCGCATCAGACTTTGGAGGTCGCCGCCGACGGAAAAATGGAAGCGCCCAAGCCTTTGACGGCCGCGCCGCCTCAAGAGCCGGCCGTAGGCACGCCGCTGGAAGCGGTCAAGGCCGTGGCCAAACAGGCCGAAGCCGTTCTGGCCAAATTAGCCCAGAAAGATGAGACCAAGCTGAGCGACAAAGAGAAGACCGAGCTTGCCGATGCCAAGTCGGAGGTCAAAAAAGCCGTGGATTTGGTGAAAAATATAGAAACGGACGCGAAAGCCCCCACCGAGGGCGAGCTCAGCGGGGCGGGTGCCAAAGTGGCGGTCGCCGATAAAGGCCAGATTCAGCTCTTGGGCGTGACCGGCACCATCGAGATCGAAGGCAAGGACGGCAAAAAGACCGTCGTCAAAGGCGATGCCGCCAAAGGCTTGGTGATCGAGGCGGGCTCAAAAGTCCGCGTCGTGGACGGGACCGCGCTTTTGGTGGGGGGCGGAGATCAGGATATGACCGTCGCTTTGGGCAAAGGCGCGGACCTGGCTTTTGACGCGAAGCTGACGGGGGTTGGAGTTGAAACCTCCATCAACGCCGGCAAGGGAAGCGCCAACGTTCAAATTCAGATCGGAGACCAGTTCGCGATGGTCAAAGAGGACTCCAATTTGCAGATCATGGCTTCCAACGCCGCTCCGGATCAGGTCCAGATGACCGCCGGGAAGGGCGACATCCAGGTGATCACCTCGGGCGGGCAAACTTCAACGATCACTCAGGGTCAGCAGGTGCAGGTTGAGACGGCCCCGGCCTACACCCCGCCGCCAACCACAACCACCACCACCGAGCCGAAAACAACCACCGAGCCGAAAACAACCACGGAACCGACGACAACCACGGAACCGACTAAAACCGACGCGCCGCCTCCGCCGCCTGAGACCATCCAACAGGACGCGACGCAAACAGACGTCATCAGTACTTCGACGCCGTAGGTTCTGGTTAGCTATCTCAAGGCCCCGCGCGCAAATGCATGCGCGCGGGGCCTTTCTTTTAGATTGCCGTTTGCCCGAAAACGCAGTTGCAGCTTCTGTCTTGTCTCAAACTCCCGAGCAAAATTATGCAACTGCGGTTTGCACCCTTCGCAGTGCTTCGGGTACTAGCCGGGAGGCCAGTAGCCTCCAGCGTGCTTGCGCCTGCGGCGCCGGACAACCCCGTCTCGGCTGCGCCAAGACGGCCCTGCGGGCGAATTCCCCAACGAGGGAATTCGGGTTTGACAGCCCGCGCCCGCGTGTTATAATGTGTCCGGTATGTCCTTCACCTCGAGCGTTGAAAGGGAATGTCCCAAGGGCTGCGACAGCTTCGAAATAGACATTTGGAGCTACATCCGGGCGGATAAAGACGAATGGCTCAAGGAAAAGGTTTTGGCCGGCGACCTCAATTGGGCGACATGCCCCCATTGCGCGAACCTTTTTTTCTGCGACGAAATCGTCATTTACCACGATCCCGCGGACGAGCTTTTGGCCTTCATCTATCCGGAGAGCTACCGCAAGGACCGGATGCGCTGGCAAAAAAAAATGCAGGACGACGCCCTGCGCTGGAAAGAGTCGCGGCCGGAGTCCGAAAAATGGAACTACCCTCCGAAGTTGTTTTTCGGGCTCAAGGAGTTTCAAGAATTTCTGCGCGGCGAAGAGGAAATGAAAATCGAGGCGGAAATCGCGGAGCATCTGGCGCGCAAGCTGCGGCTGTCCATCTACCGGGTTCAGCCTTGGTTCGCGCGGGATCACCGCATCCCCGTCCAAATTCCGTGCGCGCCCGCGCCCCGGGAAGACTTGAAGGAAAGCATGCGGCTGGGTTTGACGGCGTTGCTGGCTGAAAATCGCTCCCTGCGGATCTACAAGAAATATCTAGACCAGTTGCGGGACCCCAGAGGCACATGGTCCAGACCGCCTTCGGTCTAAGCCGGGCTCAGATCCGGTTTCTGGGCCGCCAAGCCGGCCTTCTGGGCGCGCGCGTTTTCGCCGTGGGCGGATGCGTCCGGGACCGGATGCTCGGCTTCTCCACCAAGGATTTGGATATCTGCGTGGAAGGCGATGCAGCGCCTCTGGCGCGGGCTTTTCTGGAAAAGTGGGGCGGATTTTCGGAGAGCTTCGACCGGTTCGGCACTTTGCGCGTTTTTCTTAAGAGCGGTTTCCGCCTTGATTTTGCCCGCACCCGGCTTGAGAGCTATCCCTCGCCGGCCGCGCTTCCCGAAGTGGCTCCCGCCGCGACCATCGAGGAGGACCTCAAGCGGCGGGATTTCAGCATCAACGCCATGGCCGTCGAGCTCACCCCGGAGGGGTTGGGCCGCCTTCTCGATCCTTTCGGCGGGTATTTGGACCTGCGCGATAAGCGCCTTCGGGTCCTTCACGAAAAAAGCTTCCGGGATGATCCAACGCGGATTTACAGGGCCGCGCGCTTCGCCTCCCGCCTGAGCATGCGGCTGGAAAGCAAGACGGAAGCATGGCTTAGAGACGCCGCGGCCAAGGATTACCCCGCCTTGCTTTCCCGCGAACGCGTCACCCAGGAACTGCTTAGAATTCTGGGTGAAAAGCGTCCCGCGGGCGCTCTGGGCCTCCTGGAACGGTGGAAAATCATCCGATTTCTTTGGCCGAATTTGAAGTGGAGAAAAGCCGATTTCCGGCCGAAAGACACGGACGTTCGCATTGGGGTGATGGTCTGCCTTCAGGGCTCAAAAAAGGGAAACCTTTTTTTGGACAGCTTGAGGCTCCGGCGGCCCTTGGCCCAAGCCATCCGCGCCGCTTTGGAATTGATGGAGAGAAAAAGGAGCTCGCCGCATCCGCTGGACCCTTTGGCGGTCTCGATTCTGCGCGCCGCCGCGCCTCCGGGGTCACCGGGTCCCCGCAGCTCTGCGAAGGGGGCCGCCGCGCCCCGGCTGCCCGCGCCGGCTCTCAA
>MGUX01000095.1 GCA_001800185.1 Elusimicrobia bacterium RIFCSPLOWO2_12_FULL_59_9
GGAGAAAATCCAGTCGCCGCCGGTCCTGCGCGCGCTCATCGACTTCCTGCTCAAAGAAACCTACGCCTCCGGCGCGCTGACCCATGGTTCCTATTGGTTATGCGGCGGCGAGAACCCCTCGACCGCCAATGCGTGGGGATTCGCTTTGACCAAAAGCCTGCGGGAGCGCGAGCAGGAGCTGCAAAATCAGGTGGCGGCGCTTCAAGGGCAGACTTCCGACATGCGCCGCGGCTTAAGTCAAGCGCAGGAACAGCTTCAATCCGTCCAAAATCAGCTCCAGGAAAAGAAGGCGCGGCGCGAGGCCTTTGCCGAGCAGCTTGCGCGGGACATCAACGCCCTGGAAATTTCCAGGCAGGACCGGGACCTTTTGGAGCGGGACGCCGTCGACATTTTGGTCCAGTGCGGGCGAGTCTTGGCGGAAATCAAAGAGCTTGGACGGGAGTTGGGGAAGCTCGCCGCCGCCGAAGCGCAAGCCCTCCAGGACACCGCCGCGCTGCGGGAGGCATTGGATGGGGTCCGCGCGAGCCTGGGACAGCAGCAGATCCGTTCGGCGCAATTTAAAGCCGCGCGCGAGCATTTGGCCTCCAATGTCCGTTTGCTGCAGGGACAGTTGGAACGCTCGGAGAAGGAAAGCGCGGATTTGGAGGCCGTTCAAAAGAGCCGATTTGAGGAAGCGCGGACCAATGACGCCCGGTTGGAGGAGCTGGCGGCGCTTCAAGGCGGGCTGAGGCAGGCGCTCGACGAGCTCCATCGCTTGTTTGAGGCCAAGCAGGAAGAAGGGAAGGCGCTCACCCGGATGCTCGAGGACTCCCAGGAGCAGTCGAGGCTCAAGGAGGAGGCGCTGCGCGCGAAGCAGGCGCTGCTTCAGGAAATTCAGGAGGAAATTCACCGCCACAAGCTCCAGTTGGGCCAGCTAAAATCCAAACGGGACGCGGCTCTCAACCAGTTGTGGGACAACTGGCAGATGACCCTGGAGGACGCCCTCGCCCACGCCGATGATTTCTACAAGCGATCGGAAAGAAAAGTGTCGACCGATTCGATCGTGAGCCTGCGCCGGCGCATTGAAAACATGGGGGCCATCAACATGGCCGCTCCCGAGGAATACGACGCCTTAAAAGGGCGATTTGATTTCACGGAGACGCAGCTTCGGGACCTTCACACGGCCAAAGCCGAGCTCAAAGAGGCAATCAACAAGATCAATACCACGACGCGGGAGAATTTCCGCGAGACCTTCAGCCAGGTTCGGGAGCACTTCAGGAGCATTTACGGCACGCTGTTTCAAGGCGGGGAGGCCGACCTGTTGTTGACCGATCCGGACAATATCCTTGAAAGCGGCATTGAGATCGTGGCGCAGCCTCCGGGAAAAAAGCTGCAAAGCATCTCCTTGCTTTCGGGAGGCGAAAAGGCGATGACGGCGGTCGCGCTCCTGTTCGCATTTTTCGAGGTGAAGCCGGCGCCTTTTTGCATGATGGACGAGGTTGATGCTCCTCTCGACGAGCCGAACATCCGGCGCTTTCTGCGGTTGTTGACCGAGAAGGCGCAGGCCTCGCAATTTTTGATCGTCAGCCATAACAAGCGCACGCTGGAAGGAGCCGACGCCATTTACGGGGTGACGATGGAGGAGCAAGGCGTTTCCCAGCTCATTTCCATCGAGATCAAGGGCCGCGAAAAAGAAGCCCGCGTTCCGGCCCCATCCGGGCAGGCAGCGGCGGGGGACGCGCCGGCTCAGGCTTCCGCCGCCGACTTGGTTTTGGAAAACGGATAATCGCCCGGCGTTTCGGGGCATCTACTGAGAGGTCCAAATGACTAAAAAATTACTTGCCGCGTTGATCGCCGCATCAGCCCTTTCGACGGCCTCCGGGGGCTTTGCCGGTCAGAAGGAAACCCGAAAAGTGCTCCGTTTCGACTTGGCCGGAGCCGCGGTTGAAGTGGCCATTCCTCAGATGGAGCGGCCCTCGCTTGGAGAGCTCAAGCTTCAGGCCCTTTCGGCCGAAGATCCCAACCGGCGTTTTTTTGCGCAGGCCGCGAAGTATTATTCGGCGGCGGAAATTCGGGCCTACGTCGCCCAGCAGTTGAAGAACATGTTTGACGCCTTTTACGCGCCGTTTTCGGTCGAGGAAGATGCGGGGTCCCAAGGCGCCGAGCCCGACTACGCTTTCGGCTTGAGCGAGAAGCTCAACGCCCAATGGGTGACGGCGGTCAAACCGAACCTGGGAGGCGTGCCGACCTTTTTAAGCGTTCACCCTTCGCGGGAAAAGAAAGCCTATCTCGCCGTTTTGCCCGAAAGCCGGCTCGGCCAGGAGCCGGACTTCTTCGATTTAAGAGGCATTTATGACGAGCCCAAGCAGGTCCGCGTCGGCGGCGCCGACTACAAGATTTCGTTGAAGCCGAATATTTTCGACAAGCTTGCCAGCAAGGTGGTATTCGAGCGCAAAAGCGGGGCCGGGGGAGAGGACAGCTACAAGATTTCCGCCCGCGACCTGCTCAAGGCCATTTACGGCACCGGACAGGAATTCGCCCTGGCGAGCCGCTCCTACCGGTTTTTCTATTACGTCGATATGGACGATTCGCTCTCGCCCCCGCGCTTGGGCCATAAAACCAAATCGCTGGCCTTCGTCATCCAAACCGGGGAAAGTGACGCCGAATTCTACCACGTTCCTTTCGAGCAGCTTTCGCCGAATATCGCCTATTTTACTTTCTATGAGAATCAGCGGGTGGGACTGAGCCTTTCGGCGGACGGCGAGAAATTATTAATCACTAACCCGAATTCCTCAGTTGGGAATTCGCCCGCAGGGACGTCGCTGTAATCAGCGACGGGGTTGTCCGGCGCCGCAGGCGCAACCACAGTTGCACGGGTTTGTACAGTACGTTTAGGCGGGTGCAACTGCGGTTTTCGGGCTAATCCAAGCGCTTTGAGCGGGCTGTAACTTCCAAGTTTCCCGTCAACGTTAAAAACGCCTCTTCAAGGTTGAAGCCCTCCCGGCGAGACTGCTTCTTTATCTCGTCGAGCGTTCCCACCGCGATAAGCTCGCCGTCGATCATGATGCCGACGCGGTGGCATAGCTGCTCCGCGATTTCCATGATGTGCGTGCACATGAACAAGGTCACGCCATTTTCCGCGAGCCTTCTGAAAATCTCCTTGACCATTTTCGCGCTCTTGGGATCCAGGCCGACCATGGGCTCATCCAGGAAAAGGACGCGGGGCTCATGCAGCAGGACGCTGGCGAACACCAGTTTTTGCCGCATCCCGTGAGAGTAGGACTCCAGAATTTCCATGGCGCGGTCCTTCAGGTCGAACATCTCCAGCAGCTCGGGGATCTTCGATTTTTGCTTTTCCAAAGGGACCTCATAAAGGCCGCCGACCAGTCGCATGAACTCGATTCCGGTCAGCTTCGGATAAACAAACGGCTCGTCGGGAACAAGGGCGATGGTTTTTTTGACGGCGATCGGATTTTCCGAGATGTCGCGGCCGTGAATCCAGGCTTTGCCGCGCGTGGGCGCCATCAGGCCGGTGAGAAGCTTGACGGTGGTCGTCTTTCCGGCTCCGTTGGGGCCGAGGAAGCCGAAAATTTCGCCTGGAGGAATTTCGAGGTTCAGGTCTTTGACGGCGTGGAGCCCGCCGAAACTCTTGCTCAAGCCGGATGTCTTGATGGCGGGCTCAGCCATGCGGACTCACCTGGCGAACGCCGGGATCAAGTCGACGGCCATCATCTCCAAATATTGGTGGTAGCGCTTGTGGATTTCGGCGGGCTTGAGAGACTCCAGTCTTTCCGTGCTGAAGGACTCGACCGTGAAGGAGGCCATCACCGAGCCATGGAGCAGCGCCCTCTTGAGCAGGACCGGATCTTCGATATCGCAGCCATGGGAGGCCAAGTAGCCTAGGAATCCGCCCGCGAAGGAGTCTCCGGCGCCCGTGGGATCGACGACGCTTTCCGTAGGATAGGCCGGGTAGGCGTAAAAATTGTCCTGGGCCAAAATGAGCGAGCCGTGCTCTCCCTTTTTGACCGCCACGATGCGCGGGCCCCATGTCTTGACGGTTCGCGCGGCCTCAAGCAAATTGGCTTTTCCCGTGAGCTGCTTGGCCTCGGAATCGTTCAAGAAAAAGATATCGATGTGCGCCAGAAGCTCTTTGATGGCGGGCTTTTTCTGATTGATCCAAAAGTTCATGGTGTCGCAGGCGACCAAATCGGCTTTTTCAAGCTGGCTGAGAACCTCCCACTGGAGTTCGGGGTCGATGTTGGCCAGAAAAGCCACCGACGGGTTTTTGTGCGCCGGCTTGAGTTTCGGACGGAAGTGCTCGATGACATTGAGAGCCGTCGACAGAGTCTGCGGGTTTTGCAGATCGGGGCCGAACTCGCCCGACCAGCGGAAAGTTTTGCCCGGCAGCTCTTCCAGGCCGGTCAAGTCGATCTCGCAGCCGGCCAGGAGCTTTTTCATCGAGCCCGGAAAATCCGCGCCGACCGCTCCGATCAGCTGCACGGGATGAAAAAAACGGCACGCCATGGAAAAATAGACCGCGGATCCGCCCAAGACGTCCTTGCAGCGGCCTTTGGCGGTTTTCACCGTATCCAGAGCGACGGAGCCCGTGACGACCACCGGTCTTTTTGATGCCGGCGTCATAGCCCCTTCTCCCTTTCCTCCAGGAAGCTTTTTATGGGAATTTGGGAGCTCATTTGCCGGAGGCGATAGTTAAGAAGATGGATGGAACGCTCCTGCTTCAGCATGCCGGCGATTTTATCTTTTTCTTTTTCCGCCTCGAAGCCCTTGGAAGAGCCCTTGTTCGTCTTCTGGTAGTCTTCCATGGCGCCCTTGAGGCGTCCTTCAATTTCCGACGGATGGATTTTGGCGCTTTCGTAAATGAAGCGCCGGTATTTGAGGGCGGTCAGCGAGCGCCGCCTCAACTCCTCGTACTCCTTGGGGCCCATGCGGAAGAGATAATAAAGCGCGTTGACGTAGGCCGTTTGGTCGAAATTGTTGTTGGTTTGAAACGCCGGGGTGTTGTGAACGTCGTAGGCCAGTTCCAGGTCCGTCGTCTGGATGCCGAGCTTGACCGCCTCGGCGTACAGGAGCTCCTCGACGATCATTTCCTTGAGGACGTCCTCCTTGATTTGGCGCCTCAAGTCGTCGGTGACGTCGGTCCCTTGATTGCGCATCCGGTCCAGAACTTGGTTGGATTGCGACAGGAAGCGCGTATAGGGGATTTTGGTCTTGCCGACCTCCGCCACCGCCCTGGTGGCGTCCATGTCCGTAAACAAGTAGGCTCCCAGCCCGACGAAAGTCCCGATGAGAAAACCGAAAATGGTGACAAGAAATATGGTTTTTCGGTGGCGGCCTAGAAAAGAGATCATGCTGCGCCTCCGGGAGGGGGGATTTTTCGCGGCCGCATCATTCGCCGCTGCTTTCTTCTTCCGGCTCCGGCTTGACCGGAGCGTCGGGAGTCTTGGAGTTGCCGTGCGCGTTCATGGCGCAGGAGCCGTTGAATAGGGAGCCTTCCTCGATGGTGAGCCGGGCCGTGCGGATGTCTCCCTGCACTTTGCCTCCGGATAGGATTTCCAGCTGTTTGGTCGCCGTGATGTTTCCCAGCACCTGGCCGCCGATGATGACTTCCTGGGCGGCGATGTCGCCGGTGACCGTACCGCTTTTCCCGACCACGACCACCTGGCAATCCTGCAGATTGCCCTCAACCCGGCCGTCGACGCGAAGCGAGCCCTTCGCGGATAAGGTGCCCTGAAAATAGGTTTCCGATCCGATCAAGGTCGCGATCTTGTCGGACAGCGCCGAAGAATCCTTTCTATTGAACATGGCGGCCCAGCCGGTTGGTGCGGATCATTTCTCTCGGTTGGAAAAAGCGATGAGGCTGGAGCCCTCGGGCTCCTTATCCGGATGCACCTTAAGATATTTCAAGGGGTTGGCCGGTTTGCCGTCCTGCCAAACCTCGTAGTGAAGATGGTCGCCGGTGGAGCGCCCGGTCGTGCCCATATAAGCGATGACCTGGCCCCGCTTTGCGAAATCGCCCTCTTTGACCAGAATTTGGGACGTATGCGCGTATAAGGTGGAGTAGCCGAACCCGTGGTCGAGCAAAATCATGCGCCCATAGCCGCCTTCCCAGCCGCAGTGACGCACCACCCCGTCGGCCGTCGCATAGACGACCGTGTCCGCGTTGTTGGCGATGTCGATGCCTTGGTGGAAGATATCGAGGCGCTCGTGATTCTGGAACGGGGAAAGGCGGTAGCCGAAAAGCGAAGTGAGGCTGCCTTCCGTTGGCCACATGTTCGGCGTGGCCCTGAAGAGGTTTCTTTGGTTGGCGATGTGCCAGGCGACCTCTTGAAAGCTCGCCAGCCGTTCGCGGGATTGCTTGAGAATGCTGGATGTTTGGCGGTCCATGACGGTTTGCCGAAGGTCCTTGGCGCGCGCGCTGAGCAGGTTCGTGAGGTGGAAGTGGTCCTTGGCGTTGGGGCCTCCGATGGCCTCCGCGGGGCTCTCGATGATGGCGCGCTGGGTCCGCATCGCCAGCAACTGCCGCATTCTTATGTCGGTGCTTTGCGCCATTTTCAACACTTCCTCCGCCTTTTGCACGCGGTCGGCGAAATAGGCCACCTTGACCCGCATCACCAGATTGTCCGCCTTGGTGATCCAGTAGTCGACGTTGCGGCTGACGACGAAACCCGCCCACAGCGTCAGGCTTGTCCATAGGAGGAACATCGAGATTAAGAAGGAAAAGGAGAAATGAAAGCGCCAGAGAGGGATGTCCGCGTGGGGGACAAGCAGAATCGTGAGGCGGCGCCTCAGAAATTTAAGGAATCTTGATTTTCCACGGGAGGACATATTTATGGCATGCACGGGCGCGCTTTAAATCTTATAGCACCTGAGACGGTATTTGTCAAGGTCGGGGATTAAATCCGGCCGGTTCAAGCGTCGTCTCTGCCGGGGGCCGGCTTGAAGAAAGCGTCTCTAATCCCATGCAGGATGCCTGCGGCCATATGGCCGCCTCTGGACGCCGCCTCCCGCAATTCGTTCGGGAGGCCCTTGAGAGCGTCCACGGCCGCATGCAGAACGTCAAGCTTGTCTTCCAGCCGCTCCACGAATTCCTGCAGCGCCGCCGACGCTTTCCGCAGCTCAACGAGCGTGACGACCAAAAAAACCGTCGCGATCAGCAGGCACAGAGTGCTCAGGCCCGCGCAGACCGCCAGATAAACCGCCATAATGCCAGTATACAAATCCTTTCCGCCGCCTTTCAAGCCGCCGCTCAGCAATCCCGCAACTCAGCACGAAAAAAGCCGGGCAGCAGATTCGCAAGTCGTTTTTTGACGTTTTCGTCCCGATGGTCGTTTGTCGGGTCAAAAATCGCCCGCCGCAGGCGAAACAGAGGTGAGTCGCCAACAAGGAATCTGCCGCCGGCCAAAGGCCGTCGGTGGCATGCGCCAACGGGCGCGCGCTCATAAAAAAAGATCCTCTGGAAAGATCGGAAATTACGGCGGCTGCGCCCAGAATGATTCTAAACCGTTCCGGATCAAGTCATCAGCCAATAGGTGGGCCAAGTGGAGGTGAGTTTTCCCTGCCCGTAGGGCGGGCTTAAGATTTCTCTCGAAAAATATAGCCGTCAGGAAGAACGCTAAATATAAGATCAACCGGCACACCAGCATGGCGGTCGGATGATGGTGATAGCAATGGTCGAGGTGCCAATGCTTGGTCAGTTCTCCGAAGCCCCGCGTCTCTTCGTCCCAACGGGCATGGCCCCATCGTCTGATCAAATCCGTCGGAGGTTGTTGGCCATTAGGGGCGATCACCGCCCAGCGCCAATCCTCTATCACTTGGCGTTCTACCCAATTCTTGGCCACCCGCTCTCGCTTGCGATACTCCTTGAGCTCCCGCACTACCCGAACGGGACGCCCGAGCTGGCTCCAGGAGCTCACACCCTTCACGTCCCACACCTCGGCCGCACCGTTGACCCCCAACGTCACCTTCTCGGACTTTGTGATCTTGAAGAGCCCTTCCGCGTCCTGATACAAGTCGCGGTTTTCCTGCTTGAGGATGATTTCCAAGATGTAGCCCAACGCCAGAACCTTCTGCGCAAAGGGGGCCTGCAGGTAGAAGGCATCCAGGGTTACGACATCGAGAAACCGCGGCATCCGCTTATGGAAGCGTTCCAGAAGCCTCACCCCTGCCGCCACCTCGGTCTCCCCAGGCAAGATCGCCTCCTCGTCCAAAATGCAGGCTGGCGTCACCCCGACTAGTTGGAGCACCACCTCGCGGTGGTAGTACTCGATGATCGGCAGTTTCCAAAAGGAATTGCCGCGTCTTAAGCGGCCGGCTAAAGGCGAACGCCTCGGTAAACCTTCCATCATGATTTACACCCCGGATGGTCGGGTCGGCGCCTTCCAGGCAAACGAATACAAGCGCCTGATCACTACAGCGGTTGAAAAGGCTACACGAGTGGCGACCAAGAATGATTTAAAAGCGGCTATTTCCAGGGCGTTGCAGGAAGGTAAGAGCATCGAAGAAATCCTAAGAGATCTTTGGGAAATCCGCGACGGCGCGTCCGAGAGTGTCGAAAGTG
>MGUX01000096.1:0-404 GCA_001800185.1 Elusimicrobia bacterium RIFCSPLOWO2_12_FULL_59_9
CGATAGGCCTCGGACTCGATTCCCTGAAGGTCCTTGTTGATCTTGCCCTGGATCTTGGCCTGCTCGCCCAGGCCCACGGATCGGATCTTCTGCGCGATGCGCTGCCTTTCGGAAATCATGCGCTCGTAGACCTTGGCTTCCACGCTGGCCTCGTAGGCGATGCGCCTCAGCTGCACATCGATGAGATCGACGCCGAACTCCTTGAGACCCTTCTTGGCCTTCTGGATAATGATGCTGCTCAGTTCTTCCCGTCCGACCGAGACGGGCTCGATCTCGCCGGTCACCTCCTCCTCGGCTCCGGGCAGGATTTCGCCTTTCTTCTGCGTTTCCAGCTTTATTTTTATCTTGTCCAGGAGAGCATTGGAATTGCGCACCGCCTCGACCAGGTTGTGGTTGGAGATCGT
>MGUX01000096.1:446-5334 GCA_001800185.1 Elusimicrobia bacterium RIFCSPLOWO2_12_FULL_59_9
CACGGTCTGGATAAAAAGCAAAGGGTCCGTGATTCGCCAGCGTGCCGTCGTATCCACCCAGATGTACTTTTTGTCCTTGGTGGGGATTTGGTTGGGGTCGCCGTCCCAGTTGAGGATGCGCTTATCCAGGCGATGAACTTTCTGGATGAGGGGCAGCTTGAAGTGCAAGCCGGCCTTGGTGACCGCCGATCCGACCGGACGGCCGAATTGGGTGATGACGGCTTGCTCCCACTCAGGGAGCGAATAGACGGCGGCGTTGACGACAAAGAGAACCAAGACGCCGAGGAGAACCGGGGCTGCGAGGATGCCGTTTCTCATGGTGCCTCCCCGGACGCCGGTTGTCGGCCTTTCTGGGAGAAAACTGGAAGAAGGCCCTGGACTCCCTTATCCACGATAGTCAAAGCCTTGAAGCGGCCATAGAGCTCCTCCATCGTCTCCAGATAGAGCCGCGTGCGCGTGACCGCGGGGGCGGTACGGTAGGCCGCCAGCATCGAACGGAAGCGCGCCGCGTCGCCCTCGGCGCGATTCACAGCAGCCGTGGCGTAACCCTGGGCGTCGCGGATCGCCTGCTCCGCCTTACCCCGGGCTTCTGGAATAACCTTGTTGTATTCCCGCTCCGCTTGGTTGATGGCTTGCTCCTGCTCCTGCTTGGCGGCATTGACCTCGTTGAATGCGGGCTTGACCGGCTCCGGGGGGTTTACATTCTGGAGCTTGACCGTGACGATGCGCAGGCCGATGTCGTAGCGGTCGAGCACTTCTTGGGTCAACCGGTGGGCCTCGTCGGCGATTTCCACGCGCCCGGTAGTAAGGACCTCGTTGACCGTGCGGTCGCCGACCACCCGGCGCATCACGGACTGGGACACGTCGCGCAGGTTTTTCAGGACCTCGCGGGTATTGAATAGGAATTTCTTTGGGTCGGAGATCTGGTACTGCACGATCCACTCCACGGCGCCCACGTTGAGATCCCCGGTCAGCGTCAGAGACTCCTCGCGAAGCGCCTCATTGGTGTAATCATCCACACGCTCCCCCCGGATGGCGGAGCGGAAGCCGAACTCCTCCTGAAGTATGACCTTGGTCTTAACCTTGATCGCCTCATCCATGAAGGGAAGCTTGAAATGCAGCCCGGGGGGTTCGGTGGAAATGTAGCGGCCAAAGCGCAGGATGACGGCTTCCTCGCTCGGCTCGACCGTATAGACCGAACTGAAGAGGACGATGGCGCCGGCCACGATGATGATGGCCCAAAGAAATGGGCCTTGGAAGCGGATCCCGTCCTGGAACTTCTCCGAAAGCGACTGCAACAGGTTCCGGGATCCCTCGCTCAGATCTTCCCAGGGTTCGGGCATTTTCCTTTACCTCCTTTCCCCGCCTTCTTTGTTGGGCGCATCAACTTGAACCATATGTCCGCAATATCCGCAGGCGTTATCGGATGCCTCGCGACATCTTGCGCAGCGAGGCTCGCCTTTCTTCTGTTGGCGCATGATTTAATCCCTTTCTTCCATGACTTCTTGACACCGCTTTTACGGCGTCCAAAACAACTGCCGCGCCAGTCGCAATTATGATTGTCTTCCTCAATAGGAATAAAAAAATCGCCATCCCGGCAATGACCAGGGAGGCGATTTAAAAGAGAATGCCGCATCCCGTCGCACAGGATGGCGGCCCGACCATCCAAACCCTCCGGGACTAAAAATCCGTTCCCGGACCCTCTGTATGAGGGTCCATTAAATGATATTATCGAGCGACTGTCAAATCTAGCCATCAACCCAGCAGTTAAATTTTTAATAGAGCGTTCCCCCGGCGACAGGTTGCGCGGGCCGCGGATCGAGCGCGCGAGATTTGTGACCCAGCAAGCTTAGGCATGATGTCCCCGCAACCCGCCGGTGCGGGGAGAAATCGCGATGCGGCCGGAGAAAAAAAGGACGCGGTAGTGATTCGGGATGTTTATCGACCGACCGGTGGAAGGACGGATTTTATGAATCTTTTGATTTTTGCGAGCGGGGTGTTGGGAGCGGGGCTGTCGCTTGCGGGAGCGTTTCTGGCCCACATGAGGCTTCTGGCGCCGATGAGGGGATTTATCCTCATGCTGCTGGGCGGGTTGTTCGGGCTCGTGAGCGTCCTAGCCGCCCTTATCGCCATCCTCTGGAGCGCCTTCTCCAAGCGCCCGATCAGCCCGGCGTTGTTGCGGGCGCTGCCCGGCTTGGGCGTGGCGCTCGTGTTTGCGGTCCTCTTTGTCCGGGCCCGGAAGTATCCCCCCATCAACGACATCACCACCACCCCCGGGGCTCCGCCACGCTTCGACCGGCTCGCGGCGCTTGCGGAAAACGCGCGCCGGGACATGAGCTACCCGCCCGCCTTCGCGGAAATACAGAAAAAAGCCTACCCGGATTTGGCCCCGTTGGAGTCGGCTTGGTCCCCAGCCGAAACGTTTGAGAAGGCGCGCGCGGCGGCCCGCTCCATGCCGAGCTGGAGCGTCATTTCGGAGGACGCGGCCTCCGGACGCCTGGAGGCCGTGGCGGAGACCTTTCTTTTCCGTTTCAAGGACGACTTGGCGCTGGAGGTTCGCGCCGCGACCTCAGGGAGCTCGCTGCACATGCGCTCCAAGTCCCGCGACGGCAGGGGCGACGGGGGCGCCAACGCCAAAAGAATCCGGGATTTCCTGGACAAGGCGGGAGGGAATTAAAGGCGAGTTCCAGAGTCATTTCAATGATGAAAAGTGATCAGAAAGTCGCCGCCGACGTCCATGAGGACATGAGGTCCATCCCCTCTTTGGATTCAAAATTATTAAGCACGTGCGCGTCGATAACGCTCGTCGGCGCTTTCGCCGCCGTTTTTTACTTATTTTTGATGGGATTTCGAGCCGAATCCTGGCCCGCCGCGAATATCGGGAATGTCGGAGAGCTGTTAAGAAAGGCTATCGAAGACTTCCTTCATTTTAAGGGCGACTATTGGCTCGCGATCCGGTCTCTGCTTGGATTTATCAGCATCCTGGGCTTCGCCTACGGGGCCGGTAAATTCATTCTGCGCGCCATCTGCGCCGATTACAAATCCATGTTGCTCGGCAACGCTTATATTTATGTTCCGGTAATCTTCGCGCTGGGGACCTTTATCGCTTCTTTAATCTGGCTCATTCTCGGCGGCCTAGGATTTATCAATACGAAAGCGGCTTACATATTATCCGGTGTTGGTTTGATATTTTTTGGCCATGAGTTTATGCAGTTTCGCTTCAAAGGCAAGGCGGCTGAGTTTTTGCATGGGGCTTCATTTTTGGACATAATCCTTTCATGTTTGCTGGTTTTGTGGATCGGAAGCTGGGCCGCGCCGTCCATATTCAAGGAATTTTTTCTGGACAGTTTGGTTTATCAACTCGGCCTGCCCTGGCAATATCTATTAGATGGGAAAATCGCGACCAATCCCTATAATATCTACAGCTATTTTTCGCAAAACGCGGAAATGCTGTTTCTTTGGCCTCTGGTTCTTAAATTGGAGCCGGTCGCCAAATTAATCAGCTGGTTTTTCTGGATTTGCATGATCTCAACAATCTACGGCATCGTCAGGGAGTTTTGCGGCAGGACATTCGCCCTGATCGCGGCCGCCCTTTTCGCCTTTTGGCCCGCGACATTTTGGCAAGCCAGCATATCGAAAGGCGACAATGCCTACGCCTTTTATACGCTGACGGCCTCGCTGGTATGGACTCAGTCCTGGTGCTCAAAAAATATCGCCGAGAGCCGGAAACTCATGCTCGTCTCCGGCGTGTTGATCGGATGCGCGGCGGGGACCAAATACAGCGGTTTAATCTCCTTTTCTCACATGTTCCTATTGTCGTCAATATTCTTGTTCCGCGGGGACGCTTCGCCGTCCGAAGTCGCCAAAAAACTCTCCCTTTTCGCGCTCGGCGCGTTGATCGCCTTCTCGCCATGGATGATTAAAAGCGCTATGGCCACCGGCAACCCGGTCTATCCCTATTTTATCAAGCTTTTTTCGACTCAACTCGTGCGCCCCTGGCATGCGGGTCCTTATCCGGACTCCGGAATTTCTCGGGGCTTTCACGGATATGTCTTGTTCTTTAGGTGGGTTATCGGCGCGTCCGGCATCGCCGATTTCGGAAATACGCTCGGACCCTTGGCGGTATTCCTTATTTTTTTCTGTTTTGTACCATTCATAAAGAACCGATTTATCAGCTTGCTGGCGATCCTAGCCGCATCGGGATGGGCTTTATTCACCCTGTTCAGCCTTGTGCTGCGATATCAAATCGGATATTTGGGGTTAACCTGCGCGCTGATCGGCGTCTCATTGTGCTTTTGCTTTAAGGACCGAAAAAACGCCCAAATATTGCTGGTTTTCATGTTAATCCTGGGACTCCTGTGGAAGCCGGCTAAAATGTTGTTTCTAAATAACGCGTTCGTCGCGATGAAAATGCTGGCATTAAACGTCGCCACCGAGACAGGCTACATTTTTGGGGATATTCAAGAGTTGTACCAATGCAACGCTTTCATGGATAAAATGCTGCCGCAAAACGCCGTGATCGCGGTCGTGGGCGAGAATAGGATTTTTGGGATACCAAGAAAATTCACGGCCAGCTCTCAACACGACGAGCAGCTCCTCTTTGATATCGGCAAAGAATTGAAAGACGGGAAATCGTTGAGTCGGAAGCTGGTTTCGCTGGGCTACACCCATATTTTTTTAAACGTTTCGCAATGGGATCATTGTGCGGCGAAGAAATGTCCTGAGTATCCCGCATTCTGCTCCGCGACGGAGGATTTTTTTGCAAAACACGCAAGCCTCTTGGCGCAAACATCCACAAAAGCCTTCCGTATCTACAAAATTAATTAGTTGTTCCTGAAAAACACGTCATGAAAACTGACAATGGCATCCGGCTGGTGTGCAAGGGAAG
>MGUX01000097.1:0-4893 GCA_001800185.1 Elusimicrobia bacterium RIFCSPLOWO2_12_FULL_59_9
ATGCAGGCCAGATACAATCATGCCCCGCCCGCCAATCCGGACCTGGACATCTCAAACGAGCAGTTGCCGCAGCGGATTTTGAGCAAAGTCAAAGAGGATTTTGACGCCAAGAACGGGGGCTTCGGCCCGGCCATGAAATTTCACCACGTCGACTCCTTGGAGCTTCTGCTTTACGCTGCGCGCGAATTCAAGGATCACCACGCCCAGGAGATGCTGATCCTGACTTTAAGCCGCATGGCGCAAAGCCGCTTGTTTGACCCGGCCGAAGGGGGTTTCTACCGGTATTCGACGACTCAGGACTGGAGCGCCCCTCAATACGAAAAGGTTCTTTTCGACAACGCCCGCCTTTGCCGCTTGTATCTGGACGCCTACAGTTTTTTGCGCGACCCCTTTTTGCGGGATTGCGCCTTCAAGATTTTGGCCTATTTTGAAAAATTCCTGTGGGATTCCCAGGAGGGAGTCTTTTGGGGCTGCCAGCTCGCGGATGCCGATTACTTCGGCCTTGCGCCCGGCGAGCGTTACAAGCGCAAAGCGCCGCCGGCGGACCCGGTCGCTTACGCCGACGCCAATAGCGCCGCCGCCATGGCTTTGTTTAAAGCCTCGGTGGTGTTCTCCGAGGATGAGGAAAAATATCGGAGCATGGCCGTGCGGACGCTGCGGTTCATCCGCGAGAGGATGCTCGACAGACGCGCGGGGCTTTTATTCCATTACTGGCGCAAGGAAGGCGCTTTGGCCGAGCTTTCGGGATTGCTTCAAGACCAGGCCTGGGCGGTGTTGGCGTTCACCGAGGCGCACCAGTACCTGGGCGATCCGGATTACAGGGATTTTGCGGGCCAGTTGCTGGACAACACGCTGCAGTCGTTGTGGGTGCGAGACGGCGCCGGTTTTTTGGATTGCGCCGTGGAGGATTCGAGTTTTGGGGAATTAAAGACTCCGCTCTCGCCCCTGATGCCCAACGCCGTCGCCCTCGAGGCGCTGTGGCGCCTGCATTATCTCAAGGGGAATTTTAATTACCGGCGCTGGCTTGAGCTGGCGCTCAAACGGCTCTTGCCCAGAGCCCTGGAGACAGTTCACCACGCCGCCCCTTACGCGAGGATTTTGGACCTGTATCAACGGGGGCGATTGGAAGTCGAGGTCGTCGGCAGGAAAGAAATGTCGAAAACCCATGATTTTATCGCCAAGCTTCAGAGCAGCTTCCTCCCCAGGAAACTGCTTGCCTTCGTGGATCCGGAAGACCGGGATTTTCTTTTGGCGCACCGCATGCGCACCAACCGCTTTCCCGCCGTCTACGTGACTTTGGGCCGCGAGGTGCGCGGACCCGCCTTGGAAGTCGCCGAAGTGGAGCGCCTCGTCGAGCCTTTTTGAGCCCTGCCGCCGGGTTTGCCCAAGGTTCCTTTTTGACTTTATGCGCCGGGTCCTGTCCAGGGGTTCCCTCCGGAAACCGGGGTCGCCTCCGAAAGCGCCCCTCCCTTCCTCGGACTCGCTGCATGCCAGAGCGGTCCTCCGGCAGGGTTTCCTATGGGAATCCCCGGGCCACCCGCCGCGACTTTGAAATTTCATTCCTTTATAGGTGGGCAATCCCCTGGTCGTCCGCCTTCTTTATATATAAGTAGAAAAAGTAGGTAAGTGGGGCGGCTGCTTTTTAGGAGTCAATTATGAGATTATTAGGAGATAATTAGGCCTTGACGGATTGTTATTTTACAATTATAATATGAGTGAAAGTAGAGTTATTTTAGATATATCTACGCTCAGTGATAGTTGATTCTACTTTGGGAGGGCTGTATGGCCAGGGTGCAATTTGAAATCGATGACGAGGAACTCCGGACTATCAAGAATCTAATGGGGGCCACAAGAATCAAGACCTTTAGTGCGTTCCTTGGTGAGGCATTGTCCTTGTATGTGTGGAGCCTTAAGGAAAGGCATGCCGGCAGAATCATCGCGGCCCTAAATGAACTTAATGGCCAATACAAACAGGCCGTGGTGCCTTCTTTGGAACGGGTAGCGCCTGCAACCGAACAGAACCGAGTCATGCTCCCCGAGTCCGTTCGAGTGCCGGATCTCGCTCACGACGCGACTTGGGACGCCGTGCTGGGTCAAGTCAGGGCGCGGGGCAACGAGCGTTTCCTGGCGGAGAAGGATCGCATGCGTCAACTTGGGATATTGGATGAGAAGGGGCAGGCAAAGTCGAAGGAATGGCCGGCGGACATGGCGAAGAGTTCCAAGACCGACGCCGCTGCCTAAGGGCCTGTCAAACAATAACTGAGTCAATGTGGAAGCTCCCTTGCCTCCCCAGCCCACCATGATCGTGGTTGCCGGGCCCTCTGGAAGCGGTAAGTCCATTCGCTTCAGGGTCCAGGATTTTGGCGTTGACTCCTTCAATGTGGATGACCGCTGCCGAGAGATAAACGGTTCCTACCACGGCATTCCTCCGGATGTTCGCAAGCAGGCCCAAGAAGAATGTCAGCGGTTCGTGCGGGAACACATTCAAAGCGGGACCAGCTTCGCCATGGAGACCACGCTTGGCGGCAGAGCCGTCGCCACCGAACAGGCGCGCCGGGCGAAAGAAGCTGGTTTCTTTACATCGATCATCTACGTGGCGACCGGTGATGCCGAACTCAACATCGAGCGGGTCCGGCAGCGGGGACTGGCCGGCGGGCACTCGGCGCCGCCCGAAGTGATTCGGGCGATCTATCGGCAGAGCCTCAAAAACATTGCGGCCGCTCTGCAGGTTTTCGATCGCGGCGAGCTTTACGACAATAGCGGTTCTGATCCTCGCTTGGTCCTCCGGGTTGCGAATGCTCGCGTAGTGGAAGTTCCCAAGCCGGCGCCTGCCTGGGTGCGTGAGGCTCTGGCGGGTTCGCCCCTCGCCGCGCAACTTGATTGAGCCGCCGGCGACGAGGGGAACGGACTGGAGCGTCTCGTCGAGCCCTTTTAACCCTGCCGCCGGGTTTCATTGGTTTCCATTCTTTTTTGAAGCGTCGGGTCCTGTCCAGGGGTTCCCTCCGGCCGGTCGCAGCCCCAACGACAGAGCGTTGGGACCCAGAAGCCCCGGAGGGGCGAAGGGAGCTCCCGGCACTGGGCGCACCGGAGGTGCATGTTCCGGAAAACGGAGCCCCTTCGGGGCCTGCCCGCAGTCGCGGGCGCGCAAGGCGGGTGTCCACTGGACACCCTGCGCCCTCCGAGAGCGCCCGGCACCCCCTCCACCGGACATCCCAGTGGGGCACCACTCCTGCGGTTCCCCCTACCCGGTGCCTCGGACCCGCTGAATGCCAGAGCGGTCCTCCGGCAGGGTTTCCTATGGGAATCCCCTGGCCACCCGCCGCAATCTTGAAACTCATTCCTTAATAGTGGGACAAACCGCTGGCAGTCTGCTTCCTTTATATATAGGAAAAACTGGCCTCTAAATGGGTCAATTCAAACGCCGGTCCAAGCGGTTCGCCAAATATGTTAAACCTTGTACGGATAGATAGAGGTGAACACACGCAGGAGTGTGTGGAGTTGGATGCCTCGCGAACTGTTTTAGAAACCGCGAAGGATCCGAAAGAGGTACTTCAAGGTCTTGAATACGACGACTTTATGCTTGAGGGGCTGATGGCGCAGGAGGTCGGCGATGCGATCTTCCCAGGAAAAGCCTTTCTTGGTCTCCGTTTTCATTAGGTTGCAAGGTGATACATGCAGCGCTATGGCCAATTTTTCCAGGGTTGCTACGCTGAGCTTGCGTTCTCCGCGTTCGATTTGTCCGAGAAATGACGGGGTTAGGTCGGCCTTCTCTGCGAGTTCCTCAAGCGATAGGACTCGAGCTTTTCTTTCCTCTCGAATTTGCCTTCCGATCTTTTCGTAAATATTGGGCATTGTGAATTTTATTCTATAAACAAACGCGTACGAGCCCTAGGTTCTATAAGCGTTCAGCACATAAACGCTGCAAGCGGCAATTTACTATTGACAAATTGCCTTTTTCTGCTAGAATTGTAATTGAAAGTGATGTGGAAGAGATTCGTACTGGAAGCCGGGCGAGTTGCAACTGCCGACGAAACCATATTTCCTTTGGCTGTTCATTAGGAACGTTTCCATGTAGAAGTGAGTAGAATGGCTTTCACCCTGGCAGTAGCAGAGCCACCGACATGGTTGCGCACTAGGGGCCGGTTCTTCTCCGTGGCCCTTGCTGCATTTATGAGTCTAGCCGTGTCTGGGCTGGCTTGGGCAACCCCAGCAATTACCAGCGTCACCCCCAACCCCGTCACCGGGTCCAACAGCGCGAAGCCATTCACCATCAAGGGCAGCAACTTCGTTTCCGGTTGCAACGTAACGCTGCGGACTGGCGGATCGATCTACGCCAACCGCGCGATCAGTTCCTTTAGCAGTACGGCGATCACTATTAACCCGATATTCACCACCACGGCGGCGACTTGGACGGTGGAGATCATTAACCCCGATGGACAGTCCTCTGAGCAGTTTACTTTTACGGTGAACGCGCCCGCACCTGCGCCGCCCAGTAGTCTGGTAGCAGTCGGTGATTCCAATAACGTTCTGCTGATGTGGGATGACAACGCCACGAACGAAACCGGCTTCAAGATCGAGCGGAAAACTGGGACATCCGGGACATACAGCCAAACCGCGACAGCCTCAGCCTATTCCGGCACAGGAACTACGGCCACCCAGGATTCGGGGCTGGCTTACGGGAACACATATTGTTACCGCGTCAGGGCCACTAATGCGACCGGTGATTCCACGTATTCAAACGAGGCCTGTGCCACGACCTTAGCCACGCCCGCTTTATCATCGCCCAACAATGGCGCGAACTTCACCGTAAATTCCGTCACGCTTCAATGGGGCGCTATTACCGGCGCAACCGCGTACAAGGTTGAAGTGGCGGCTGGCTGTGGCGGGACGAAT
>MGUX01000097.1:4982-6662 GCA_001800185.1 Elusimicrobia bacterium RIFCSPLOWO2_12_FULL_59_9
ATTGGCGGGGGCAGGCCACCAATCTTACTTATCCAGGCCTTTCCACTTTTTCTGGGTGCAGAAGCTTTACGGTGAGCCCAGTCGATACCACCAAGCCTACATACAGCGCTTTTTTCGTCAGCCCCGAGGCTCTTAGGGTAGGCAGTGCCTTCACTATTTCTTATACCGTTTCGGATTCTGGGGGGTCTGGCTTGAAAATGGTTCTGTTGTGGCGCGCCCCGGACAACGGTGGTGCCCCTGGCACATGGGTGGAGGTTAATAGAAATTACCATTCAGGTGACGGTCCCATCTCAAGCTCGTTTTCTGATACTCCGGCATCGGCAGGTTCCTACTGGTACGGGACGCATGTGTATGACAACGCAGGCAACTTCATGATCCACCCGACCAATATTATGAGGACTGTGAGATCCATCGAAGTTACCCTCAACCGTCCGCCAGACGCGATCACGAGCGGCCAGGAGATATCCTTGACTTGGAGTATTTCCGGCGGCGCACGCATATCGCATACCGACGTGCATTTGGACTATGACTTAGTGCGCCTGAAGTCGGCAAACGCACTCAACTCGACCGTCAACCAGTGCTCGACCCCGTGCAGTGGGCCACGGGAATTCACATCGTTCCTCATCGCGCCAGCCGCCGGGAACTGGCATCTTGCCGCGCATGCCATCGTGGACAGTGTCGAGCGCTGGAGCACTGTTTACGCCGTGACGATCAGCTCTCGGAGCCAGTTTCCCGACCTCGTGGTCGGAAGTCTCGGGATCAGCGCCGGGGAGGCTCCTGCCGGCTCCACGGTCACGATTACCTTTTCGATCTCCAACAGCGGCAATGCGAGCGCGCCCGCCAGCCTGGCGCGCATTCGGATCGCAGATGCTACGATAATCACCACGGCTGACCCTCTGCTTCTAACCGTGAGAGTGGACGGCCTCGCAGTCAGCGGATCGCAGTCGTTCAGCCGCACTATCACCGTCCCGACCGGACACCTCTCGGGTGCCTACTATATCGGTGTCACTGCAAATGAGGATGCCACCATCATGGAGAGCGATAGATCGAACAATCAGTTGACCCTGCCATTCAACGTCAAGGCGGCACCCTTTAGCGGAGACTTCCAGTATCCGATAAACGGAGCATCCTGGTCAATTAATCAGGATTTTGAGTGGAATCCCACCTGGGGGAACGGAGGGGCCTATCATCTGGCCGAGGACGCGGTTGCCGCGCCCGGCACGGCTGTGGTGGCGAGTGCGGATGGTGTGGTGCGCTTCGCAGCGACCGATGTGGCGGGCTTTGGGGGCCTCATCCTCATTGAGCACAACCTTGGCGGGGAGGCAGTCACGACGCTGTATGGGCACCTGAGCAAGCGCCGGAGCCTGCTTGTCCAACCCGGCCAGGCGGTTCGCAAAGGCGCTCTCATCGCTTACGTGGCCGACGACGATGAAGACGGAGGACCCTGGCACCCACACCTTCACTTCGGAGTTCGCAAGGGCGCTTTCTCCACCTCGCCGATCTGCGGGCACTGGCCGAACGTCGGCTACTCGCAGTCGTGCTCCGGCATGACGCACGATCAGTACAGGCAATTTTGGTACCGCCCAACCACCTTCATCGTCGCTCACGCAGGGGGACTGCCTCCCCCCATAAGCTTGAAGCAGCCAGACTTGATCGTTGAGGCCGTCGCCTTCAACCCCT
>MGUX01000098.1:0-3117 GCA_001800185.1 Elusimicrobia bacterium RIFCSPLOWO2_12_FULL_59_9
ATCTGCATCGCTTGCTTGGTTTCAGCGCGGCAAGCCTTGGCGCAGCAGATTCCGCAGCCTGAGAGAGAAGCGTACTCGCTGGCTCAACTCGTCGGTTTGGCGATCGAGAACAACCCGCGTCTCGGGTCCCAGGACGCCCGCGTTGAAGAGCTTCGTCTTGCGGCGCGGCAAGCCCGCGCATGGTCGGGCTTGTCCTTGGATTTCGCGGCCGGCCGCAAACGCGAAGCCGGCCTCAGTGGGGCGCGTTATGATTTGGCGCTGGCGCAGCCGCTGCCGTTGACCGGCAAGCCGCGCCTGCGCGGCAGCCTGCTGGACCTTGAGTCCGAATCCTGGCGCGTGCGGCGAAGCGCGTCGGAGCTGTCCGTCACCCTCGACGTGGTTCAGCTCGCCTACGAGTACGCCGCCAACCGCAAGAAGGCCGCCTTCGTCGAAAATCGTCAGAAGCGCTTTGATCTGATTCGAGAATATCTCTCGGGACGCGCGTTTCCGACGCCGCAGGGCAAGGCGGAAAGCCGCATCGTGCAGAACCGGCTCAATCTCTTGGCTTCCGAGGCGATCCAAAGCCAGGCGGCATTTAAGACCTCCTTCGAAAAACTCAAGGTCTTTGTGCCTTTGGCTCCCGGGCAGTATCCCGAGGTCGAGGTCCCGTGGCTCTCCGGCGCGAAAAGCCTGGATGAAATGCAGTGGTCGGCCGGAGCCCTGGACAATAATCCCGGCCTGCGCGTTCAAGCGCTCGCCTTAAAAAGCGCGGAGCTGGAGAAAACGCTGGCGCGAAGGGAAGGATTGCCCGACCCGTCGCTGGCGGCCTCCTATGAACAAGCCAAGGCCGGAGATACCGAGAAGAACTACGGTCTGGGCTTGGGCCTGGCCCTTCCCTCTTGGAACGGCAATCGCTCCGGGATCAAGAGCGCGGAGCAGAGAAGACTTGCCGAGGAACGGCTTCTGGCCTTCGAGGAACAGAAGCTCAAGGCCGATTTCGCCCGCGCGCTCGTGGGATACGAGGCCGCCCGTCAACAGGTGTTGAAATACCCGCGGACGATTCTTCCCGACCTGGAAGCGCAGCTTCGAGAGGCGGAGGAAGGCTTTCGCAAGGGCCAGGTGGATTTGCTGACTTTTCTGGAGCTGGACGGCTCCGCCGCCGAAACTTTCGTTCGCGTGCTGGATGCCCAGAGCGATTTGGCCGCCAAGGCCGCAGAACTCATGGCCGCGGCCGGCGAGCAGGACGCGCTGGTCCGGCTCGGATCATTTTAGAAGGAGACCTCATGACGCGGATTGTGAAATGGGCCTTAAAAAACAGGGCGACGGTCGTCCTGTTCTTCGCCTTTGGCGCGGGAATCGGGCTCTATAGCGTCGCGCGCATCCCCGTCGACGTCGTTCCAGACATTACCCCGGTGCAGGTGATGATCAACACCAAGACCGGCGCGCTCGACCCGGAGCAGATCGAGAAGACCGTCTCTTTCCCCATCGAAACCGACATGAGCGGCATCGCCCACGTGCGGGAGGTTCGTTCCCTTTCCAAGTATGGCCTCTCGCAGGTGATCGTGAATTTTGAGGATGGGATTGACATCTACTGGGCGCGCCAGCAGGTGGCGGAGCGGCTTCAAAGCGTGCGCGGCGAGCTGCCGGAGGGACAATCTCCCGCGCTGGCGCCGATTTCCACCGGACTGGGCGAGGTCGTGATGTACGCGGTGCTGCCGAAATCCGGCACGGCGCTCGCCGCCAAGCCCGTGACGGAGCGCCTGCTCCATTTGCGCACCATCCAGGATTTTGTGATCGCCCCGTACCTCAAGCGTTCGGTGAAAAACGTCGCGGAGGTGGACTCCACGGGAGGATACAAGAAGGAAATCCACATCGATGTGCATCCGGAAAAGCTGGACCGCTACGGGCTCACCATCGAGCGGATATTGGAGCGCCTGGAAGGGCTCGGCGAGAATTTCGGCGGGGGATATATTCAGCCCAAAGGCAAGCAGGTTATCGTCCGAAGCTCGGGCCGCCTGCAAAGCCTGGGCGAGATCGGCGGCATCCCCGTCCGGCTGGACGTCCGCGGCAGGCCCGTCCCGCTCTCGGCGGTGGCGGACGTGCGCGAGGGCTACGCCCAGAGGATGGGCGGCGCGACCTACGACGGCCAAGAGGCCGTGCTGGGAACGGTGCTCATGCTCAGCGGCGCCAACTCACGGCAGGTGGCTCTGGATGCCGAACAGGCCCTCGTGGAAGCGCCGCTGCCGCCCGAGGTTGAGGTCAAGCTTCTTTACAGCCGCAGCTTTTTGGTCAACGCGACGCTCAAGACCGTGGCGAAAAATCTCGCCGAAGGGGCCGCGCTGGTTGTGGCCGTCCTGCTCATCATCCTGGGAAATATCCGCGCGGCGCTGTTTGTCTCGCTGGCGATACCCCTCTCGATGCTGTTTGGAGCCGCCGGCATGAGGTGGATGGGAGTGTCGGCCAGCCTCATGAGCTTGGGCGCCATCGACTTCGGCCTGCTCGTGGACGGGGCCGTCGTCATGATCGAGAACGCCCTGAGGCGATTGGAGGAGCGAAAAGGGGAACTCGGACCCCAAGAGCGGCTGGTTCTGTTCCAGGAAGCCGCCGCGGAAGTCGTGCAGCCGGTCACCTTGGGCCTTTTAATCATCATGCTCGTCTACGTTCCCATTCTCTCCTTGGAGGGCATCGAGGGCAAGCTCTACCATCCCATGGCGGTCACCGTGCTCATGGCTCTGGGCGCATACCTGCTCGTGGCGGTCCTGCTGATGCCCGTCCTGGCCTATCTTTTCCTGCGGGCGCCCAAAGGCGGCGGATTTGAGGAGATGCTGGTCTACGGCGCGCTCCGAAAGACCTATCAGCCGGTCTTGGATGCCGGCCTCAAGCGCCCCGTTCTGGGCTTGCTCCCGCCGCTGGTTCTGTTCGTCGCGGCGTTGTTTGTCTACCGCGGCATGGGGGCGGACTTCATGCCTCCGCTTGATGAGGGGGACTTCGTGATCAATCTCACCCGGGCGCCGGACATCGGCGTGGACGCCGCGCTTGAGATGCAAAAGCGGAGCGACCGGGTGATCGCCGGCTTCCAGGAGGTGGAGTCCGCCTTCTCCCGATTGGGCACTTCCGAATCCGGCACGGACCCGATGG
>MGUX01000098.1:3126-7953 GCA_001800185.1 Elusimicrobia bacterium RIFCSPLOWO2_12_FULL_59_9
CGGCACGGACCCGATGGGAATCCCGTATTCCGATACCTTCGTGATTTTGAAAAAGGACCATTCCCAGTGGCCTGCCGCGGAAGGCGGGCGCCGCAGGACCAAGGCGGAGCTCTACCAAGCCATCAAGGCGGCGCTGGAAAAGCAAACTCCCGGACAGGAGATCAGCGAAAACCAACCTATCGAGATGCGCTTCATGGAGATTTTGGAAGGCAGCCGCGCGGACGTGACTCTGAAGATTTACGGCAAGGAACTTCCGGTGCTCATGGAACTCTTGGAAAAAGCGATTTCCGTGCTGGAGGAGATACCGGGGACGGAGGAGGCGGAGATGGACGCCTTGACCGCGCTGCGCAAGAGCCCGGTGCTCAGCGCCCGGCCCAACTACGCCGCCATCGCCCGCTACGGCCTGGACATCCGGAGCGTAAACCGCCTGCTGGAGGCGTCCATGGCCGGCAAGGAGGTCGGGAGCTACTACGAGCAGCAGTGGCGTTTTCCCATCGTCTTGCGGGTGGAGGAGTCGCGGCGCGAGGACATCGAAACGATCAAAGCCATGCCCGTGGGGATGGAGGGGGGCTCAATCCCTCTTCACAAGGTCGCGGATTTTGAGATTAAAGACGAGGTCACGACCATCGCCCATCACTTCAGCCAGCGTTACGCCGCCGTGGCCGTGTTTCTGGGCGAGCGCGACATCGCGGGCTACGTGGCGGAGGCGCGCGCGGCCATCCAACGGGAGATCAAGCTTCCGGAGGGCTACAGCATGACTTGGGGGGGGCAGTTCAAGAACCTGGAGCGGGCTCGCGCGAGAATGGCGATGATCGTCCCCGCCGTGCTTCTGGCCATCCTGCTCATCCTCTGGAGGGCATTCGGGAACCTGCGCGACGCGGTTCTGGTCTATACCTGCATCCCCCTGGCCATGACGGGAGGAATCTTCGCGCTGGCGCTGCGCGGCATTCCTCTGAGCGTCTCGGCTTCGGTGGGCTTCATCGCTCTGATGGGCATCGCCATCTTAAACGGGATGGTGCTCGTCACCTTCTTCAATCAGTTGAGGGGGAGGGGATTAAGTCCCGGCGAGGCCGCGCGGGAAGGGGCGCTTGTCCGGCTGAGGCCCGTGGCGATGACGGCTCTCGTGGCGAGTCTCGGCTTCGTTCCCATGGCGCTCAACACCGGCATCGGCGCGGAGGTGCAAAGGCCGCTGGCCACCGTGGTCATCGGGGGCCTCGCCACCTCAACCTTGTTGACGCTGGTGGCGCTTCCCGTCATTTATAAATGGGCCGCGGAGCGCTGGAAAGGGGAGGACGCGGGCTAGTCTGCGACCGGATAATATTGCGCGTATTGGCCGGTTGATTTTAGCCTCCGGCTAGGCGCAAGGAGCGCGCATACTTGTTGTATGCAAGCGACGAGCAACGACGCCGGGGGTTAAAAGCGCCCGGCCCCTTCCATGATAAGTTTCGCTGCGGTTTTCAGCGAAACTCCTTGGAGAGGGGAGGCCCGATCCCGGCCGATTTCCGCGTTGCGCCTCGCTCACAGAGCCACCGCTCTGCTCGCTCGTTGCGCCTTGAAATCGTCTCTGGCTAGGGCCTCCAATACATGCACTATTATCCGGTCGCAGCACGAGGATGAGAGGCGGCGCTCGGGATCACCAGAAGCGGAGCCTCCGCCAGCCGCATGCATGGGGCTCCCCCGGATTAACTCAGCGCCAACATGAGGCCGACCACGGCCCCATACAACGTGCTGACATAGGGATTGGACGTGATCGGGCACGCCCCGGTGGAGCAGCCCACCAGGCGGTACCACGCAAATCCCAGCGCCGCGCCCAGCACGATCCCAAAAATTGCTTTGATCGGCATATTGTCACCTCGTTTCGCCCGCCGGCCCCGCAAGGCCGGCCTTCTTGAGAATGTCCTCCGCCAGGCACCAACGCGTCAGCGCGGATTGCAATAGATTGGCGCCCACGAAGGTCGTGAGCCACAGCCAGTGGGGGCTCACCCAGCGCGCCAGGGCCAGGCTCGTCAACACGAGCGTGCCCGCGATCAGACGGATTCTTCGTTCCAAGTTCATTGCGCCTCCCTTGCCTTGCTTCCCTTCCTCCATTAGATGCCGGCGGTCGCAAAAAGATTCGCCTGAATTTACTGATTGGGAAATTCCTTTCTTCCGGCGTAGAGGTAGTACAGAATCGGCACGGCTGTTCTGGACAAAAGCGTGGAGGCCGCCTCGCCGGCGATGAGCGAGATGGCCAGCCCCTGGAAGATGGGATCAAAGAGAATGACTCCGGCTCCCACCGCGACCGCGGCCGCGGTCAAGAGCATAGGCCGGAAGCGCACGGCTCCGGCGTCAATGACGGCCTCCTTGAGCGGCATGCCCTCCTTGAGCCGGAGGTGGATGAAGTCCACAAGGATGATGGAGTTTCTCACCACGATGCCGGCCCCCGCGATGAAGCCGATCATGGACGTAGCCGTGAAAAATGCCCCCATCAGCCAGTGGGCCGGCAGGATGCCGACCAAGGTCAGGGGAATGGGGGTCATGATGACGAGCGGTATCACGAAGGAGCGGAACCAAGCCACCACCAGGATATAGATGAGGACAAGGACCAAAGAGAAGGCCAACCCCATGTCCCGGAAAACCTCGTAGGTGATGTGCCACTCGCCATCCCATTTTATCGCCCACTCCTGGGAATTTTGCGGCTGGCGCGTGAAGTACTCATTGACTATAAGGCCGGACTGCTCAGCCAAGCGGCGGACGTGGGGGCGCAGGCTCAGGATCGCGTAGACCGGACTCTCTTGCCGGCCGGAGACGTCCGCGATCACATACGAAACTTGGAGAAGGTTTTTGTGATGGATAGGGGGATCGAGGAGTCTGCGCTGGCCTCGGGTCAGGCCGCGCACGGGGATGGGCGTGCCGTTGCGCGAAAGCAGATGGATGTTTTCCGCAGCCTTGAGGTCCCGGCGCTGGAATTCCGGGAGCCGCAGGCGTATCTCGACCGGCTCTTTTTCCTCCTCCACGTGGGCAAGACCCGCGGTATGTCCATGCAGGGCCAAGCCCACCGTCCGGGCGATGTCGGCGGCGGGGATGCCGTTTAAGGTCGCCATTTGGCGATCCACGGTGAGCCTCTCCAGGGGCTGGGGATCGGGGACATAAGTGTCCACGTCCACGATCTCCTCTCGGCCTTCCAGGAGCCGCCGGATGCGCAGTGCGAGGGCGTTTCGTTTCTGCGCGTCGGGACCGTACACCTCGAGGACCAGCGTTGAGAGCACCGGAGGGCCCGGCGGAATTTCCGCCACCTGGAGTCTTGCGCCGCGGCGCTTGGCGATCGCGTGCAGGGGAGCGCGCAGCTCTTTGGCGATGGCGTGGCTCTGCCGCTTCCGGTCATGGCGGCCGGCGAGGTTGACCACGATGTCGGCTTGGTGCGGCCTCTGTCTCAAGAAGTAGTGCCGGACCAAACCGTTGAAGTTGTAAGGGGCGGCCGTTCCGACGTAACTGACGACCTGCCGGACCTCCGGGATTGTTCGCAAATAAGCGGACAATTCCTCGGCGGCGGCGCGAGTCCGGGCGAGGGAGGAACTCTCCGGCATGTTGAGCACGACCTCGATCTCATCCTTGTTGTCGAAAGGCAGCATCTTGACCGTGACGCGTTTGAAGGCCAGCAGGGCGATCGCGCCCAAAAGCAGCAGCCCTATGCCGGCAAAGTAGATTCTCCTCGTCCCCGCGTTTTCCAAGAGGCGCTTCATGGTCCTGCGGTAAAGGCGGTCCAGGCGGCTTTCGGCGGCGGCGCGAGCGGGCGCCTTGGGCTTCCAGAAATCCAGAAGGCGCGCGAAGGCCCAGGGAGAGACGATGAAGGCCACGGCGAGCGAAAAGAGCATGGCCACTGAGGCACCCACGGGGATGGGCCGCATGTAGGGCCCCATCAGCCCGCTGACGAAGGCCATCGGCAGGATCGCGGCGATGACGGTCCAGGTGGCCAACAGCGTCGGGTTTCCGACCTCGTCCACGGCGTCCACGGAAAGCCGCCACAGGGATCGGCCGTCTTTCATCATGAAATGGCGGTGGATGTTCTCCACGACCACGATGGCATCATCGACCAATATGCCGATCGAGAAGATCAGGGCGAAGAGCGTGATGCGGTTCAAGGTGTAGCCGGCGAGAAAGTAGATCAAAAGGGTGAGCGCCAAGGTCACGGGAATGGCCACGAGCACGACCAGGGCCTCTCTGAGTCCCAACGTCAGCGCGATGAGCGCGGTGACCGAGAGCGTGGCGAGCGCCATATGGAACAGGAGCTCGTCGGACTTCTCCTTGGCGGCCGCTCCGTAGTTGCGCGTCACCGCCATCTCGATTCCCTCGGGCAGGAGCGCGGCCTTGGCGCGCTGGATGCGCTGCAACACCTCCTGCGCGACGGTGGTGGCGTTGGCCCCGCGGCGTTTGGAGACCGCCAAAGTCACCGCGGCATAGCGCCCGTTGAGATGGGAGGCGCTCGCCGGGCCGGGAGTGAAAAAAACCTCCTGCTCTTCCTCGTCGGTCCCGTCCACGACCGCGGCGATGTCTTTGACGAGCACGGGCCGGCCATTGGAGACGCTCACGACGACCTGGCTCAAATCCTCCGCGGAGCGGATGAAGGCGTCCGTTTCGACTTGGACCGCGCCGCCGGCTGTGTTGATGCGGCCGGCCGGCAGCCTTTGGTTGGAGGCCCGGAGGATGCCGGCCAGCTCCAGGGGGGTGATCCGGTGGCGGTGGAGCTTATCCGGGTCAAAATGAACCAAGAACTGCCTTTTGCGGCCGCCGATGATCTGCGTCTCGGAGACGCGCTCCACCGCGGCGATCTCTTGCCGAATCGCCGCG
>MGUX01000099.1 GCA_001800185.1 Elusimicrobia bacterium RIFCSPLOWO2_12_FULL_59_9
GTCAGTGGTCAAGTGGGCAAGTGGGCAATCGGGCAAGCGGGCAAGCGGTTCACTCGTTCACTTGATCACTTGATCACTCGATCACCGTCGTCCGGATCACTTGATCACTGGATCACTCGACAACTCGATCACTGTCATTGAAGACCACAGGTGTTATAAAGGGAGGAAAAAACTAATGGTCGTCTTCGTGTTATGCAAGCTGGTCGCCGGTTTGGAGCAAAAAGCGCTGGCGCAAATCCGCGCCACGCGGGGCGTCAAAGAAGTCTATTTGACCTTCGGGCCTTGGGACGCCATTTTGACGGCCGAGGCCGACACCCTCGATAAGCTCAGCACTTTGGTCGTGCGCGAAATCCGCGGCATCCACGGCGTGCAGACCACCGAAACTTTGGTCACGACCAACGTTTGAGAATGCGCGTTCAGGCTTTTCGCTTCGCGGCGCCCGCCGGGTTTTGGGCACTGGCATCCTGCCGCACATCCCCGCCCCCGTCCTCACCGGCATCCGCTTCGCCGGCGGCCGTGTGGCAGCTTGAGCCTTACGGCGCGCCGGATGAAAGTTTCGCCTGCCAGGTGCCC
Source organism: Elusimicrobia bacterium RIFCSPLOWO2_12_FULL_59_9 (assembly GCA_001800185.1). Lineage (GTDB taxonomy): Bacteria > Elusimicrobiota > Elusimicrobia > O2-12-FULL-59-9 > O2-12-FULL-59-9 > O2-12-FULL-59-9. The sequence continues at coordinate 574 of MGUX01000099.1, forward strand.
TCCGGCTGGGCGATCGAGCAGCAAGAGGTGATTCCCAGAGCCACGCGCGTCTTTTGGGCGCGCGAGCCGGGCAAAGAAGAAGCCTCGGGCGCCGCGACTTCCCCTGGGGCTTCCGGGTCCCAGGACATGTCACGCTCCACCGGAGCTTCCATCGCTCCTGAGATCCGCGAAGGGACTGTCCCCGGGGCTGCGAGCCCTGCGCAAGCCCCGGAGCGCATCGAAGTCCATTTCTATCCTTCCGGCGGGCTGTTTTACAGAAACGCTGAGGATTTCATCTCCGCAAAGCGCGTTCCATCCGACAAGCTGCATTACCGCGCAGGGGCGCTCGAGCGCTTGAGCCTGCTTGCCTATGCGGCCAAGGCGTGGAACGGCTCGTATCAGGACGGCGCGGCGAGCCGGCAGGAACGCTGGATCGTTTTGGATGGGCTGCAGGGTTTTTGGGCGCTGCGCTACGACGCGGCTCAAGACGCCTATGCGGCGTCCCTGCCGGCATTCCTCCGCTTTTTGGAGTCCTTCCGTCCGCGGAAATAAGCCCCGATTTTTGATATAATGTTATTAGCAGTCTAGGCATTGGAGTGCTAATCCGAATTCACCAGTTGGTGAATTCGCCCGCAGGGCCGCCTCGGCTACGCCGGGGCGGGATTGTCCGGCGCCGAAGGCGCAACCGCAGTTGTACAATTTGGCACAGTCCCTCTACACGGATTAGGAGCTGTAACTGCGGTTTTCGGGCTAATTAACTTCCTATGAGAACTTTGGATCCTGAAGTCGTTGAAACGCGCAAACGGCGCGTCCTGCAGTGGGTCATCCAGCGCTATATCCAAAACTCCGCCCCCATCGCCAGCCAGGCCATCGCCCGCGACGGAGAATTCGACGTTTCGAGCGCGACGATCCGCAGCATCTTGAAGGATCTGGAGGCGGAGGGCTACCTCCACCAGCCGCATACCTCCAGCGGCCGCGTCCCGACCGACAAGGGCTACCGTTTTTTCGTCGATTATCTGGTGGACGTGCAGCGTCTGGCCCTGGATGAGAAGGAAAGAATACGCCGCGAATACTACCGCCGGGCCGAGGAGATCGACGCTCTTTTGGCCCAGACCTCCCACACGCTTTCGGCGGCTTCCCGGCTGGCCGGCTTCGCCGTTTCGCCGCAGTTTAAAGAGCACGAGGTGCAGCGTATGGAGCTCATCCGCCTTGGGCCCGGCCGCGTGCTGGCCATCGCGGTCACCAAGACGGGTTTTGTGCGGCACTGGCCGATTCGCGTCGACGCGGACGCCGACGCCGGCCAAGTCGAAGCGCTCAATCGCCTTTTAGGCGGAATCTCGGAAGGGCGCACCTTCCGCGAGCTCAACCAAATACTTCTCTCCAAGCTCGACGGCATCGATCAGGATTTCGAGAAGCTCAAGGGCATGGCCCGCCTCTTGGTGCAGGAATTGGCGCGAATCGCCCACTCCGAATCCCTCTATTTCGAGGGGGCCTCCAACCTGCTGGCCTTGGAGCCGCCCGAGGGCTTCCTGCAGGGTCCGGGCAATCGCCCGCTGCGCGCGGTCTTGGGCCGCCTCGAGGACCAGAAGCGCTTCACGCGGGTTTTGGAGAAGCAGCTTCACAAGGAAATGAAGGCGATGTCCAAATCCGGCGGAAAAAAAGTGCGCGTGCGCATAGGGCTTGAAACCGAAATGCCGGAGCTCAAAAACATGAGCTTGGTCACCTCGATGTACCGGTCCCGCGACAACATGATGGGGCTTTTGGGAATCATGGGCCCCAAGCGCATGGAGTATTCCAAAATGATGGCGCTGGTCGATTTTGTGAGCGATTTTGTCGAGCAAACTCTAAAAAAATGGGAGAACCAGAAACAGTGAGCGAGTCCGAAGACGCCGCGCAGCCGGTGGAGGCCGCGCCGCAGGCGCCGTCGGCCTCCACAGCCTCTGCCTCGGAGGATTTGGCCGCGCGCTATTACGACCAACTGCTGCGCCTGAAGGCGGAATTTGAGAATTATAGAAAGCGCGTTGAAAAGGAAAAGGCGGAGCTTCTAAGATGGAGCCATTCGATGCTCATCGGCGAGTTTCTGCCGATATACGACGCTCTGGACAAGGCCTGCCAAAACATGGAGGAGGACCCCGCGGCGATCCCTGCCCCAGAGGGGGACCCCCACCTCGCCGGCGAGCTGTCACGGGGGCTGACGCTGGTTTTTAAGGAGATAGAAAAAATATTCGAATCTCAACAAGTGGCCGTCATGGAAGTCCTTAAAAAGCCGTTCGACCCCAAGCTGCACGATATCGTCGGGGTCATCCGCCGGGACGACGTCGCGGAGGACATCATCCTGGAGGAGGTTCAAAAAGGTTTTCTTTTGGAAGGCAAACTGCTTCGTCCGGCCAAGGTCCGGATATCCAAAAAACCCGAAAAGGCGGACCCCGGGAGTCCGGGCGCGGCGGAGCAATAACTCTACGGAATGGAGGAATGTGAAATATGAGCAAAATTATCGGAATTGATTTGGGAACGTCCAACACCGCCGCCGCCGTTTTGGAGGGCGGAAAAGCGACCACCATCCCGTCGGCGGAGGGAACCAGCGTGGGGGGAAAGGCGTTTCCGTCTTACGTGGCGGTGACCAAAGATGGCCAGCTTCTGGTCGGCGAGCCGGCGCGGCGGCAAGCGGTGGCCAATCCGGAGGGAACCGCCAGTCTATTCAAGCGCAAGATGGGCACCGATTTCCAATATAATCTCCGGGACAAGCAATACACTCCCCAGCAGCTTTCCGGCTTCCTGCTGCAGAAAGTCAAGCGCGACGCGGAGGCATTTTTGGGCGACAAGGTGGAAAAGGCGGTCATCACCGTCCCAGCCTATTTCAACGACAACCAGCGCCAGGCTACCAAGGACGCGGGGACCATCGCGGGGTTGGAGGTGATCCGGCTGGTCAATGAACCGACTGCGGCTGCCCTGGCTTACGGCCTCGACAAAGGCGGCAAGGAGCAGAAGGTGCTGGTCTTTGACCTGGGCGGGGGGACGCTGGACTGCACCATCATGGAGATGGGCAACGAAGGAACTTTCGAAGTGCTCTCAACTTCGGGCGACACCCAACTCGGCGGGACCGACATGGACAACGCACTCGTCGACTTCGTCACCGGCGAGTTCCGCAAGGACACCGGCATCGACCTAAAGAAAGATCCTATGGCCATGCAGCGCATCCGCGAGGCTGGCGAGAAAGCCAAGATTGAGCTCTCCAACGTCATGGAGACCGAGATCAACCTGCCCTTTCTCTCGGCTGACGCTTCGGGCCCCAAGCACCTGACCTTGAAGTTCACCCGGACGAGGCTTGAGCAGCTTGTCGAGCCCATCGTCAGGCGCTGCAAGGCCTCTCTGGACCAGGCCCTGAGCGATGCCAAACTGAAGGCCTCCGATGTCACCAAGATCATCCTGGTCGGCGGGCCGACCCGGATGCCCATCGTCAAAAAATTCGTCGAGGACTACATCGGCAGAAAGGTGGAGGGGGGCGTCGATCCGATGGAGTGCGTGGCCTCGGGCGCGGCAGTCCAGGCCGGGGTGCTGGGCGGGGAGGTCAAGGATGTCCTCCTTCTGGACGTGACGCCGCTTTCTTTGGGCATCGAGACACTGGGCGGAGTGTTCACGCGCCTCATCGAGCGCAACACCACCATCCCGGTCAAAAAAAGCCAGATATTCTCGACGGCCTCCGACAACCAGCCGGCGGTGACCGTCAACGTATTCCAGGGCGAGCGGCCGATGACCAAAGACAACGTCGCTTTGGGCCGCTTCGACTTGGTGGGCATCCCGCCGGCGCCGCGCGGCCTGCCCCAAATCGAGGTCGCCTTCGATATCGACGCCAACGGGATTTTGCACGTCCACGCCAAGGACCTGGGCACGGGCAAGGAGCAGTCCATCCGCGTGACGGCGGCGGAGAAGCTGTCCAAGGATGAGATCGATAAATTCGTCAAGGAAGCCGAGCGTTACGCCGACCAGGATAAAAAGCAGCGCGAGGTGGTGGAGGCCCGCAACGAGGCCGACGGAGTCGTCTACGCGACGGAGAAAGCTTTAAAGGAGCACGGCAGCAAGGTGGGACAAGACTATCGCTTGGCCATCGAGCGCAGCTTGTCGGAGCTCAAGGAGGCCCTGAAGGGCGACGACGCTCAGGCCATCACGAAGGCCAGGGAAGCGGCTCTGGAGGCCTCTCATAAGCTGGCTGAAACCATCTACAAGGAGGCCGCGGAAAAAACCAAGTCGCAGAAGGCGGGCGAAGAGGCCGCAACATCCTCGGAGGGAAAAACCAACGGCTCGGCCAGCAAAGAAAACGTCGTCGACGCCGAAGTGGTGGACGAAGACGGCCCGAAGCCGGAATCCTGATCCGGAGAGATTTCGCGGCGCCGGGAGTCCGCGCCTTGCGCGGGCTCCCCGCCGTTATGAATTTTCATGCCTGAAGATTATTACCGCACTCTGGGAGTTCCCAAAAACGCCGAAGGCTCCGAAATCAAGGCCGCCTACCGGAAGCTGGCGATGAAGTTCCACCCGGACCGCAACTCCGGCAACAAGGACGCGGAGCAGAAGTTCAAGGAGATCAACGAGGCCTACGAAGTCCTCTCCGACGGCAAAAAGCGCGGCCTCTACGACCAGTACGGCCACGCCGGCGTGCAAGGCGGGGCCTCCGGCGGAGCGCCGAATTTCGATTTTGGGGACGCCTTTGGGGATATTTTTGAAAACTTCTTCGGCGGCTCGGGCGCACGCGGCGGCCGTGGCCGCCGCCGCAGAGGCGTGGACCTCAAATACGATCTTGAGGTCTCCCTGGAGGACGCCTATTCCGGCACTTCGGTCCCCATCCCTTACCAACGCATGGAGCAGTGCGCGGCCTGCTCCGGAACGGGGGCCAAGCCCGGCTCCAAGTTGAAGACATGCCCCACCTGCCGCGGCTCGGGACAGGTGCAGCTTTCGCAGGGATTTTTTTCTTTGGCCCAGACTTGCAGCCACTGCGGGGGCGAGGGCCATATTATTGAGGCGCCGTGCCAGGACTGCCGCGGAGGCGGCCGCGTGCGCGGCAAGGCCAAGGTGACGGTCCGCATCCCTCCGGGAGTGCAGGAGGGAACCACGCTCCGTGTGCCGGGCGCCGGCGAATCCGCGGGGCGCGGCAGCCCCAACGGCGACCTCTACGTCCAGATTCACATGAAGCATCACCCCCGCTTCACGCGCTCTGAAGACGACTTGGTTTTTGTCAGAACCATCAATTTCCCCGAGGCGGCGCTGGGCTGCGCCTTGCAGGTGGCCGCGCTCGATAAGGAGACGGTGAGCATCAAGATTCCTTCCGGAGTCCAGCACGGGGCGGTTTTCCGGCTGAGGGGAAAGGGCATGCCCAGGCTCAATTTGCGCGGCCATGGGGACCTTCTCGTAAAAATCCAGATTGAGGTTCCGCAGGCTTTGACCCCCCGGCAAAAAGAGCTGTTGGAAGAGTTGGCCAAGAGCATGGAGGCCAACGCGGAGAAAGACCCCGGATTTTTCAAGAAGCTCTTCGGCGAGTAAGACGTTCCCCGGATGCCCCAATATTACGTCGCGCCTGAAGATATCGCCGGCGGCCAAGCCGTGCTCAGGGGGCCCGAGGCGCGCCACTTGGCGAGTGTGCTTCGAAAGCGCGCCGGGGACGAAATCAGGCTTTTCGACAAGCAAGGAAACCTCTACCGGGCGCAGATCACGCGAATTTCCGAAAAAATTCTGACCGTCCGGCTCCTGGAAGTCCGCCGGGAACCCCTTCCCGCATTGGATCTCACGCTCTACCAAGCCTTGATCGCAAAATCCAAATTCGAGGACGTTCTTGAGAAAGGGACCGAGCTGGGGATTCAGAGCTTCGTCCCCTTAGTGACAGGCCGAACCCAGATTCGACTAAAACCCGAGAGGCTGGACGCCCAACTCTCGCGTTGGAACCGGATCGCTCTTGCGGCTCTCAAACAGTCGGGACGAACGCATGCGGCGCGCGTCCTGGCCCCTATGAGTTTTCCAGACGCCCTCCGGAAAATCAACGGCGAACCGGCGTTGATCGGCTGGGAAAAGGAAAAAAGCCTTGATTTTCACGCCGCCTGGCGAAGCCTTCCCGAAGCGCGGCGGACGAAAATTCATCTCGTCATCGGCCCCGAGGGCGGATTTACCGAAGAGGAGGCCTCGCTGGCCCTCCGCGCCGGCGCCGTTCCGTTCACGTTTGGGAGCGGCATATTGCGTTCTGAAACAGCCGCCCTCGCCGCTTCTTCGCTTATCTTGTTTGGCGACCAAGCGAGTCCTTAATCATTCAGGACTTGACAAATTCGCGAATGTCATGTATAATAACCATGTGGATGGTATTTAAATGGCAAGACCACAGAACCTTGAAGCTCGCGAAAATATACTAAATTCGGCCTACGACCTCTTCTACAGGGGGGGCTATAAAGGAATAAGCATGGACGAGGTGGCGCTTAAATCGGGGGTTAAAAAGGCCAATCTATTCCACTATTACCCGAGCAAAGAGCAACTCGGCTTGGCGGTGCTGCGGCGCGCGGCGCGTTCCTATGAAGAGCAGATAACCGGGCGATTTTCCAACGATTCCGATCCAATAGAAACGGTGGCGGGCATGTTTTCGGATTATGCCGCCCGCATGGAGAAGGAAGGATGCTTCAAGGGTTGCTTCATCGGCAATCTGGCCCAGGAAATCAGCGATGAGAACGAGAAAATGCGGCATGAAATCTCGAAACTTCTGGTGTTTTGGGTGGAACATTTTGCGGCCTTTCTGGAGCGCCACCGAGTCGCCGGATATTTTCGCGGGGAAATGAACTCCAAAGGCGCCGCTCAGGCCATGGTCTCCCTCCTGGAAGGAGCGACTCTCGTTTCCAAAGCTCAAAAGAACGTGGAGGCGATGAATAACGCACAGGCCATGGCTTCCACCTATCTTAAGGCGCTTAAAGCGTGATTTTTTTTGGTGCTTTATTTAACCATGTGGTTGGTAATATATTACGAAAAACGTGCCATGAGGAGGACGGAAAATGAAAATAAAAGGGTGGCTGTGGACATTGGGGTTGGCGGTGCTGGCTTCTCCGCTGGCGGCGGAGACCTATAAGATTGATCCGGCGCACAGCGGGGTCAGCTTCCGCGTTGCGCATCTGGTCGTCAGCAAGGTGACGGGGCGCTTCGAGAAATTCCAGGGCAGCGTCGAGTATGTGAAAGGGAAAACGAAAACCTGGAAAGCCGAGGCGGCCATCGAGGCGGCGAGCATCAACACCAACGTCGCGGACCGGGACAAGCACCTGCGCTCCGCCGACTTCTTGGACGCCGAAAAATTTCCCGAGCTCACGTTCAAGAGCGTCAAGGCCGTCGGCGGCAAAGGCAACAAAGCCAAGCTCATCGGCGACCTGACCATCCGGGGAGTCACCCAGCGCGTCACGCTCGACCTCGAGATCGGCGGCACCATCCAGGACCCGTGGGGCAACCAGCGGCTCGGCGCCACGGCGCGGACGAAGATCAGCCGGAAGGATTTCGGCCTCACCTGGAATAAAATTCTGGAGGCCGGGGGCGTGGTGGTGGGCGACGAGATTGAAATCAGCCTGGAAATCGAGGCCATCGCCCAAAAATAGTAAGATTCCTTGGGAGGCGCGCCCGCGTCCAGCGCCCGCTTCGCCGCTCGATGGATTTTAGATTTTTCGCTCAAGGACTCGCCGTCGGTTTTTCAATCGCCGCTCCGGTGGGGCCGATAGGGATTCTCTGCATTCGCCGCAGCCTGGCGGATGGTTTCGCCGCCGGCTTGGCCTGCGGGCTGGGCGCCGCCACCGCCGACGCGGCCTACGGCTGCGTCGCCGCCTTCGGGCTCGCCTCCGCGGCAAATCTCCTGCGCGGCCTTCAGCCGCACATGCGCCTCGTGGGAGGTTTGTTCCTTTGTTATTTGGGGCTCCGGGCATTTTTGGCGCGGCCGGCGGAGAACCCGGCGCCGGGCGACAAGGCCAGCCTTGCCGGCGCGTACGGCTCGACTTTTTTTCTGACTCTGACCAATCCGGCCACCATACTATCCTTCGCCGCGATTTTCAGCGGGCTAGGCCTGGCCAGGGCGGGCGGCTACGCGTCCGCGGCGCTGCTGGTCGCGGGAGTCTTTTGCGGCTCGGCTTCGTGGTGGCTTCTGTTGAGCGGCGGCATCGGCGCCCTTAATGAAAAATTCAATCTCCGGGCGCTTCAATGGATCAATTATCTCTCGGGAGCGGTGTTGATCGGGTGCGGCTGGCTGGCTTTGCGGAGGTGACGGCGCGGCGCTACATCGCCAAACCGCTGGACCTAAACGACCTTCTCAGGAGCATTGAGTTCGGCCTCGCCGGCGGCAAGTGCTTGCCGATTCGTTGACAAAAAGGAAGTCAGTGCCATAGGCAGTTGCTGACACTGTTTCTTGACACCGTTTCTTCGCACCATCCAAGAACTGCTCGGCCACAACGATGTCAGCACCACCATGATCTACACGCATGTCCTCAACCGAGGCGGCCGAGGCGTCCAAAGCCCCCATCACTCCCCCAAGCCTATTGACAATATGTCATATCCGACATATACTAAGGATAGATGAGTCAGACTGATAGGCCTTTAGCGTGGTTGCATGGCGAAGTGAAAACTCCGCCATTCACTCGGGCGGCTCGTCTTGAAGCGGGATACCTGCTGAGACGTCTCCAGAAAGGAGAGAATCTGAAGATGCCGCAATCGCGCCCGATGCCATCAATTGGCCCGCGGTGTCATGAGTTGCGCATCACCGATGAATCGGCGAAGTGGCGCATCATCTATCGATCTGACCCGGACGCGATCGTAATCGTCGAAGTTTTTAAGAAAAGGACGGCACGGACGCCGAAGGAAGTCATGGATACTTGCAAGGACAGACTCAGGAGATACGACGATGAATGAGGCCAAGCGCAAAAAGCTAGAGGCAAAGGGCTGGCGGGTCGGAAGCGCCCAGGAGTTCTTGGGACTTTCAGACCCGGATGCTGCGTTCATTGAGTTCAAGCTTAAGCTGGCACAGAGTTTTCGTGCGACACGGCTTAAACGACGAATGGGCCAGCTCCAAGTCGCCAAAATTATTCATTCCAGTCAGAGCCGCGTTGCCAAGATGGAAGCAGCAGATCCCTCCGTCTCGGTGGACCTGCTTGTGCGCTCTCACCTAGCGCTGGGGACTTCGGGTCCAGAACTCGGGCGCATCATCGCCAGCCCCTTTGCGAAGGCTCGATAAGGTTCACCTGTGTCGCCTAACATCCGCTTGAGCCGCCGGCAACAAGTCAGCGGAAAGCTTTATAGCGCCGCGGCTCGGCGAGGCGTTGAAGCTGTGGAATTACTCTCACCGTCTTTGAAATCCTTCTTTCTCGTCGATAAAACATTCACTGGAATGAGGCATATCAGTCGCGGGGGTTTTTGCGGCGCGGCGCGAATTTTTTCCGCAATCTATTTGTAACTTAAATCACTTACATTTTACTGACGCGCCTTCCGCCGGGGGGAGATGTCCAATTCAATGACCGA
>MGUX01000100.1 GCA_001800185.1 Elusimicrobia bacterium RIFCSPLOWO2_12_FULL_59_9
GAGCTGTTTTTGAACCAGGGCGTTTTGAGCCGCCATTTTTCACCATTTCGGTGAAAGGCTCTCCGTCGCTAATCAGTTCTTACCTGATTTTCTGGGGTCCATGAAACCAGACGAACCGAAGGGTCGCGCGCGTTTGAGGGAGCATTTCCGGCTGATGGAACCGGATGAACTGACGCCCGAAGGACGGTGGGAACGCGTCGCCGAGCTATTGGCTGCCGGACTAGGACTTGTTAGAGAAGCGAGATGCTTAGGCGAACGATGCGGTGCTCGCATGGCTGCGCTCCGCTCAATAGGAAATTTCGGCACCCCACCCTACAGCTATCCCAGTGGGAGGGTACACCGTACCCTCCCCTACCTCTTGTCCTCGCTTCGCTCAGGTCACCCCGACGGCGCAGGGCTCTCCGTCCCTGCACCCGGAGGATCGCGACCTGCCCAGCGGAAAATTTGCGGCGCCCGCCGCGAGGGCGGACTCCGTAAATTCTGCCGGACTAGGACTCGAACCTAGACTAAGCGGTTCAGAGCCGCTCGTGCTACCATTACACCATCCGGCAATTTGTGGGATTATTTTATCACTTCTCAAGGCTGGATTCTATATTGCGCGGGGGAGGACGTTTTGCGGGGCGCGTCAGCCTATCCTTTGTTTGAGGATGGCGAAATTTCTTTGGAATCGGCGCGGATCCTGGCGCAGGCTCGCGGCGCCCATTAGCGGGATTATCTCCCGGCAGCATTGCTCCAGTTTTTCCATCGTTATTTTTCCAGCGGCCAGCAGTTGAGCCACGTCGTCAAAGTCCACCTCGCTGCCGCGATCGATTTTGCTCAGGGCGGTGGAGTAGGGGTCGAAGTGAAACACGTCCACCGGGCCGAATCGGCCGGCCCAAAGGCAGCGGTCCCGCCAGCCGGCCGGCAAGGGAATAAATTCTTTGGGGCTGGCTTCCTCGATGCTCATATTCAATTTTTCCTTCAGGTTTCTTAAAACCTCGATCAATTCCGTCTGGTTCTTGACGTCCACCTCCCAACTCAGGTCGATATCCACGGTCTGCTCCTTAAGGCCGAAGTGAATCAGGGAGGTGCCTCCGACCAGATAGAGCCGCACCGGAAAGCGAATGGCCTGGCCCAGGGCATCCAAAAAGGTCCGGAGCCGCTCGGAATTGATGAGCTCACGCATGGGCGCGGAGGCGGAGATTTTGCACCACCGATTCGAATTGGGACAAATAGTCGAAAGGCTGGGCGCTTTTTTCCTGCAGGGCTTGCTCCAAAGCGTGAAGGCCGATTTTCCCATGCAGCAGGGACGGCGGCGGAAGGCGCAATTCTGCGGAAAAGTAGTCCGGCAGCATCGGAGGCGTCCGGTCGTATAAGGCGCTTTTCCAGTGGCGCTGGAGATAGACGGCCGCGGTATAGTAATACTTCAACAGCAGGGCCGTTTCTTCGTCGATGGAAGTCAGCGCCGGGCGAACGCTTTCGGCTTTCTCCGGATGCCGCAGAAGAAAGGCGATCGCCCCCAGGCGCAGGCGGCCGGATTTGGATTGGATCAAGGCGGCCAGAAGTTTTTCTGGCGGCAAAGGAGAAATCGGGGGCAGTGGGCCCTCGAAAGCGATGAAGGGAACGTCCCACAGCCACAGGGACGCGATGGCCTCTTCGTTTTTTTGCATTGGCGCGGCTCATGGCATCCGGCAATTTGCGGGATTATTTTATCAATTCTCAAGGCTGGATTCTATCCGGAAGCTGGAAAATGGCTGATTCGGCCAACTGCGCGCGGCGCTGGAATTTGAATTTAATGATTCTTTTGTTTCCACTATTTTTATATATTAGTACTTCGGCCCCTCGCGCCGGAATAAAATGGGCAACGAAACCGAATCCAAGTCCCGCCTCGAAGTCCTGCTGGAAGTCGGGAAACTGCTTTCCGGCAAGCTGGATTTAGCCGATCTTCTCAGGGCGGTCATTCACCTCGCCACCAAAGTGGCCCAGGCGGAAAGAGCCTCGCTGCTGCTGCTCGACCCCGAGACGCGCGAGCTTTACTTCGACGTCGCCCTGGGGCTGCCGGAGGAAACCGCCAAGACGCGGCTTAAAATCGGCCAGGGCATCGCCGGCGCGGCGGCCAAAAGCGGGGAGCCTCTGATCATCAACGACGTCGCCAAGGATCCCCGCTGGAGCCCCGACATCGACCAGAAGTCGGGCTTCAAGACCCGCTCGCTGGTCGCCGTTCCGATGATCATCAAGGGGCGCGTCGTGGGGGTGCTCGAGGCCCTCAACCGCTTGGGCGGCGGTCCGTTCACCGAAGAGGACGTCGACATTTTGGCCAGCTTCGCTTCGCAATCGGCCGTCGCTATTGAAAACGCCCGCCTTTTCAGCTCGCTGCAGGAGGAAAAGAACAAGCTGCAGATGGTGTTTACGAATATGAAGGAGGGCGCGGTCCTGACCCATACCAACGGGCAGATCGTACTGATCAACAGCGCGGCCCGGACGCTCTTGGGCCTCACGGCATCGCTGCCCACGCAGATTCAGGAGTTCTTGAACCCGTTGGTGGGCGAAGTGGGGGTCGGGCAGATTTTAAATTCCCTCAAAAAAGAGATGTCCTTTGAAATCATCCGGCAAAGACCCAAGAAACTGATCGTCAACTGCGCGGTCAACGCCATCGCGGTCCAAAAAGAGGGGCCGGCCCGAGGGCTTTTATGGGTGTTCCGGGACGTCACCGCCGAAAAGCGGGAGGAAAAGCTCAAACAGAACTTTCTGTCCCTGATCTCTCACAAGCTCAAGACCCCGCTGTCCTCCATCACCGGATTTTCGCACCTGCTCCTGGAGGATGTCGAGGGCGCGGCGGGCGCCAAGGCTTTGGAGAGCCAGAAAAAGGCCCTGCACATCATCAACGAACAGGGCAAAAAGCTGGCCTTGCTCGTGCAGAAGCTTTTGGACTTCACCCGCATGGAGGAGATGGAGGTGGGGGATTTAAAGCGCTCCCATACCGAGATCGAGGTGATGATAAAGCGGCTTCTCGAAAAATTGGAGCCCGGGTGGAAGGGCAAGTCGGTGCAGGTGGTTTTGAGCCCGAGCCTGAAGCAAAAGGTGTTCGCCGACGCCGATTTGCTCGAGGAGGTCCTCGGCAACCTTCTTGAAAACGCGGTCAAGTTCAACCTCAAGCCTGAAAAGCGGGTTTCGGTGTCCTGCGCCCTGCAGGGCCCGTGGGTGCATGTGCGGGTTTCCGATAACGGGCCGGGTATTCCGCCGGAGGAAAAGGACAAAATTGTGGAAAAATTTTACCAGATTGAGGAGACGTTCACGGGACAAGTCGAGGGATGGGGGCTTGGGCTGGCGTTCGTTAAAAAGGTGCTGGAAAAGCATATGGGCGCGCTGGACGTGGAGTCCATGGTGGACCGGGGCACCACCGTCACCATCAAGCTGCCCTTGGTGGAAGAGGAGTCCGGCAGGTCCTCCGGCGTCCCCGAAATTTAACCCGGCGTTCTCCCTCCCATCCGCCGCGATTATATGAATTTTGATCCGCAAAAATGGTCCGCCCTTTTCGCTCCCGCCGGCTACAGCGAGGTGTATTGGGAGGACAGCCGCTCGCTTTCCATCCGCATCGAGGAGTCCCGCCTGGCAGGAATCAAAGTGGTCGACGACCGCGGCATGGGCTTGAGATATCTCTTCCCGCCCGCGGGAGGCGCCAACTGCAAGACTCTTTTTACCAGCTTAAACGGTTGGGACTTTGAAAGCGCCAAGAATGCGAGCGCCCGGATTCTGGAGTCCGGCCGGAGGCTCGCCGGCGGCCAAAAAGCATCCGCGCCGGGACGCGGGACCCGGGAGGGCCGCGACTGGAAGATCGATTTCCGGCGGCTGCCCGTCATGGAGCAGTCCGACGACGTTTCCTGGGAGAGAAAGGCCGGGCGGCTCCAGGACCTGGACCGCCTGGTGCGCGATCGCTTTCCTTATATAAGGCAGGTGAGCATTCGCTATCAAGAGAACGTCCTCAAGACCGGGCTGATCAATTCCGACGGGGATTATTGCGGGCAGGAGGGCACCGCCACCACCTTTCTGGTGGAGGTCGTGGCTGAAAAAGAGGGCGTGCGCCAATCCGGTTATGAGTCGAGCGGGGCGTGGAAGGGCTGGGAGTATTTAAGCGAGATCGAGCCGGAGAAGCTGGCTCTGCGCGCGGCGCGCAGGGCGGTGTCCAAGCTTTCCGCCAAGCCGGCTCCGGCCGGCGAGATGCCGGTCATCCTGTCCGGCTCGGCCGGAGGGACTTTCATTCATGAGGCCATCGGCCATTCCCTGGAAGCCGACCATATTCAGGAGGGCACCTCTCCGGCGTATGCCGGCAAAATAGGACAAAAGGTGGCTCCCCAGCAGGTGACCATCATCGACGACCCCACACTCCCTTTTGGCCGCGGGTCCTACGCTTTTGACGGCGAGGGCGTTGCGGCACGCCCCACGACGCTGGTGGAAAACGGCGTTTTGAAGGATTATCTTTTCGATCGCCGCACCGCTTACGCCGCCGGCCGGGCTTCCAACGGCCACGGCCGCCGGGAAGCCTATCATTGCGTGCCGATTCCCCGGATGTCGAACCTTTACATGGCTCCGGGCCGCGCCGATCCCCGGCGGATGATCGCCGCGCTGGACAAGGGATTTTTGGTGACCCACATGGGCGCCGGCCAGGTCAACACCGCGACGGGGGAGTTTGTCTTCGAGGTGGACGAGGGGTTTTTGATCGAGAGGGGCAAAGTCGCCGGAATGCTGCGCGACGCGAGCTTGCTGGGCCTTTCGGGCGAGGTCTTAAACAACATCGGCGCCTTGGGGCGCGATATCGGATGGGCCGTCGGCGTGTGCGGCAAATCGGCTCAGCACGTCCCCGTGGCCGATGGAATTCCCACGATGAGGCTCTCAAAAATGGTGGTGGGGGGCAAATGAGCTATTTGACGGTCGCGGTGGGCCTGGTGTGCGCCGCGTGGCTGGGCTGGTTTATTTACTCCAGAAGACGGGCGCGCCGTCTGGTGGAGTCCGGCGGCATGCGCTCAAGTTCCGGCCCGGAGGAGGCTTCCGCCGCGCCGTGGCACGGCGATTTTTGCGGCGTGGGGTCTCCCTTGGAAAAGCTGATCACCGATGAGCCGCAGTGGGAAAAACTTTGGAGCCAAGCCTTCCGCCAAAAGGCGCCGCGCGTCGATTTCAGCCGCCGTTTCGCCGCGGCCGTATTTCTCGGCGGCCAAACCACCGGCGGCTACTCAGTGGAATTTGAGCCTCCCTCCGAGGAAGACGGAAAGCTGGTGGTGAGCTTTAGGGTCCAAGCCCCGTCCCCCGGCCTCTACGTGATCCAAGCCTTGACCCAGCCTTACGTCGTCCAAGTCTTCGAAAAAACCGGCCTTCCGGTCCTGCTTCGCCGCCTGTAGAAAATCTTGCCGGGCTTGGGTTAGTACCGCTTCCAGCCGGGACGGCGCAGGGGGACGGGACAGGTGTCGGCCAGAAAGGGGAGATGATCCTTGATTTTGTCGAGGGCGTCCTCGGCCGCCTGTTCGCCCACGTGGATGAGTTCTTTGGCGCGGTGAAATTCGGTCCAGGAAAATCTGCGGACGTCGGGCTGAAGAGTCACATGCGCCAGGTCCTTATGGCTTTGAGCGATCTCGTATTCCATGGTGTAAATCATCCGGAACAAGACATCGCCGATATGGGGGCCGCGCAAGGTGTGAATGAGAGGCAGCTCCAGGCCTTCGGGCTTTTTAAAGTGCATTCCCCGGCGCTGGCCGGGCGCGCGGGTGAGGTTGACGGAGATCAAGACGTCGGCGCCCATCTGGGAAATGAGCTTTGTCGGCACCGGATTGATGAGCCCGCCGTCCACCAAAAAACGGCCGCGATATAGAAACGGCTGGAAAATGATCGGAATGCTGCAGCTTGCCCGCACGGCCTCGGCGACGCGTCCCTGGCGGAGGACGACCTCCTCTCCCAGCATGATGTCGGTGGCCGCGCAGGCGAAGGGAATTTCAAGATCGCCGAACTCGATGTGGCCGAAGAGGGAGCGCAGGAATCTAAGAAAAATAACCCCGCCCAGAAGACCGGAGCGCGGGATGGTCATATCCAGGAAAATGTGCTTGTAGAGCCAGGTCTTGTTGACTTGGTGGGCCTTTTCGATGGTCTCCTCCACCGGGATGCCGGCGCAGTAGCTGGCCCCGACCAAGGAGCCGATGGAAGTGCCGGCGACGACGTCGGCCTCGATGTTGGCTTTTTGCAGCGTCTTCCAAATTCCCAAAAGGGTGAAACCCAGAGCGCCGCCGGCGCCCATGGCCAAGCCGACTTTAAGCCGCGCGATGTTCCGGCACAGGCGCTCGATCGCGCGCTGGGTCTTGGGAAACGGGATCAGCGCCGAAAACGGCGAGCCGGAGCGCTGGAAATTTTCCTTGATGGCCGCGTTCCACGGGATTTCGGTCGATTTTTCATTGATGTCGGAGGGGAAGCGCTGCCGGTCTCCCAGCCAGACGTAGGCTAACTTTTTGGTGTTGCCGAACATCGCCTTGAGGTTGGTGGCCAACTGGGACTGCTGCACGATCTGCTCGGGCGTGTTGACCAGGATCACCTGGTCCATTTCCTGAAGAAAGGCCTTTTCCACGTCCCCTAAAACATCCGCCATGCAGAACAGAACGAAATCCTTGGTTTCGCGCATCAGGTTGGTCAGAAGAAAAAGCCCCTCCACCAGCCGGCCGGTGAAAATCTTGGGCTCCAGAGTCAGCACCTCCAGGCCCGAGGGGTGAACGGCTCCGATCCGGCGGAGGATGTCGGGATCCCGGAAGTCTTCCTCGCGGAGGATCATCTGCTCCGCCGGCGCGGCCTTAAGCCCCAGCGCCGCCGCGATCTCTCCGCCGCCCTGCGACAGGTCGACGAGCAGCACTCGCTTGCGGGTTTGCTCCGTTAAGTTGAGCGCCAGGTTGGTGCAGAACAGGGTCCGGTCTTGGCGGTCCAAGGCGCACAGAACGCCGAAAATCTCGGGCAGCAGAGCGCGGGAAGCCGCCTCGGTGGATTCCGAAGAGCTCAGGAGCCTTTTGGAAAGGATGCGGGCGATATGGAGCAGAATGGACGGGTTGGCGCGCGTGATTTTGTCGAAATCCTGCTTGCTCAGGATGAGAAACTCGCAGGTGGTCTCCAGCTTGCCGGTGAAAAGCCGGGGTTCGCCGGTCAAGAGGCTCATCTCTCCGATGGAGTCCCCCGGGCCCAGGTATGCGGTCGTCCGTTCCCGGCCGTCTTCCGCCACGCTCATGCGCAGGCGGCCGGAGGTGATGAGATAAAACGTGTCTCCGGTCTCTCCCTGCTGGAAAAGCGTCGAGCCCTTGGACAAGGACAGCGGCTGGAACAGCGGCGCGATCTTGGCCAGGTCTTCGGCCGCGATGGTGGAAAAAAGAGTCGTTTTCTTCAGAAACGACAGCCAGTTGGAAATTTCCTCGGCTTGCATCGGTGTTTGTTAGCCGGCTCCCTGAAGTGATATAATTTTTCCGCGTTTCCGGAGGGCGAAGAGGCTCAGCGCGATGATCGTTTTGGCGTCCTGAATTCTCCCGGAGCCGATCCATTGCAGCGCCTGCCTGAAAGGAACCAGCACGCAGCGGATGTGCTCATCGGGATCGGGCCGGCTGGGACCCGGTTCCAGGCGATCGGCCCAAAAAATGTGGATGACTTCGGAGTTGATCGCGCAACTGGGCCAAAACGACGTCAGCGGGCGGATGCGGTCCGCGCGGTAGCCCGTCTCTTCGACGAGCTCCCGCTTCAGGCACTGGACCGGGCTCTCGCCGCGATGAAGCTTGCCCGCCGGGATCTCAAAGGTGATTTTTCCAACGGCGTAGCGGTACTGCTGCACCATCACGATCCGGCCGGGGTCGACAAACGGGAGCACCGCCGCCGCCCCGGGGTGGCGGAGGTATTCCCGCGTGGCGATTCTCCCGCTGGGCAGGCGCACCAGGTCCGCGTAAAAATCGACCGTTTTCCCGGCGTAAATTCTTCGTTTTTTGAAGCGTTTTTCCCGCAATCGTGATGAGGCCGGCACGCGGTCATTATACATGAGTTCTTCCAATTTTGTCCATTTGCACGCCCATTCCGAGTATTCGCTGCTGGACGGCGCCGCCCGCCTTACCGACGATCATGGAAACCCGTCCGCTTTCTTGAAAGCCATGGCGCAAAGCGGGATGCCGGCCCTGGCGCTCACCGATCACGGCAACATGTTCGGCGCCATCGAGTTTTACGAAGGCTGCAAGAGCGTGGGCTTAAACCCCATCATCGGCTGCGAGGCCTATATGGCCCCGCATTCCAGGTTGGACCGCAAAGGGCAGAGCGAAAAAGAAGCCACCCGGCACATCACGCTTTTATCGAAAAATCTGGCGGGCTACCGCAACTTGATGCAGCTGTTGTCGAAGGCGTACTTGGAGGGTTTTTATTACAAGCCCCGCATCGACAAGGAGCTTTTGTCCCAGCACGCCGAGGGGATCGTGGCCCTTTCCGGCTGCCTTAAGGGCGAGGTGGCCCAGGCGCTTTTGGCGGGGGACCGCGACGGCGCCGAAAATCTGATCGGAACTTATCGCTCCATTTTGGGACCGGACAATTTCTACCTGGAGCTCATGGACCACGGCCTTGAGAAACAGCAGCGCGTCAATAAGGAATTGGTCGACATCGCCAAGCGCGGCGAGATTCCCCTGGTGGCCACCAACGACTGCCATTACTTCCGCAAGGAGGACGCGCCCGCCCATGACGTGCTGCTTTGCATCGGAACCGGCAAGCGCTTGGACGAGCCCAACCGCCTGCGGTATGAGGCGCCGGAGTTTTATTACAAGTCCTCGGCGGAGATGGCCAAGTTGTTTTCCTACGCCCCCCAGGCCCTGCGCGCCACCGTGGAAATCGCCGAAAAGTGCTCCACGGAAATCCCGCTGCATCAGATGCTGCTGCCCCATTTTGAGACGCCCGCGGGCGAGAGCGTGGAAAGCTGCCTGGAAAAATTATGCTGGGAGGGCTTAAAGCGCCTGAAGCTCGACGCTCTTCCGGAGTACGCGCGGCGGCTGCGCTACGAGCTCGGCATCATTTTCAAGATGGGCTACGCCAGCTATTTTCTCATCGTCCGGGACTTCATCGATTACGCCCGGCGCAACCAGGTTCCGGTGGGTCCGGGCCGGGGCAGCGGGGCCGGCTCTCTGGTGGCCTACAGCCTGGCGATCACCATGGTCGACCCCATCCGTTACGGCCTTTTGTTCGAGCGCTTTTTAAATCCCGACCGCCGCAGCATGCCGGATCTGGACATCGATTTTTCAGACGAGGGGCGCGAGCGCGTGATCGAATATGTGCGCGGAAAATACGGCATGCACAACGTGGCGCAAATCATCACCTTCGGAACCATGCAGGCGCGCCTGGTGGTGCGCGACGTCGGCAGGGTGCTGGGCGTTCCGCTGCCGGAGGTGGACCGGCTGGCCAAGCTCATTCCCGCGGGCGTGGGCATCGCGCAAGCTCTGGAGACCATCCCGGAGCTCAAGGAGGCGGCGCAGTCCAACTCCCAGGCGAAAAAGCTTTTGAGCCTCGCCCAGAAGCTGGAGGGCCTCAAGCGCCACACCGGCGTGCACGCCGCCGGCATCGTGATCACCAAGGAGGCGGTGCATTGCTACAGTCCCCTGGCCAAGAGCGGCAACCAGGGGGTCATCACGACCCAATACAGCGACGTCAATCTGCTCAAGCTGGGCCTGTTGAAAATGGACTTTTTGGGCCTGCGAACGCTGACCATCGTGGATCACGCCTGCAAGATGATCCGGCTCAAGAAAAATCCGGAATTCGACGTCATGAAAATCCCCTTAGACGACGCCAAGACCTACGCCATGCTCCGGGAAGGCAACGCCTTCGGGGTGTTCCAACTGGAGAGCTCCGGCATGCGGGACCTCCTGCGCCGCTTAAAGCCCGCGACCTTCGAGGATATCTCCGCGACGATCGCCCTGTATCGCCCCGGCCCCATGCAGAGCGGCATGCTCGACGACTTCGTGGAGAGAAAAAACGGAAACAAGAAGGTGACTTACGCCCACCGCCTTCTGGAGCCGATTTTGAAGGAAACCTGCGGGGCCATGATTTACCAGGAACAGATCATGGAAATCGCCAAGGCGATGGCTCTGTTCACTCCCGGACAAGCCGACGGGCTGCGCAAGGCAATGGGCAAGAAGATCATCGAAGAGATGCAGAGCACGCGGCAGTTGTTCGTCGACGGCTGCGAGCGCAATAAAATATCGTCGAAGCTCGCCAACAAAGTCTACGATCAAATCGAGAAGTTCGGGGGCTATGGATTTAATAAATCGCATACCGTCGCCTATGGGCTGGTGACTTACCAGACGGCCTATCTCAAGGCCAATTATCCCATCGAGTATGTGACGGCGCTTCTGACCAGCGAAATCGGCCGCGGCGCCATCGACGCCGAGGGCAGGGAAAATAAGATCGTCAGCTATATGGAGCAGGCCAAAAGCATGGGTTTGGCGGTTCTTCCGCCCGACGTGCAGCGCTCGGAGGGGACGTTTTGCATCGTGGAGGATCAGGGCGCCGAAAAAATTCTGTTCGGACTATTGGCCGTCAAGAACGTGGGCTCCGGCGCCGTCGAATCTATTCTGCGGGCGAGGAAGGCGGAGGGGCCCTTCAAATCCCTGGATGATTTTTGCCGACGCGTGGACCTTCGGCAGGCGAACAAAAAGGTCGTTGAGTCCATGGTCAAGGCCGGCGCCCTGGACCGCCTTCTGCCGGGGACGGCGGCCAAGCTCTCCCGCGCCCGGATGCTGGAGAGCCTGGCCGCGGTCATGGACCGCGCCGGCAAGGTGAAGCAGGACCTCGACAAAGGACAGGGCCTTTTGTTTGAAAGCGCGGCGCTGGCCGACCCCGAGGCTGCCGCCGGCGAAGTCCGCCCGCTCTCCGAGCGCGATATCCTCGAAGGGGAAAGGGAGGTGCTGGGTTTCTATCTCTCCGGGCATCCCCTCAACCGCTATCGCCAGTTGATCAAGAAATTCGGGGCTCGTTCCATCGGCGACTTGGACCGCGCCCCGCAGGCCAAAACCGTCAGCTTGGCGGGCATGATCACGCAAGTCAGCCACCTGACGACCAAGGCGACGGGCGCGCCGTGGGCCCGGGTCAAACTGGAGGACCTCACCGGCGAGGCGACGCTTCTGGTATTTCCCCGGGCGTACGCCGCCGGCATCGGCAAGATGTTGAGAAACCAGCAAATTGTGCTCGCCAAAGGCCGCTTGAGCGGCCAGGGCGAGGAGGCCGCCGCCGGCCGCAAGGAGCTCATCGTGGAGGAGCTCTTGACCTTCGAGGAAGCTCTGGGCCAGTTCAGCAGCCGGTTGGCGGTTCAGGTGCCGGCCTCGGCACGCAACGACAAAACTTTGTATGCTCTTAGGGGAATTTTCAGCCGCTATCCGGGGCGGTGCACGGTGGTTTTGAATTTGGAGACCGCTTCCAAGGAATCAGCGCAGGTCGTGACCGAGGAACGGGTCAAGATCACGCAAACTCTGCTCGATGAGCTCGAAGCTTTATTGGGGGACGGGGTATGGCAAATCGAAAGCGCATATTGATCGTCGATGACGATTCGGATTTAGTGGAGCTTTTGAATATTTTTTTGACCGGCAAGGGCTATGAGCTTTTGACCGCCTCGGACGGCAAACAAGCCCTCCAGCTCCTGGGCGACCATCCCGTGGATTTGGTTCTTTTGGACGTGATGATGCCTTACATGGACGGCTATCATGTGGCTTTCGAAATATCCAACAAGATGGGAACGGAAGCCCCTAAAATCGTGCTGATGACCAGCCGGGACACGGTGCGGGAAAAGGGCGTGATTTTGCTCAGCGGCGCCCATTCCGTGATGCAAAAGCCCTTCGATTTGGAGGAATTGGACCAAAAAATCAAAGAAATGCTGGCATAATTGACAAGGAAAGTCAGATACAATAAGATAGAAATGCGCCGCGGATTTTGTGCAGAACCGCGGCGCGGGGGGGAAGGCGCGATGATAAAAAGGCTTATGATTTCGTTTTTGGCTGCGGGTTTCCTGTGCGCGGGCGGCGGATTTGCCCTCTTGGGAGCCCAAGGAAGCGCCGCTCCGGCCGCGGCCGGCGCGGAAAAACCGGCTCCGGAGGCCGCGCCCCCGCCCGATCCGTACCAGCAGGCTTTGACGGAACTCAAGGCCGAGGATGTCTCCGTGCGCCGCATGGCGGCGGAAAATCTGGGCCGGCTTCGGAACCAGGAGGCCATCCCGCACTTGACGAATCTGCTCAAGGATGAAAACGCGATGATCCGGGCCACCGCGGTGGACTCTCTGGGGCTTTTGCGCAGCCCGGACTCCGCCGCCGCAATCGCCAAGCTTCTGGTGGACGACCCCTCGCCCCAGGTGCGCCAAGCGGCGGCCGTTTCTCTGGCCTATCTGCAAAGCGATGAAGCCGTTGACGCCCTGATCGCGGCCCTCAATGACGCGGAAGACGGGGTGCGCTATGCCGCCACCCGGACTCTGGGCTTGACGCGCTCTCCTAAAGCGCTCAAACCCCTGATGGACGCCGCGGAAAAGGGCTCCAGCGGCATGATGCGTTCGGCGATGGGGGCGCTGGGGCAGCTCCGCGATCCGGCGGCGGCGCCGGTGCTCATCAAGGCTCTGGCCTCGGAGGACCGCGCCATACGGCTGGAGGCCGTCAAAGCGCTCGGCCAGCTTCGCTCGGAAGACGGGCTCAAGGCGCTCAAAGCGTTTTTGAAATCGGACGATGAGGAAATCCGGCTGCAGACGGCCTTGGCCTTCAGCTTTTTGAACGACGCCTCGGCGCAGCCGGCCGCCTTGGAGTTCCTCAAGCACGATAACCCTTTGTACCGCCAGGAAGCCGCCAGGATTTTGGCCGCGGTGGGGGATCTCAAGCAGGGGTTCCCCTCCCTGCAGAAAGCCTACGACGGCGAGCAGAATGTTTACGCCAAGAAAAATCTTGAGTTCAATTTGAGTCAGCTCAAGGCCAGATTGGGCGTGGATGAGAAGCAGGAAGAAAAAAAAGGCGAGAAAAAAGGGGAGAAAAAGGGCGTCAAAAAATCCCCCAAGGCCCATGAGTAGATTGCCGGCGTTAGGGCTTTGCCTTCTGCTTTGGGCCCCGGCCGGGCTTTGGGCCCAGAGCCCGGCCGGCCATGCGCGTCCGAAATCCGAGAAACTGCGGGAGTTCGGCCTGTTTCAACCCGAGGTGGGCATCATCGACGTTCCCACGGCCGGGGTGCTCGATTACGGAAGCTTCGGCATCCGGACGCGGTTTTTTTCGGGCGGCGGAGTCCTCAACTGGCTTTCCTTCGGAGTGTTCCAGAGGCTGAGCATCGGCGCCTCATTCCACGTGGACCGCTTCATCGGAGACGATTCTCCGGTGGATTTGGCGCGGCCCGAACTGCAGCTCAAATTCCGGTTTTTCGACGGTGATCGATTGCTTCCGGCCTTGGCCGCGGGTTTCGACGGGCAGGGTTATTTTTACAATCGCTCGACCCGGAGGTTTTCGGAAAAAGGCAAGGGGCTTTATTTGGCGGCCTCCCAGGAAATTTTAACTCCGGGACTGATGACGCACTACGGTCTCAATATTTCCGATTTTGACAGCGACGACGTCTACGGGTTCCTGGGCTTGAGCTACAACATCCAGGATAAGGCTTCGCTCCTCGCGGAGTTCGATAATTTAAGGCGCAGCGACCAAAACCGGCTGAATGCGGGGTTGAGAATCTACGCGACGCCCTTTCTGTCTTTGGACCTCGGAGTCCGGGAAATAGGAAAAAGCGAATTTTCGAGCGGCCAGCACCGGAAATCGGAAAGAATCGTGCAGTTTAGATACGTCGGCAATTTCTAAACCGAAGGAGGAAATCATGGCGCAGACATTGGAAAAGGCGAAGAAGGTCTCCCCCAGGGATTATTTCCTGAATTTAAGCCCCGGCAAACTGGCGGGGCTCAAGCAGATCACCGACGCCGGCGGGCGCTTCAAAGTTTTCGCCCTGGACCAGTCCAATTCCTTCAAGAAAGCCCTGCGCGCCATGCATGAGCGGCAGGGAGCTCCCGCCGAGCCGGACTATGGGGAGATTCGGGACGTCAAAATGGAGATGGTGTCGTTTCTGGGCGGCTACGCGAGCGGTGTTCTTTTGGACGTCAATTACGGCGCGCGGCAATGCCTCAATACCGGCAGCCTGCCGCGCGGCGTGGGGCTCATCGTTCGCTGCGAGATGAGCCGGGACGCGGGGCTTGCCGGACAGATGGAGCCGGGCTGGAGCGTGGAAAAAATCAAGCGCATGGGCGCCGGCGCCGTGAAGCTCCTGGTCTACCTCGACACCACGGACGCCAAGAACACCCGGGCGCAGGAGGCCTTCGTCAAGCAGGTGTGGAGAGAGTGCCAGAAATGGGACATTCTGCTCATGATCGAGGAGCTTTCCTATCCCAGAAAGGGCGAGGACAAAGACGCCCCCGAATATTTGGTTCGCAAAAGCCGCAATATCCTTGAAGCCTGCAAATTGATAGGTCCCTATGCCGACATTTTGAAGCTGGAATTCCCCGGCAACTTAAAGAGCATGGGCGAGGCGGAGATCATGGATAACCTCGAAGCGTTGGACGAGGCGGCCATCCGGCCGTGGGTGCTATTGTCGGCCGGCGAGAAGTTCGACGTCTTCATCCAATACGTCGAAATGGCGATGAAGGCGGGCTCCAGCGGCTACATGGCGGGCCGGGCGATTTTCAACGAATATTTCCTTCAGGACACTCCCGCCCAGCGCCGGCAATTTTTGAAGACCACGGGCGCCCAGCGCATAGAGAAGCTCAACGAAATCATCGACCGCGAAGCGACGCCGTGGATGGACCGCTACCAACTGAGCG
Source organism: Elusimicrobia bacterium RIFCSPLOWO2_12_FULL_59_9 (assembly GCA_001800185.1). Lineage (GTDB taxonomy): Bacteria > Elusimicrobiota > Elusimicrobia > O2-12-FULL-59-9 > O2-12-FULL-59-9 > O2-12-FULL-59-9. Next base: position 14,825 of record MGUX01000100.1, read on the forward strand.
CCGAGGCCATGGGATCGGCGGTCCGGCCGGATTGGTATCTTGAAAAAGGCCGGAGAGCGGCCGCGCGGGAGGGCGTCCAAGGCGACTATTGATGGCCAAGCGTCTGGGCATCCTCACCGGCGGCGGCGACTGCCCGGGGCTCAATCCCGCGGTGCGCGGCTGCGTGCTGCAGGCCGCGCGCCTGGGCTGGGAGTGCGCCGGTTTTTTGGACGGCTGGAAAGGGCTGGTGGAAGCGCAGTCGATCGCCCTGCGGCCCGAGGACGTCGAAGATTGGATCAACAAGGGCGGGACTTTGCTCGGCTCTTCCCGAACCAATCCCTTCAAACGGGAGGGCGGGCCGGAGTTGTGCAGGCAAAATCTCAGGAAACTGGGCCTGGACGCCCTGGTCGCGATGGGGGGCGAGGACACTCTAGGCGTGGCCGCGCGGCTTTACCGGGAGTTCGGTTTTCCGGTCGTGGGCGTTCCCAAAACCATGGATAACGATCTCTCCGCCACCGATTTCACTTTCGGCTTCGACACGGCGGCCACGATCGCCGTGGATGCGGCCGAGCGCCTTAAGGACACCGGCCGAAGCCACCACCGCGCCATGGTTTTGGAGGTGATGGGACGCCATGCCGGCTGGGTGGCGCTCTACACGGGCTTGGCCAGCGGGGCCGACTTCACCGTGATTCCTGAAAAGCCCGTTTCGATCAAAGCCGTCGCCCGGGCCGTTGAAAGCGCCCACCGGCGCAAAAAGCACGCTTTGGTGGTGGCCAGCGAGGCTGTGGAACTGGAGGGGGGCGATGCGTCCCAGCCGCTCGACGAATTCGGCCATAACCTGCTCAAGCAGCGCGGCGTCGGCGAGAGGCTGGCCCGTGCCATTGAAAAAGAGACCGGCATCGAAGCCCGCTGCGCCGTCATCGGCCATATTCAACGCGGAGGTCCCCCGACTTTATTTGACCGGATTTTGGCCACCCGCGTGGGAGTCCGGGCGGCTCAGTTGGCCGACGAGAAGCGCTTCGGCGTCATGGTCGCCCTTAAAGGCAACCGGATCGAGGAGGTCTCCCTGGAGGAGGCCACCGGGAAGCTTAAGACCGTCGGCGCCGAATGGCTGGAGCTTCTGCGGTCGGTGTCCATTGACTCGCATTGAGAACGCCTATGGCTGAAAACCGTCAATTCAACCGCAGCGTCATTTTAATCAAGGAGACGCTGCAGCTTAAGTACGTGGGGTTGGTGTTCGGTTTCGTTTTGATCGCGGTGTTGGTGGTCGGCATCGATTTATACTGGACGATGATCAACATTATCTCCCGGGAGCTGCCGGGGGCCGAGCCTCTGCTGGATAAGGTTCAGGGCGTGCTCCTGGTCAAGGTCATTTTGTACCTTGGCATTTGTTTTCTCATGTCCTTGATCGTCTCCCACAGGATCGCGGGGCCCGTCTACCGGTTTGAAAAGAGCGCCCAGTCGGTCGCCACCGGGGACCTGACGCATCGCGTGTCCCTGCGAACCGGCGACGAGTTGGGGGAGCTGCAGGATGAATTCAACCGCATGGTGGAAAGCCTCCAAATCAAGCTCAAAGAAGACCGCAACGCTCTCAAGCATTTGAGCGCCCGTTTGGACGTCTTGTCGAAGAAATTTCAAGAGGACGCCTTTCTGCAGGAAATCCAGGCCTTGAAAACGGAACTGCAGCACATCACAAGCGGCTTTAAGCTTTGACCGCGCGGATCATCCCTTTGAATCGAGCTATGGCCAAACGCCTTGCCGTTATTATCGCCCTGCTGTTTTTTGCCGGGCCCGCCCGCGCGCTTAGGCCGGACGCGCGGATATTCCATCTCGACGACTCCGTCCAGTTGGCGGTGCTCAACAACACGGAGCTTCTTCTCGAGGAGCAGAATATCGCCATCGCCAAGCAGCGGATCAAGGAGGCGCTGTTTTTGTTCTTTCCGGAGATCGGCATCGAGGCGAACACCACCAAATATTCCTCCCAATATCCTTTCTCGCTGCCGCCGAGCGTCGGGTCCCTGAACTTGTTCCCGTCCATCCATGACAACGTCTACACCGGCCGCGTTTCCGTGCAGCATTCTTTGCATGCCGGCCAGGGGGACACGCTGCGCCTAGCCCAGGCGGCGCTCAAGCAGGCGGAGGCCGATTACGAAGCCATCCGGCTGGACATCGCTTTTAAGACAAGCCAGGTTTTCTACCGCCTGCTGCTGGCGCAGGAGCAGGATACGGCGGTGGCGGAACTCGCCGCCGGAGCGCGAAAACTTTTGGAGCAGCTCAAACCCTCGGGCTGGGACGAGGTGGCCGCGCAGGGAAGCTTGAGCCGGTTTCGCGCTCTGGAGGCGCGGTCCGGCCAAGACATCGTTCAGGCGCGCCTGGATTTCGCCAAAGTTCTCAATTTGGAGTTGGACGCCGATTTCCGGGTGGACGGCCGTCTGGAAACGCGGCAGGTCGCGGCCGATTTGGAAAAATCCAAAGTTTGGGCGATGGAGGTCCGGCCCGAACTCCAGGCGGAAACCTATAAAGCGGAGATGGACGCCATTTCGGTCAACTTGGCGCTGGGACGGCGCGTGCCCAGCTTGATCATCGGGGCGGGCCAGGAATTCGTGGGCTCGGACTTTCCCTTGCGCAACAACAACTGGTTTGTGACGTTCGGCGTCAGGTTCCCTTTTTCCTACGATTATTGGAGTCACGTGCGCAAGAAGCGCGCCGAACAGAGGCAGGGCCAGCTCAAGCGCTCGGAGCTGCAAGACGCGGTGCGGCTGCAGGTGATGCAGGCCTACGAAAATTTGATGTTCTGGTCCAAAGAGTGGCCGGCCCGCGAGAAAGCGTGGGATGGAATTCACGCCTCCTATGACAAGGCCGTCAAGCTCTCTCCCGGCAGGCTGGAGATGCTTCAGGGGACCCTCGTTTTGCTGGAAGCCCAGATGGAATATTTGACGGCGATCAAGGAGCACCTGTTGGCCAAAGCCGGTCTGGAGCGAGCCGTGGGCCGGACTTTGGAATAGGCGCATGCCGCGTTTTGCCTCGATTCTTTTTGCGGCCGGAGTGATTTTTTTGATCGCCGCCGCGCCTCGTCTCGCGCCACCGGCGCTTCCATCGTCCTTGAGCTCCGCGAAAGGGCCGGCGCTACCGGGTCCCCGGAGCTCTGCGGCGGGGGCCGCGGCGACCTCCTTCGCCGCGCCCGCCGAAGGCGTCGAAAGCGAGGACCAGCTCTTTACCGAGTTTCTCTGGGAGGAGCTCAAGGAGCTGCCCGCCGGCCGGCGGCCGGAGATAGGCCTGGTTCTTTCCGGAGGCGGCGCACGGGCCGTGGCCCATGTCGGCGTCATCAAGATTCTCGAGCGGGAAGGTTTCCCGGTCGATTTGGTGACCGGGACTTCCATGGGGGCTCTGCTTGGAGCGCTCTACGCGGCCGAAACGCCGTTTGCCACTTTGGACGCCTTCGCGCGGAGCATGCAAATTTCCTCGGGCGTCGACCTGAGCGCCTTGAGCGTTCTGCGGCTCATTCTGTCGGACCGCCTTCTGTCCACCAAAAAAATCGAGACCCTTGTAAACCAATACATTGGAGATACGACTTTCGACGCCTTAAAAAAGCCGTTTGCCTGCGTCGCCATGGACATCAAGACGGGAGAGCGGATCGTGTTTCGCTCCGGGCCCGTGGCGCCGGCGGTCCGCGCCAGCGTCAACGTTCCGGGCCTTTTTGAGCCGGTGCTTTACCGTCACCGGCTTCTGGTGGACGGCGGCGTGGTGGATTATGTCCCGGCCAAACTGGCCGGCGAAATGGGCGCCGACTGGGTGCTGGCCAGCGTCACCGAAGGCGATTTCACCCGGTCGACTCTGCCCAACGTGCTTATGACGCTGGAACAAGTCATCGATATCGGCGGTTCCTTATTGGTCAAAGAGGCGCTCCAGTACGCCAATTTCGTCATCACTCCCAAAGTCGGCGACATGCGCAATTATGAGTTCGGCCGGGCCCACGGGACGGTGGATTTGGGCATCCAGGCCGCCAATGCCTCCATCGAGCCGGCCAAACGAAACCTGCTCAGGTTCTCCATGCCGTTTCTGATGAAGAAATGGTCCGCCCGATGAAAAAAATTATTTCCGCGGTCCTAATTTCGGCGATGGCGGCGCTGCTTCCGGCCTTCGCGTTCCGGACCGACAAGGCAATTGAGGAGATCGAGCGATTGCGTCAAACCGGCCAATATACGAAGGCCATCGAGCAATTGGATTCCTATCTTCTTCGGCGTTTAAGCAAACGCAGCGCCCGCGCGGCCTACTGGACTATGGGCGATTGCTATAAGAAACTCGGCCGGATGGACAAAGCCCTGGGAGTTTATCAACTCGCCATCAAGCTTCATCCCAAGGACCGGGCTTTGCTTCTGGCTTACGGCCAGTTGCTGGTGGATGCCGGGCTCTTCAATAGGGCTAAATCCTTGTTTGAGCGCGTGCTCCGGCGCCGCCCCGATGACGTCGAGGCGAATTTGGGACTGGGCCGGGTATACGACGGGCTCGGACTCTCGGGCAAGGCGGCCGGCTGCTACCAAATAGCCGTCTCGCGCGGAAAGGTTTCGGCGTCCGTGTACCGGCGTTTGTCCCGGGCTTTGGCGGGAGACAATCAATACGCCGCGGCCGAGCAGGCCGCTCTCAAGGCCGTTGAAATCTCCCCGGAGGCGGACGGTTGGAGGGACCTAGCCGTTTTCCAGCAGAGGCAGGGGCGCTGGAAAGATGCTTCGCTCAGTTTGGGCCGGGCCATAGCTCTTGAACCGGAGCGCAAAGACCTGCTGTTGCGCCGGGCGTTGTGGCTGCAAAAGACCGGAAAAACGGAGGAGAGCGCTGCGGCGGCGCGTGAAATTCTCAAGAACCATCCTCGCAATCCTCTGGCGTCCTGGATATTGGCTCTGACGGATTTTAAAAAGGGCGACGCCGCGGCCTCTCTTGAAAACCTGGAAAGCGCCGCTTCGCAAAAAGACGCTCCTTATCTCGCCCGCTACGCGGGTTCGATGAAGCAATGGATCGCTGAGAATTCCGGAAGGCTGCCCTGATGCTTTTCTGGAAGCTTTCCGGCGCCGGAAACGACTTCATTTTGATAGAGGCGGGAGCCGCCCCCGGCGCCTGGCCGCGCTTGGCGCGCAGATTGTGCCAAAGAGGGACGTCGGTGGGGGCCGACGGACTTTTGGTCGTGCGCCGCGCCGCGAAGGGGCGCCCGGCGCGGCTGCGCTATTTCAACGCCGACGGCTCGGCCGCTTTTTGCGGCAACGGCTCCCGGGCGGCGGCTTGGTGGATGTACCGGCGGGGCTGGGTCAAAAAATTATTTTCTTTTGAAACCGACCGCGGCGTTTTGGAGGCTGAGATCGTGCGCGACGGGGTCGCGCGGGTCAAGATGCCTGCGGCCCGCATCCTGAGAACTTCCATCGCTTTGCGGGCCGGCGGAAAGACTTTCACCGCGCATGCCCTGCACACGGGGGTTCCCCATGTCGTAGTTCCTGTCCGCGAAGTGGAGAGCGTCGACGTGCAGACCCTGGGCCGGGCCATCCGGCGCCACCCCCTTTTTAGGCCCGAGGGAGCCAACGTCAATTTTATCGCTTTTAATGAAGCGCCGGCGCGCTTGAGAACCTACGAACGGGGCGTGGAAGCCGAGACGCTGGCGTGCGGCACGGGGGTGACCGCCTGCGCCGTGTTGGCGGTCGCTTTGGAGCTGGCCGGTTTCCCTTTCCAAGTCCGGGTCCGCAGCGGGGATGTCCTCAGCGTGGATTGCAGGGCCGGTCTCCCGGTTGCGCCCTGGGCGAAGGGGGGAGCTCGCCGCGTCGTTCCCGGCGCCGTCTTCGATCAGTTGTGGTTGGAAGGACCCGCAAAGATAGTATATACAGGTGAGATTAAGTAATAGAGTGGTATAGTGGTATAGTGGTATAGTGGTGGAGTGGTGGAGTGGTGGAGAGGAAAGATCATGTTCTCAGGATCTTTTGTCGCGTTGGTGACGCCTTTTAAAAAAGGCGAGATTGACGAGGGTACTCTCCGGCGATTGGTGGATTTCCACCTGAAGTCCGAGACGGCGGGCTTGGTCCCATGCGGCTCGACGGGGGAGGCGGCGACGCTCAAGCCCGAGGAATATCTGCGGGTCATCCGCATCGTCGCCGAGGAGGCCGCCGGAAGGATTCCGGTCGTGCCCGGCGTGGGCAGCAACGCCACCTGGAAAACCGTGGAGGCGGTGCGGGAAGTCGGCCGGTTGAAAGTCGACGGAATGCTTGTGATCGTTCCCTACTACAACAAGCCGACGCAGGAAGGGCAGAAGCTTCATTTCGGCGAGGTGGCCAAAGCCGCGAAAGCGCCTGTCATCGTTTATAATATTCCGGGCCGCACGGGAGTCAATATGAAGCCGGAGACTCTGGCCGCGCTGGCGAAAAAACACAAGAACATTATCGGCGTCAAAGAGGCTTCCGGGGATTTGGATCAAGTGTCCGATCTGCTCAATTTGGTGGATGATCGTTTTTGCGTTTTATCCGGCGACGATTCTTTGACCCTGCCGATGCTTGCCCTGGGCGCGCAAGGCGTGATCTCGGTGGCGGCCAACGTCGCGCCCCGCGAAATGAGCCGGATGTGCCGGGCGTACCTCGGAGGCCGGGTCCAGGAGGCGCGCGGGCTGCACCGCAGGCTTTTGCCTCTCATGCGCTCGCTGTTTGTGGAAACCAATCCGATTCCGGTCAAGGCCGCTTTGGGCATGCTGAAACTGTGCGCGCCGGAATTGCGCCTGCCGTTGACGCCCTTGGCCGCGGCCCATCGGCTCCGCGTGACCGAGGTTCTCAAGGATTTGGGGTTATTTTAACAATGCGGCAAGGGGGGCGTCGGGCCGTTCCGGGGCGGTCCCTTTGCGGCCCAGAAGCCGCTCCGCGCAGCGCTTTCCATCCATAATCGCCTCTTCCATGAAGGAATATTTCCAGGCGCCATAGCGCCCGATGGATTCCACGCGGTTTTCGCCCAGAAAAGCGAATATCTCTTGGACCGACGGCGTGCGGTCACGGTCGTAGACGACGTAAGCGCATGGGATCGGGGTCCATTTCTTGGTGACGATTTGGTCGGATCGGCGAGTCAGGCCGCATTCCCGCAGCCCCTTGAGGATTTGCGTCTCAGTCTTATTGAAATCGAGGCGGGCGCCGGGAGAGCGCGAAATCTCTATATATAAGGAAGAGGTTCCGTTGGGAGCCGCATTTTCAGAAAAATTGGAGCAGAACCCGGCGCGGTAGAAAGGAAACCGTTTTTCGGGAAAGTAAATCCAGTGCTTATCCGACATTCTGGGCCGGTTAAAGCCGATATTGAAGCAGTAAACCGTATTGTAGAGCAGTTTTCGGCGCGCGGCGCGGACGCCGCCGGGGACGCCGGCCATAGCATCGATGAGATGGACCAGCGGCATGGTGTTGACCAGACGGTTATAGCGGATTTGGCCCAGGCCCCCCGCTTCGATTATTTTCTGTCTGAAGTCGATGCGGGTGACGGGGGCGCCGAGGCGGATGCCGGACGTCCGCGCCGCCAGGGCGTCGGGGAGAGCTTGGGCGCCGCCGCGACGGGGGTATAAAAACGAGGCGTTGTAGCCGAAGAACTTTTTTTGGTCCGTCAGAGCTCCGTAAAGCACCTCTTCCACCTTGGGTTTTGGAACGAAGCGGCCGAGCCACTCCGTGGTCAGGCGCTCCAGCGGCATCCTCCAAAGTTTTTGATTATAAGGGAACATGAAGTGCCTCGATATTCCCTCGCCGAAGGTTTGCAGCGACCAATCTTTGAAGTTGGCCGGGCCGGCGTTTTGGGCCGGCGGTCGTTTATTCAGGGTTTTTAAAAAGCCCACGACGCAGTCGTCGATGACGCGCCGGGGCAGGCCGAAGGTGTTGGCTTGAAAGGGGTAGCGCGTGTAGGTATTTTGGGAATAAATCCAGGCGCTGCGCTCGTGGCGGATATGGTTTCCCCGCAGCAGCCGCAAGATAAAATCTTTGCCGTAAGGGTCATGCAGATGCAGCAGATGCCCCGTATAATCGAAGGTGAAGCCGTCCTGGATAAATGAGCCCGCCAGCCCCCCTACGGCGCGGCTTTTTTCCAATACCAGGCACCGGAGCGCCGGGTCCTCTTTTTGCAGGTGGTGCGCGCAGGACATGCCGGCCAAGCCGGCGCCGATGATAAGAACGTCGGTGTTCAACATAGTGGTACAGTGATAGAGTGATAAAGTGGTAAAGTGATAGAGTGGTAGAGTGGCAAGAAGAAAGTGGTAAAGTGGTAAAGTGACGGGGGAAGTGGTAAAGTGACGGGACGAGGCGTCGATGAGGAACTTGTCGCTTTTCTGCTGTTTTTCACTTGATCACTCTACCACTCTACCACTCGGATATCGTATTTGTTCACTTTTTCTCAGTGCATCTTTATCTTGGCCAGAGCCAGGCTGAAGAGCAGAAATTCCCCGCCGATGATGATGTAAATCCAGACGGACCAGACGAGATTGACGTAGGGCAGCATCGCTGCCAGCGCCGACAAGAGGGCGCTCACCGCGGCCGCGGTGAAGACGATGTGCCGGCGTTCCAGGCCCAGCGCCTCCAGGCGCAAGGCGAAGTGGTCTTTGCTGCCCATGAAGGGGGATTTGTTGTTTAGAAGGCGTATGGTCATGACAAAAAAAGTGTCGTATAACGGGATGCTTAAGATAAAAATGGGCGCAAACACCGCCAAGTCGTTGAAGTGGGAATAGGAGGTCCCCAGCGAGAGGGCAGCCAGCACGAAGCCGATGAGCATGCTGCCGGAGTCCCCCAGGAATATCTTGTGCTGCTGCGGGCCGATGTTGTAGGGCAAAAAACCCAGCGCGGCGCCGACCAAAGCCGCCGCCGCGAAGTTGACATAGATTAGCTCCGAAGGAATGGCGATGATGAGGAAGGCCAGTCCGCAGACGATCGCTTGGGAGGCGCACAGTCCGTCCATAATGTCGATAATGTTGAGGGCGTTGGTCAGTCCGACGACCCAAAGGGCGGTCAAAAAGTAGGCCAGGTAGACCGGTTGAACGAATTGGATGCGGATGTCGTAGTAAATCAAAAGCAGCGCGGCGAGGGTTTGAAACAGAAATTTTGAGCGGATGGTCAGGCCGTTGGGCTTTTTCAAATCGTCGATGATGCCCAAAATAAGCACGATGGTCCCGCCCAGGAGGATGGCTCTCAAGCTGTTTAAGGTGCCCGTGGGAAAATGAGTCCAAAAGCGGATGATCAGCAGGCTGGAAGCGAAGGCGGCGAAAACGGCGACGCCTCCCCAAGACGGGGTCGCGTGCTTGTGGGTCTTGATTTCGCTGGAGGGGGTATCGAGCACCTTCAAATGGGTGGCGACGAAGCGCATCAGCGGGGTGCAGACGAGCGAGATGACCAAGGCGATGAGGATGCAGGCCAAATAAATCTGCCAATGGTAGATCAGCGTCGTCATGACGATTTGTCAGGGTCAGCGATGAGGATGGGGTAGTTGAAAACGCCCATCCGGTGAAGTCGATAGCGCCACAGCACTCCCAGCGTGGAAAGGCCGTAGACCACGCTTCTCTTGAAGCCGATGGAAGAAGCCTCCGCAAAATACCTGGCCGAGGCCGGGATATCCCCAATGCGAAAATCAAAGTGGGCGGCTTGTATGAGCATCTGTTGGTCGAAGACGAAATCGTCTGAATTCTTGCGCCACGGGACCGTTTCCAGGACTTTGCGGGAATAGACCCGCAGGCCCGAGTGCCATTCCCCGAGATTTTGACCCGTCCAGAAATTTTCCAGTACGGTCAGTCCCCGGTTGGCGAAGTATTTGTACGGCGGCATTCCGCCGCGCAGCGCCTCGCGGCGGGTGCGGATACGGTTGCCCAGCACAAAGTCGCAGATGTCGTTTTGAATGAGCCCGACCAGATAGGGCGTTAGGCGCGCATCATATTGATAATCCGGATGAATCATGACCACGATATCGGCTCCGCGGTCGAGAGCCTGGCGGTAGCAGGTTTTTTGGTTGGCCCCGTAACCCCGGTTGGTTTCATGCCGGAGGGTGATCAGTCCCAAGCGCCGCGATATTTCAACGGTGCGGTCCTCTGAGGCGTCATCGACCAATATGACTTCATCCACCACGCCGGGCGGAATGTCTCCGACCGTTTTTTCAAGCGTTTTTTCAGCGTTGTAGGCGGGCAAGACGGCGATGACTTTCATGATCGATCGGCAATGGGCCGTCAGCGGCCGTAGATGCTGTCGTTGAGCCACAGAAGAACCAGCCGCGTTTTTCCCGGCAAATAGAAAGACGAGGAGGTTGGCCCCGCCCCGGCCCAGCACTATAGAATAAAAAAAACGTCGGCTCCAGCGTTGCGCCCGGCCCCCAAAAGCTCAGGGAACTTCGAGTGGTGCCGGTTTGGGGAAGGGGAGATCCCAAAAATCGAAAAAAATCTCCCGTTTACGCCTGTCTCACCGCCGGCCGGGTGGCCGACGGATCGACTTTCCCTCCAGGCCACTTTGACCTCCGGGGATGGTTTTTAGACGCACCTGTCCTGTGTCCGGCCCACTTCCTCCTGTTTGCCCGGCTCCTAAACTGGAGCCAGTTCGACCGACAATCCTAAAAGTCTCCACCGACACTCCTCATAGATCTCCCGAAAGACGTAGCTTCG
>MGUX01000101.1 GCA_001800185.1 Elusimicrobia bacterium RIFCSPLOWO2_12_FULL_59_9
CGCCGCGAGGCTCTGATCCGATGCCGGAAAAACGCTCCCGGCGACGAGCTCGAAGGCGCCCGTCGAGGGCGAAGGCAGGGGGCGCTCCACATAAAGGGTGTGCGCGGCGTCCGTCGTCCGTCCTTCCAAAGAGGCGCGCAAGCGGAGGGTGAATTCGCCGGGCGAGACCGGCAGGTAGTGCAGGAAGCCTCCGGTTTTATAGACCTTCACCGGCTGGCCGTTGACCGTCAGAACCGGCTTGGGGCTTTCGGGGGGCAGCGGGGCGGCGGGCACGGCGCTCGACAGCGTGACTGATCCCAGAATGAAGGTCGCCGGCTTGAAAGGGACCGTGCTGCCTTGCGGCGGATAACGGACCTGGATGAACGGCCCTTGAGCGAACGCCGGGGCGGCCCAAAGCAGGCCGGCCCACCCCAGCCCGAAAACCGTAGTCGCCGCCTTTGCGTGGCCCAAACATACTGTACAGAACCCCGCGACTGCGGTTGCGCCTGCGGCGCCGGACAGCCCCGTCGCTGATTTGCAGCGACGGCCCTCCGGGCGAATTCCCAGCCGGGGAATTCGGGCTAGCCCGCGAAGGAGGTTTTTTATTTTCCTTATTTGACTAAAACGTTGCCAGGCCTGCGGGGAGGATCGTTCGGCGGACGAGGGGTGATTTTCCCGTTTTCTTCTTCCCATTTTTTGGAGGCTTCCGTCAGTTCCTGGTTGATCTTGGCGTAGTCCGCGGCCTCGTCGACCGAGCCCACGATGGCGCCGACAGGGCACTCCGGAAGGCAGACGCCGCAGTCGATGCAGACGTCCGGATCGATGATCATGAAAGGCTGGTCCTGATAAGGGGTCGGATGAATGCATTCCACGGGGCAGACATCCACACAGGCGGCATATTGCTCTCCAAGGCATTTTTCGGTGATAACATGGGACATGGACTGTGTTGACCTCCTGTTTGCTTTGTCCTGAAAGAAACTGCTAACCTTAAGCGGAAATCCGGCGGCTCAATTCCTCGTGTATTCCGACAAGGGAATTTCCCAGACGAGCGAGGGCTCCGATTCGGCCGCCATCGGGGACACGAAAAGGACGCTGCCCTTGTTGACGCCCAGGATGGGTTTCCGGAACAGAACTTTGTTCGAGTCCAGGCCGTAGACGGCGGCGTCGGCCAATTGCAGGATGCCGCTGGCGCCCCGGTCGGCGTGCCAAATCATGTCGGAGATCCGGCGGCAAGGGGTATGGCTGGGCACCCGGACTATCCCTTCGATGCGATGCAAAGCGGTGCGCAGTTCGATCCAAACGTCGCGTGTCGGCTGGCTTTTCTCTTGATCTTTCTTTTTTTCTTCCACGATAGGCGCCTCGGGTGAAAAAACTCGCTCTCATTGTAACTGTTTTGTTCCTGAGTGTCAATCGCGCGTCCGCGGCCCCTTTTTCCGATAATTGGGAATTCAGCGGCAGCCTGGCCCTGACCTGGCGCGGGCTGGGACCCGCCTTCCACGCCGCGGAGGTGGAGGTCGAAAACTCCCTCTTTTTGCCGGGCACCTACCTCTCCGTGGATGGGCCGGTTTTGTCCGGGATTCCCTTCCGCCTGGAGATGACCACCGACGTCCAGGGCCAGCCTCGCATTTCCCAGATCCTAGCGGCGCATAAAAGCTGGAGGCACTTCAATTTCGCGATGGGAAAATTCTTGATTCCGTACGGCGCGTACAACCGCAGGCGCTACCGGCCCGACCAATACCTGACCATCACCCACCCCCTGTTTTACGCCGACCCCAGGAATTTGGACGCGGTGATCCGGCTGAATCTGCCGCACCCTCTTTTCAGCGCCGGCTACACGGATATCGGAGCGGAGATCAGCTTTTTCCCGGACGCCGAAAGCATTTGGGCGCCCTATCAGGCGCAGTTCTACGCGGTCAACGGCTTGGCGGAGAGCCGGGAGCAGGGCCGCCCCTTTCCGAGCTCCCAAGTGCTGGTGATCGCCCCGCTTTCGCCCAACGGCGTGGATATGGATTGGAACCATCAAAACACCGATTTCAGGGAAAACAACGACACCAAGTCGGTGGGAGGGCGCCTGGAGTTTCGCCTCGGCGATTTTAGCGCGCCTTTGGCGCTGCCCGCGATCAGAAGCCTGGACGTGGGCTTTTCGGCGATGGGGGGGCGCTACGACATCGACGACACCCTCAAATACGGCATCTACGGGGCGGACCTTTTCCTGCAATGGGGCGCTCTCTCGTTCAACTCGGAGTTCAACTACTCCTCGCTGGATTTCCGCTCGCCTCTGATCACGACCATCATCGCGAGCACCGGCACGACGCTGGTTTCCGCCGATCTGCCGGCCGACAAAGATTACGTTCGCGGCTACTCCTTCCAGGCCGCCATGCCCCTGCCGCTGCCGGAGTTTCTGTGGGGGTTGGGGGGCAAGCTCACGGGCGTCCTCGGCTACGACTATATGCAGCGCTACGGGCCCGAACTCACCCTTCGCAACGGCTCCGTCCTCGTCAACGGGCAGGAATTTTTTCAGATCAACGTCTTCACCGGGAAGGGGCGCGTTCACCGCAGGATCAAGAAGCATACCGCGGCGCTCAACTACCGCATCCGCGACAATTTTTCAATGAAGTGGGAGCTCACTTCCTGGGAGCTTGAAGGCCACCTGGATCTTTACCAGTGGGCGGTTTCCTCGGTTTTCAATTTTTAACCGGAGCCAAGGCGCGGATGCGAAGCATTCTGGCGGCGTGGATAATGACCGTTTGGGTCTCGGCGTTTCCTTTGTCCGGAACCGCCGGCTTTCTGAATTATGACGCCCGCGAGAAATTCGTCAGCACCGCGACGCTGGTTTTTTCCGACGCCGAGCGCCGCGTGTTTGAGGTCCGCATGCCCTCCGCCCGGCGGGGCTTTTACGCCTCCAACGACACGATTTGGGGGCGCTTCTACGTTCCGGCGCGAGGCCGCGGCCCCTGGCCCGCGGTAATCCTGCTCCCCGTTCTGGCGGCCCCAAACACATGGATCGAGGAAAGATTCGTCGACGCTCTGTTGAGCGGAGGAAGCGCGGTTTTCTTGGTGGAGCTTCCTTTTCAATTTCACCGGCTGCCGCGGGACCCGCGCTACCCTTCGGGCATCACCGGCCTTCACACCGGTCCGCTCTTTTTCGGGCGCTCGCCCCAAAGCCTGGCCGCTCACGCCGAGCAGGCCGTATTGGACGTGCGGCGCGCCAGGACCTGGCTCGGGAGGCGGCCGGAGGTGGACGGCCGGCGCGTCGGGCTTCTGGGCGTGAGCTTGGGAGCCATCGTCGGCTCGGTCGTATTTGTCGTTGACGACCGGTTTCAGGCGGGCGCTTTTTTTCTGGGAGGCGCGGATTTCGCGGATTTAATCCAACACAGCGCGATGACGCGCGGCGTGGTCGACCGCCTCAGGCTCTCCCCGGAGGAACTCTCCCGGCACTTAAGGCCCTTCGATCCCAGGCTTTATCGCGGCTCCGGGGACTCAAGGCCCGTGTTGCTCATCAACGCTTGGTTCGACCGCGTCGTGCCGAGGGCCAATGCCCGCAAGCTCAAGGAGGCTTTCCCCCGCGCCGGCCAAAAGTGGATTCCCTTCGGGCATTACACGTCGATTCTCGCCATTTTCTGGGTGCGCCAATCGGCAGCCCGTTTTTTTTCCGGGCATCTTTAAGTATAATACGTCCAATATGAAAAAGTCCCTTCGGATCATCGCGGCGGTTTTCGCCGCGGCCTTGCTCGGCCGGCCTGCCGGCGGCGTCAGCTTTCCGGAAGTGCTTCCCGGCGCCCGCCCCAACGGCATCGGCTACGCCTACACCGCCCTGGCCGACGATCCCTTCGCCTTGTTTTACAATCCGGCCGGCCTGGCCGATAAAAAGTTCCTGGAGGCCTCCGGCGACATCGGCCGGCGTTTTTTGCCGGGCGGCTCGGTGGCGCAGGGCGCGGCCGTCTACTCGCGGCCCATCGAGGAGGTGCCGACCGGGGTCTTTTCCTTCGGCTGGTTCGGCATGCAACAGGACGCCGTCGCCAGCAAGGACGTTTTCGCTTTCTCCTGGGCCCGGAAGCAGGCGTGGAAGCTTCCTCCGGCATGGAAGGTCGCTCCCTACGCCACGCCGCGCTGGGGCGTCAACGCCCGCTTGATCAGCCTGCGCACGCCCGCCAAGGATCGCTTCGGCGTGGGGGTGGACGGCGGCGTGATCATCCCGGTCTTGGAAAATTTCAACGTCGGATTGTCCATGATGGAGCTGCAGGCCGGCACGGATCTGCCGACGCCGGCATTTAATCTGGGCCTAGCCTATGACTACGGCATCCTGACGCTGGCGGGGGACCTGCGCGTGCGCTCAGGCTTGAGCGTCTTTTATCCCGGCGTGGAGGCCAAGCTTTTCGAGGGGCTGCTGAAGGTCCGCATGGGCAAGGGCCTGGCGCTGGGGCAGGTGCGCCAACTGGCTTTCGGCTTGGGCGTGGACTTGTCGCCTTGGGCCATCGACGCCTCCTTCTCCCTTCCCACGGCCGCGGCCAACGCCCCGGGAGGCAGCTTCCTTCTTTCGGCCGGCTACCGTTTCGGCGCGACGCCTTTCCACGCCAAATTTCTGGGCCGCGCCTCCGAGCGCGCGCTCGATCTCGACAAGGAGCTCCAGGATTTGGAGAAAAAGCGGCAGTCGCTTCAGGATCAGGTCCGGCGCCTGGACGACGACAAGACGCTGCAGCAGGAGGAGCTCAAGAGCTTGAATCTGCGCGCGCAGGAAATGAAGGACCGCGTGAGGATTTTGGAGCAGCAAAAGCAGGAGTCCGCGCACCCGGAGACTCCCGCCTCTCCACCCGTCCCCAAAGCCGAACCCAAACCCGCGCCCATCAAGGCGGCGGAGCAGTGGCCCAAGAAACACGTCGTGTTTCAGGGCGACACGCTGCGCTCTCTCTCGGAGCGCTATTACCGCGACCCTACCTTGTGGGATTTGATTTACCAGGCCAACCCCGGCAAGATAGAGCGCGGGCTGCCGAATGTGGGCGCGGAGCTTGTGATACCCAAGCCGTAATGCCCCAGATTCTCATCGTCATCGCGGACCCCTACTCGCGCCAGGAAATGACCGTGCTGGCCGAGCAAATGGGTTATGGAGCTCTCCAGGCCAAAGACGGCCCCTCGGCGCTGGAGATTCTTCGCGAAACTTTGCCCGACGCCCTTCTGCTGCATGAGGAGTTTCCCGGCGCTCCTTCCTGCGCGAGCTGGATGCGCTCGGTGCAGCAGGAGTTTCCGCTTCTTCCCGTCATCGTATGCCTGAAATCCCGCGACGCGGGGCGCGCGGTGGATTTTCTAAAGCTCGGAGTGCTGGATTGCCTGGCTCCGCCCTGGTCCCAGGAGACGGTGGGACCCTGCCTGCGCCAGGCGGTGCGGCTTAAAGGCACGCACCTGGATCTCTTGATGGATGAAAGGCGGCCGCCGGCGTTGAGCCGCAAAGCCGTCGCCCTTTTGGCCGGCGCGCTGCTGCTGTTGGCCGCGGCAGTGGTTTCGCTGCGGTCCTACCGCTGGCCGTCTGAAGAAAAACCCTCCGCCTCCGCTCGCTGGGATCTTCCCTACAGCCACCCTTCCGGCTTGGCCGCGGGTCCCCGGCCCCGTGCCGTAGGCACGGGACGAATGGAGCCGCAGAGCGGCGTGTCGAGCTCTGCGGCGGGGGCCGCCGCCAAAGATTCGTTTTGGATCGCGGACTGGTATTCGCAGTCCATTTACCGGCATCAAGCCGGCGATCTTAAATTGGAAATGAATTACTTTTTCGCGCATGATCCTCCCGCGGCCCTGGCTTTCGCCGAGGGGGCTCTCTGGACCGTGACGGTTTCCGGGTTTTTCCAGAAGCATTTACTGGACGCCCAATTGACCGTCGTCAGCCGGTTCAAGGCGCCCGGCGCCCAAATCGCAGGCCTGGGCTACGACGGCATTTACCTTTGGAGCTGCGACGTCGGGGCGGGAGTCTTGCGCAAGCACTTGATGGACAACCAGCTCACGGTGTTGAGCGAGATTCCGTACGCCGGCGGCAAACCGGCCGCGGTCGCCTTCGATGGCACGGCCATGTGGACTTTGGACGCCTCCCGGAGCGTGCTGCTCAAGCACGACCTCTTGAGCCCCGGCAAAATTCTGGCCGAGGCGCCGCTTCCGGAATATCAGGGAAACGCATGGACTCCCGGCGGACTCCTTTGGGACGGCAAAAATTTTTGGACCGTGGGCGAAAGGAAAGGGAAAACGGGGGTCCTCATCCGGCATGCGCTTTCGGCGGGTGAAATGCGGTGAGGCGGCGGCGCTCGGTCCGCCTCAACCAATACCTTCCCGTGCTTTGGACTCTGGGCGAAGGGGCCCAAAACGGCTGGGGAAGGCTGTTGGATTTGAGCGCCGTGGGAGCGCGGCTTCTGACGCGGGGCGTTTTGACGGGCGAGGAGATTTTTTTGAGCTTTGAGCTGGAGACCGAGAAATTCAACAAGCTGCGCTGCCGCGTGGCGCGGGCCGAGCAGGACCGGGACGGCTATTGGGTTTACGGCCTTGAGATCGCGGAGGACGCGGCGCGGGCCAGGCTTAAGCAGCGCTTGATGAGCATTCTCTCGCGCGCCGGCCAAGCGGGGATCGATGGCTGAGACGAATTTGTACGACGTGGCGGTGATCGGGGCCGGCCCCGGCGGCTATCCGGCGGCGCTGGAGGCCCGCGCGCGGGGAGCCAAAGTTCTTCTGTTGGAGAAGGGGCATGTCGGCGGCTTGTGCCTGAACCTGGGCTGCATCCCTTCCAAATCTTATTTGGACGTGGGCCACAAGCTGGCCGGATTTAAGGCGCTCTCGGCGCTGGCCGAGGAGCCGGCCGCGCTCAAGCTGAGTTGGGAAAAAATACGGCGGCGCAAAGACTCCGCGGTGTCGTTTTTGAGGGGCTCCATCGAGAGGACGCTGAAGGCCGCGGGGGTGGAACTCGTCCGGGCGGAGGGCCGTTTTTTGTCGGATAAAGAAATCGAGGCGGTTTCCGCTTCCGGCCGGCGCAGTGTCTACGCGTTCCGCTCAGCCATCGTCGCCGCCGGCACCCGGCCTTTTTTCCCTCCGCCCTTCGACGCGCACGCCGAGCGGCTCTTGGACAGCGACCGCATCTTCGATCTCTCCGAAACCCCGCGCCGCTTGGCGGTGATCGGCGGCGGGGCCATCGGCTGCGAATTGAGTTGTTTTTTTTCGGAGATGGGCTCGGAGATCGTCTTGATAGAAAAAATGCCCCGGCTTTTACCCGGAGAAGACGAAGGCGTCGCGCGGCTGCTGCAAGGCAGCTTCGAGAAGCGCGGCATCCGGGTCGCCGTCGGAGCGACGGTTGAGGAGCTTGCGCCCCAGGCCTCCGGTTGGAAGCTGCGTCTGGCCGGCGGAGAGAGCCTGCAAGCCGACCAAGTGCTGGTCTGCGTCGGCAGGCGGGCGCATGCGGAGGGGCTCGGGCTGGAGAAAGCGGGCGTGCCTGAGACCGGCTCTTTTGTCGGTGTGGATGGTTTTTTGAGGACGCCCGCGCGCAACATCTTCGCGGTGGGAGACATCAACGGCCTTGCGCCGCTGGCGCACGCGGCCACCGCGCAGGGAATTTCGGCCGCGCGCAGCGCGACCGGCGATCTGTCGCGCTATGACGGCAGTCTTGTGCCGCGCTGCCTCTACACCTGGCCCGAGGTGGCCAGCGTAGGGCTTTGGAAGCGCGACTGCCTGGCCCAGGGAATCGAGATCAAGGCCCAGCGCTTTTTTTTCGCCGCATCGGGGCGGGCCTTGACGGAGGGAGAGACGGAGGGCTACATGCAGATTTTAAGCGACGCGGCCACCGGCCGGATTTTGGGGGCGCAGATGATAGGCCCCAGGGTCACCGAGCTCATCCACATCATTTCCATGGCCATCCGGAGCGGCATGGGCCGCGGCGATTTTAAGGGGATGATTTTCGCCCACCCCACTTTGGCCGAAGGCATCCGGGAGACTCTGGAGCGATGACCCCCCTCGCCATGACACGCGCCTCCGGCGCTTCCATCGTCCCGGAGCACGGCGAAGGGGCCGGCGGTCCCTGTGGCGTGAGCACTGCGAGCGCCCGGAGCCTCGCCACCGGCGGTCCCTGTGGCGCGAGCACTGCGA
>MGUX01000102.1 GCA_001800185.1 Elusimicrobia bacterium RIFCSPLOWO2_12_FULL_59_9
CATCACCGTTACGCCGCGGGAGAAGTTATAAAGCGAAAGTTTGGGAAGAACGGTTTCCACGTGTCCCGCGGTCAGATTTTGAAAAAAGGAATGCTTCTGAAGCACTTGCGCAAGCCACAGATACTCCGGCTCGCCGACATCAAGTTTTGTGCCTTGCATGACTGCGTTTACCCGCCCCTCAAATTCAACTCCCGGATCAACCCATCGACGATGCTGCGGACCCCGGCGGCCTTCTGTTCTGGCGCAATGGTTTGAGACCGCGAATCCGAGGCCACGGGACAGTCGGGTATTCTCTCCGGCGCGGCGTTTAAGCCCAAATAGGCCTGTCGCGCCTTGAGAAGTTTCTGCACCTGCTCCTCGCTCAGTAATTTTTCCTTGCCTAAAATTTCTGTCACCAGCGATATTTTGGCGAAGTGCTCCACGGCCTCAAGCTTCCACAGGGCCTGCTCGAGCGCTTGCGCATAGACGACAACTCCATGATTGGCCATCAGGATGGCGTCATGCCTGGGTATCAAACCGGCCATGGCGACTTTAAGTTCTGGCGTTCCAGGCGTCCCGTACGGCGCCAATGGAACGCAGCCAAGCGCCATGATAGCCTCAGACACGAGCGCCTTATTGAGGGCAACGCCGGCGGCGGCGTAGCCGGTGGCCACGGGCGGATGGGCGTGAATGACCGCATGCACGTCCGGTCGCAGACGATATATTTCCAAATGCATCTCCAGTTCGGAGGTTGCGTTGCGCAAACCGTGGATTTTTTTTCCGTGGGCGTTGACCACCACCATATCCTCCGGTTTCATATCCCCTTTGCTCATGCCCGTCGGGGTCGCTAAGATGCGGTCGGCGCTCAATCGCACGCTGAAATTGCCGTCTACGCCGGCCACCAGGCCCATGTCATAAATGCGCCGGCCGGTTTGAGCCATTTCTTGCCGGCATTGCATTTCAGTTTTCATAAAAATTTGCGCGGGGAGAGACTTGAACTCTCACTCCTTTCGGCATACGCACCTCAAACGTACGTGTCTGCCATTCCACCACCCGCGCATAAAGTCAAAAATTCGCTCGCGTTACTTGCCCTGAGGGGCCGCCGCGGGCTTCGATGGAGAAGGGGCCGGCTCCTTGGCAACCGGGGTGCTGTCGGAAGGTTTTTCGGCCGCCGCAGGAGGCGGCGGAAGCGCCACGCGCGATACCACGCTCTGGGTCCCCAAACGAGCTGAAAGCAGGGTCAAAAATAAAGATAGCGCGAGAAATGCGAATGCCAAGCCGCCCGTAAATTGCTTAAGAAAGCTGGTGCTCGAAGGGGCGTTGAGGAAAGCATCCGATTCGCCGCCCCCGAAAACGGCCAGACCTGCCCCCCGGCCGGCCTGCATCAGAACGACTACAATTAAAAGCAGGCAGGTGATAATATGAATGGCGGTTGCGAAGGCATACATACGGTCTCCCTCCAGTGCGCTGCGCTGGAAACGATATTATACCAATATACGCGGCTAGCTGTACGCCAATGCCGCCAACCCCGGCAGCACCTTGCCCTCCAAAAGCTCCAGGCTGGCGCCGCCGCCGGTCGAGCAATGCGTAATTTGATCGCGCAATCGGCTTTGGGTCAAGAGCGCCAAAGAATCTCCGCCGCCGACGATGGTGACCGCCCCGCGTTCGGTGGCGGCGGCGACGGCCTTGGCGATGGCGAGGCTTCCCTTTGAAAAAGGGGGCATTTCAAAAATCCCCATGGGGCCGTTCCAAAAAATCGTCTTTGCCTTTTCGATCCGGTCCTCAAAGATTTCAACGCTGTTGGGCCCGATATCCACCCCGATCATCCCGGAACGAAGACCCATCGCTTGAGAAACTTCAATTTTGGCGGCAGGGTCTATTTTCTCAACCATGACATGATCGGCGGGCAGCAAAAAATCCACGCGCCGGCTGTAAGCCCTTTCGATAATTTCCTGAGCCTCCCGCAGACGGTCTTTTTCCAGAAGGGAATTGCCGATATTGACTCCCTGGGCCTCCAAGAAGGTGTAGGCCATTCCGCCGCCGATGATGAGCATATCCACCCGTTCCATCAAGCGCCGCAGCACCAGAATTTTATCGGAGACTTTGGCGCCGCCGATGATCGCCAAAAACGGACGCTCGGGATTGTTGACCACGCGTTCCAGAAATTCAAGCTCGCGCTGAACCAGGAAACCGATGGCGCCCGGCAGATGTTTGGGTATGCCATCGGTCGACGCATGCGCTCTGTGCAGGCTGCCGAAAGCTTCTTGGACGAACACCTCGCCGTATTGGGACAAGGTCTTGGCAAACTCGGCGTCGTTAGCCTCCTCTTGGGGATAAAACCGCAAGTTTTCCAAGAGGCAAACTTCGCCCGAGCCGAGCTCTTTGACCTTTTCCAGCGCCTGGGGGCCGACGCAATTTTCGCTGAAGAGGACCTCGCGTCCCAAGAGCTGCTTCAAGACGGCCGCCACGGGCATTAGGCTGAACCGGTCATGCTCGCCCTCCTTGGGACGGCCCAAATGAGAAATCAGCGCGATTTTGGCCTTTTGCTCAATGAGATAATTCAAGGTGGGCAAAGTCGCCTTGATGCGGCTGGCGTCCGAAACGCGGCCGTTTTCCATGGGAACGTTGAAATCCACGCGAACTAAAACGCGCTTTTGCCGCAGATCGATGTCTTGCAGCCGGCGCAGCTTCAAAAAGGGCTTCACGGGCCCACCCGGGCCACAATCTTTTTGGCGACATGGGCCGCCAAGTCGACGATGCGGCTGGCGTATCCCCATTCATTGTCGTACCATCCGAACGTCTTGATGAGCGTTTTTCCTATGACCGCCGTCAAGGGAGCGTCGAAAATGCAAGAGGCCGGGTTGCCCACAAAGTCCTTGGAAATTAGGGGCTCCTGGCTGTACTGCAGATACCGGCTCATTCGAGGATCCCGGGACGCTTCTAGAAATTTCTCATTGACGTCGGTTTCCGACGTCGCCTTATCGACTTCCACGGTCAAATCAACCATGGAAACATCCGGCGTCGGCACCCGGATGGCCAGCCCGCCGAGCTTTCCCTTAAGCTCGGGGAGGACCAAGCCGATGGCCCTGGCCGCCCCGGTCGTCGTCGGAATCATGGAGACCCCCGCGGCCCGGGCGCGCCTTAAATCCTTGTGCGGAAAATCCAATATGACTTGGTCGTTGGTGTAGGAATGGACGGTGGTCATCAAGCCATGAACGATGCGGTAGTTTTCGTGCAGCACCTTGGCCATGGGAGCCAAACAGTTGGTCGTGCAAGACGCGTTGCTGATGATGAAATGCTTGTCGGGCTGGTAGCGGTCCTCGTTAATGCCCATGCAGATGGTGATGTCCTCATCTTTGGCCGGGGCGGATATAATGACGCGCTGCGCGCCCGCACTTAAATGCGCCTTGGCCTTGCCCGCATCGGTGAAGCGACCGGTCGCCTCGATCACCAGATCCACGTCCAGGGATTTCCACGGGAGTTTGGCGGGATCCCGCTCCGCCACGACTTCCAGAATTCGATTGCCGATCAAGATGCTCGACGCCTTCGCCTGGACGTTGCCCGGATAAATACCGAAGGTGGAATCATACTTGAACAGGTGGGCGAGCGTTTCGGCGTTGGTCAAGTCGTTGACGGCTACGAACTCAAGTTCCGGGTTATTGATTCCGGCTCTAAGAACCAGCCTGCCGATCCGGCCAAACCCGTTAATCCCCACGCGCATTGCCATAATTTCCTCCTCCCCCGGTTCCAATCGTCACTTTTTCCCCTGTTCCAAGACCACTTCGACCCTCTGACTCAAATACGGCGCTTTGAAGGCCTGGCTCGATATCTCATTTTCTTTGGCCAGGAGCTCCGCTGTAAAATAGTGCACAAAGGCTTTTGCCTGGGTCATGGCCAAGGCCTCATCGGAAGCATATATCCGCAGATTCATTGGAACGCGATAGTAAAACCGCTTCACGAAATCGGCGACCGAACGGAGCAATTCCAGCCCCTCGCCATCGTCCAGGCTTTGGCGGCGCTTATCCTGTCCGAATAAAACGGATGAATCCAAAACGATCACCATCTTTTGGTCTTCTTCGTGCACGATCCCCCGGAACTTGAGGGCCTTGCCGACGCCCGTATAGCTCATCCCGAAAGGATCGGTGAACGCATAGACCGGTGAATACGACTGTCCCGCATGGAGCCAATCCTTTTTTTCATTTTGTCAATTCCACAACACCTGCTCCGGCATATTTCCAGCGCCGTCAAAACGCTGAAAAATATTGCCGTCCGCGTCGGCGATGGACAAGCTCCATTTATATCTATTTCGGTCCTTATCGTCAACGGAGCGCCGCACAAGTCTATCAAGCTCATCTCGCGGATGAAACACGAGCCGCGGCCGCTGGCTCAAAGCCACCCCGCCGGGCCGAATGACCAGCAGGCTGTTCAAAAATTCTGAATAAGTCTTTTTCCAGGTGACGGCCTGCGGCGGATCCGCTAAGAGCAAGGCGTCCTCCGGCTCCAAAGACTTGCGGATACTGGCGAACGGATCTGCTTTCAAATCCAAATGCGGCTTGTCGCTGAATACCAGTTTAGACTCCTGCTCCTTGACCACGACATCCGACAGCACCCCCTCTTGGGCGCGCAAAGGGCCGGCAGCCGCCAATCCAATAACGATCCAGACGAATTTCATAACCATAGTCACTCCAAAATAAAGCGGAAGGAAACTACGCCCCATTGCTGCCGGGGACCCGCGCCCGGCCCGGAAGCCCCCGCGGCCTCCGGGCCGGCCGGACTCATGTCCCCAAGCGCGGCAAACCGCCACTGCTCCAGCGCGTCCATGGCCAGTTTATCCAATTGCGGATAGCCGGAAGTTCGCTCTATGCGCATCCACTCCACAACCCCCTTCGGCGACACGAAAAATCGAATCGCAACTTCCATTTCTAAAATTCCTTTTTCTCGCGCCCACTGCGGAAAAGCCGGCAAGACCCGGTGAAGGATTTTTCTATTGGAGAGCGGGCCGATGATATCCACGGGCTTTTTCCTGGCCTTCTCCTGCGGCGAAAAACCCGCCTCAGGCTTGCGAGCCAGAAGCGACGCCAACTGCTGAGAGACGTCCTCCATTTCGGCGGCGGAGGGAGCGGTTTTTTCAATCGCCCTCTCCGGAGACGGCCGGCCTCCCTCCGCCGCAACTGGAAGAGCCACTATCGCTTTGCGGCGAACCGGCGGCAGCGAAGCCTCATCGAGGCCTTGCCGGCTTCCCGACGGCGGTCGTCCCTCAAATTTTTTTTGCGCTATCCATTGATTGATATCTTCCAGGTTCTGCGCCACCCGCGCGGGCTCGCCGGAGCGGTTGTCCAACGAAAGGCCCTTCGGCAATTCCGGCGCCCTGGCCGCCCCGACTTCCTCCAAACGCAAGGGAGCCAAGCCCGGAAATTCCGCCTGAGGACGGCTCGGCAGCGTCCGGCCCACCGCATCGGCGAGGCTCCCGGAATCCGGACGGCGCTGCCCCTCCTGCAACTGAATCTTGGGGGTCAAATCGGCTTTTCTTTCGACCAGCCTTTCGGGGCCGTCGAGCGCCCCCATTTTCCTTCGCGGCTCCGGAAGCTTCATTTCCTCAAGGCGGTTTTGCTCCAAAGGCATCAGCTTGGCTATTCTGATGGGCGGCGCTTCCTTTGGAATTTCCGGAAGCGCCATTTTCAAAAAATCCATCGCCGATTTGCGCCCCTTCGGCGCAGCCGCCGGCTTGCGAATTCTAGGGGCCACCGATTCAGGGTCGAGCAAATCCACCCGGGTGATCACTTTCCGCACTCCCCGCGCCTTCTGCAAATGAATCCAGTGGACATAGCTGCCGATAAGCACCCCATGAAATATGAGCGACGCCGAAACTCCGATGGCTAACGGCCGGTCCATGCGCCTTTGTATTACTTCTGCTCTGTCGCTATCGTCATCGACCGGGCTCCCGCCTTCTTGGATTCCGCCATCAATTGGGTGAGCTGCCCATGCGTTGCCTGGGCGTCCGCGCGAATGATGACATATTTATCGTCGCTCATCGCCAG
>MGUX01000103.1:0-342 GCA_001800185.1 Elusimicrobia bacterium RIFCSPLOWO2_12_FULL_59_9
AACTTCAGAACCGATGATAAAGAGGACCTTCTGAAGCGGATCTACGCCAAGACCGAGAAGCACTTCAAAGTCGCCAAGCATCTAGTCAGCACCCGTCCGTGGGATTTCTTTATGATGGTCGAGATGGGAGTGGATAGAATCCAGCATGGGTTTTGGAGCTACTGTGATCCCAATCATCGCAAGTACCATAGGGGAAATCCCTTCGAGAACACCTTGAAGGACTATTATCGGTATATAGACAAGGAGATAGGCGATCTCCTTTCCCTGGTCCCCCGAGATACGGCGGTCATGGTAGTCTCGGATCACGGCGCCAGGAAGATGGACGGAGGCATCTGCATCAAC
>MGUX01000103.1:401-10109 GCA_001800185.1 Elusimicrobia bacterium RIFCSPLOWO2_12_FULL_59_9
GCTCGAGGATGTAGAGATAGACTGGGACCACACCCTGGCCTGGGGCGAAGGAGGTTATCACGGGCGGCTCTTTATGAATGTGAAGGGCCGTGAACCAAGAGGCGTCATCCCGCCTGAGGATTACGGGAGGGTCCAGCAGGAGCTAATTGATAAGATCGCTGCCATCGAAGATCCTGAGGGGAAAAACATCGGCTCTCTCGCCTACCGCCCTGAAGAGATCTATAAGAAAGAGATTCGGGGAATTCCCCCTGACCTGACCGTATACTTCGGCGATCTCTCCTGGAGGTCTGTCGGATCCGTGGGGATGAACCAGGTCTATACCTTTGAGAATGACACCGGTCCCGACGAGGCCAACCACGATTGGAAAGCGCTCTTTCTTGCCAACCAAAATGCAACCTCTCTGCTTGGAGGGGCTCCGGGATATCGGAACGGTCTTCACATCTCCCAGATAGGCCCCAGTGTCTTAAAGATGTTCAACAATAGCCATTAGCAATCAGCCATCTGCAAAGAGGCTAATTTCCATCCGGAAGCTGAAAGCTGATCGCTGAATGCCTCCCTGCTTGTAATTCCATGAATATCGCTATCGTCGGAACAGGTTACGTGGGTCTTGTCACCGGAGTCTGCTTCGCAGAATTCGGCGTTCATGTCACCTGCGTGGACATGGATGAGGAGCGAATCGTTCAGTTGGCAAAAGGGAAGACTCCTATCTATGAGCCCCGACTAGGCGAACTCCTGCACAAGAATCTTCAGGAAGGCCGGATTCACTTTACCACCGACACGGGCCAGGCGGTTAAGGATTCGTTAGTGGTCTTTATTGCCGTGGGGACCCCCTCCAAAGAAGACGGCTCCGCTGACCTCTGCTACGTCGAGGAAGTCGCGCACACTGTGGCACAGAATCTGAACGGCTACAAAGTCATCGTCACCAAGAGCACGGTCCCGGTCGGCACCGGGCGGAGGATCCAGGGGATAATCCGCGAGGAGATCGGAAATGGTTCCCAGGGAGTTTTCGATGTCGCCTCCAATCCGGAATTTTTGCGCGAGGGCTCGGCGATCGAAGACTTCTTGAGACCGAACCGGGTCGTCATTGGGGCAGACAGCCCGCACGCCGTTGCTATCCTCCAGGATCTTTACCGTCCCCTTTATCTCATCGAGACACCTTTCGTGATCACCAGCATCGAGGCGGCCGAGCTGATCAAGTACGCCTCGAATAGCTTTCTCGCTATGAAGATTAGCTTTATGAACGAGATGGCCAATCTTTGTGAGGCCCTGGGGGCAGACGTTCACGTGGTAGCCAAGGCGATGGGACTCGATCAGCGCATTGGATCGAAGTTTCTCCATCCAGGTCCCGGATTTGGCGGCTCCTGCTTCCCCAAAGACACACGGGCGTTAGCGCAGCTTGCGAAGGAACACGGTTGTCGGACTCAGTTGGTTGAGACCACTGTGGAGGTTAACGAGGGCCAGAAGCTACGGATGGTGGAGAAGATCGTCGGCGCCCTGGGAGTCTCTTTGAATCCCGGCTCCCTGGAGGGCTTCACCGTAGGGATACTAGGGCTGGCCTTCAAGCCAAATACCGACGACGTGAGGGAATCGTCTTCCCTGGTCATCATTCGTGAGCTGCAGCGCCGGGGAGCCCGGGTGCAGGCCTACGACCCCGCAGCGATGGAGCAGGCGCAGCGCTTCCTTCCCGATGTGGATTATCGGACAGATGCCTGTAGCGCGGCTGAGGGGGCCGACGCGGTAGTCCTAATTACAGAGTGGAATCAGTTTCGCAATCTGGACCTGGAAAAAATAAAGGGCTTGATGCGGCGGCCCATCCTGGTCGACCTGCGCAATGTCTATGAGCCGGAGCGAGTACGGGCGCTGGGGTTCGAGTATCACGGAGTGGGAAGGTAACGCGAACCAGAAAACAAAAGAGAAAAGGAGGAAGTATTACGATGAAGAAATTGATGAGATACCGTTTCACGATCGCGTTTGCCGCTCTCGCGCTGGGCTCCGTGGTCGGCGCGGCCTTGGCCGCCGTCGCGCCCGGGACGTGCGAGGTGGGACCGGGTAAGCCCTACGCCACGATCCAGTCGGCGATCGACGATCCCGCTTGCCTGGTCGTCCGTCTCACGCTCGGAACATTCACCGAGAAGTTGACGGTGAAGCGGACTCTGACGCTGGCCGGATCGAAGTTCGGAGAGTTCACGACGGTGCTCCAGGCGCTGGCCGACGCCACGGCCATCATCACCGTCGAGGGGCGGCGGGTCCGTCTGAAGGTCACGAACCTCGAGCTGCGGGGACCAGGGCTGGCCGGCAGCCTGAGAGGGATCGACGTCCTGAAGCATGCCCGGGTCACCGTGCGCAACTCGATCTTCAGGGCAATGCGCCCGGAGACGATCGGCGCGGGTGAGGGATTCGTCGCCCTGCACGTCGGTGAGCCGACGGGGACCCAGGTCGGTCTTGCGAACGTCGCGGAGACGCGCTTCGAGGACTTTCAGAACGCCGCCATCGTCGTCCAGGGACCAGGCACCCAGCTCGTCCTCGCCCAGAGCCTCATCATCGGGACCGGCGATCGCGGGCCGGATACGGCCGTGCCCTACGGCGTCATCGTCCGTAACGGCGCGCGCGCCACGATCTTCCGGAACGACTTCGTCGATGTCCGTCATCCAAGCGGCCAGGCGACCGCCATCCTCCTCGACGGCGCGCGGCTCGATGCAAAGCTCCAGTACAACAACATCGACCGGAGCAGCCAAGGCATCGTGCTCGCTGACACCCACCGCGCGGTTCTCTTTCGCAACGCCCTCGACGAGAACGGCGAAGGCATCGTTCTCAACGGGGCCGACGATGTCGATGTGCTGTATAACCGCGTAGGCGGCGGCGCGGGCGCGGGACTCAGTCTGGCGCCCGCCAATGGCGCCGTCGTCTACAAGAACGAGTTCCGGGACAACGACGGTGACGCCGTGAGCGTGTCGAAGACATCGACCGACAACGTCCTCACTTACAACCGCGCCCAGAACAACGGCGGCTACGGCTTCCGCGACGCCTCGTCGGGCACCCGCACGAAGGGGACCGCGAACTTGTACCGCTCGAACTTCTGCGCGGGCAATGCCCTTGGCGGCTCCTTGCCTGCCGGGCTCTGCCTGCCGTAGGCGCGTCCGCGCCGCTGGAGCGCAGCAGCCGGTATGCAGCAGGAGTAGTTAGTAGTCAGAAAGCAAAACCGAAAATCTAAATCCAAAAAAGGAGGAAGTGTTATGAAAAATATAAGAATTAAACTCTATGCTTCTATGGGGCTGGCGCTCTTTGCGCTGGCCGGGGCTGCATGGGCAGCCGACTGTGGGGGCGACGAGCCGTGTTCTTGCGGAGACAACGTCGTGGAAGACCGAACGCTAATCGCAGGTGAGGATCTGGTCCTAGGGACCGCGTGTGCGGGCAACGGGCTCATTATGAATACCGAGGGAGTCACTCTGGACCTCGGCGGCAAAAGGATCACAGGTAAAGGCAACGGTGCGGGTGTTAAAATCGAGGTCGATGGCGTGACTATCAGGAACGGGAAGATCGAAAAATTTGCCAGAGGGATCAGCACGAACAGCTCCGCAACCAATGACTCTCTGATCGAAAAGATCAAAACCCGGCTCAACACCCAGGGTGGGATTAAGATAAATGGGGATTTCAACATTCTGGAGAAGAACAGTGCCATGGAAAATGACGGCCACGGGATCAGGCTGGATGGCCATGACAATGAGCTGATTAAGAACACCGCGGATAAGAACGAGTTCGATGGCATTCATGTGGACGGCACAGGCAACACCCTGGAGAAAAACAGCGCAAAGAAAAACAACGGTGACGGAATTTCCGTCGAGGGTGGCGGGAATATTGACGACGGTGGAAATAAAGGGAAAAAGAACGTCGGGGATGATTGCCTGATCGACCTGCTGCCCTGCGTCTGATAGGCAGCAGCCATTGGAGGGAGAGAGCCATGAACGTGTCTGGAAGGATCCATCTTATCCATACAGGCAGTTCGAAGCACGCAACCCGGCAACTCAACCAGGGCTGGGAATATCTCCGGTCCGTCTTTCGGGATTCGCCTGAAGGCATCTGCGTTATTGACCGCTCGATGCGGGTCGTGGTCTGGAACCGGACAGCCGCCGAGATCACGGGTTACGGGGCCTCAGAGGTGCTGGGGAGGCCCTGCCGCATCGAGGGGAACGATCTCAAGATAGAATCAGGCTCTCAGGCGGAGGGCTTAATCGTCCGGGAGGCGCAAAAGGGCGGACAGCCCTTGGCCTGCGCCTTGCGCGTCAAAAAAAAGTCGGCGGATGGCACATGGCTGAGCTTGCCGACTACGGTCATTCCCCTGCGCCACAAGGAACTGGCCTTCCTCATCCATATTGTTCGCTCGCTCCCTTACCCAATGGGGCTCCTGTACCACCATATCGACTCGCTCATCAGCCAGCACTTTAACCATCAAAGTAAGGCAGGGTCTGCGGGGAATCATGAGCCTCCGCTCCCGGCCTTGACCCGGCGAGAACAGGAGATCTTGAGGCTTCTCGCCTGCGGTAAGACGGCCAAGCCGATCGCCACGGAGATGTCGCTCTCTGTAGCCACTGTGCGGACACATATCCAGAGCATCCTCCGAAAGCTCAAGGTCCACAGTTGCCTCGAGGCGGCGGTCTGGCTTCTGAGCCGGCCGGCAGGATTTTTCGAGAGAGAGAGCCTACTGAATTTTCAGTAGGAAACTCATCTCTCTTAAAGATTGCTTCAAAACAAAAAGAGAAATAGAATCTCCGCTTGAAACCTATTGCTTAGAAGTTCTTCGAAAAGGAGGTAGAAAATGATGGCAAAGAGAATAGCGCTAACAGGACTGATCGTGGCTTTGGCCCTATTGGGTTTTCTAGGCACTGTCCAGGCGGCGGCCGTCTTAGAAAATGTCGCCGTTCTGGGCGATGAATCTCCCATTGCCGACCACTTTTACAAGGAGTTTGGGAATCCGGTCACCAGCGACGATGCAACAAACAAGGCGGGCTTTTTCGGCCGCGTGAAGGGTGATGACGTCAAGAGATGTCTTTTCAAAGTGGACTCCACGGGCGCCGGCAGCGAATTGGCGTGCAAGGGGGATATCGCTCCTGGTGGGGGAAAGTACATAGACTTCAGGGACTACTCCATCAATACCGGCGGAGTGATGGCATGGGCGTCTAGTCTCACCGGGGGGAAAAGCGGCGTCTTCAGAGGGGATCCGACCGCCGTTTCTTTACTCGGCGATGCGGTGCCGGGGGGAGGACTGCTGAAAAGCTTCTCCAAGACCGCCATTAATGATGACGGTGATGTGGTCTACCGGGGGGAGATCTCCCCCTCTAGTTCAACGGATCAGGCGATCTTCCGCTGCCCCCAAACTGCAGATACTGGCACCGGCGACTGTAATGCTGACAACGCCGCCTTAGAAAAGCTGGTCCAGAAGGGTGATGAGTTGGATGACATAGCTGGCCGCTTTTTCTGTGCCTTGCTGCAGGTTGACGCCAGCAACTTTGGGATCGTCTTCAAGGCCTCGACAAAGGAAGATTGCGATGACGATACCGAGTCTTCGAAGGTAGGCATGTTTCGGATGCCATTTGGCGGTGCGATTGAAACTATGGCTCTGGAGAAAGCGGGTTCTGAGCCGTTTCCCGATGTGGGCGGAACGAAGTACGATGAGTTCACTGGCAGCCCTTCGATCGAGAATGGTGGAATCGTCGCCTTTAGCGCCACCACCAAGGGGCTCCTCGCCAAGGAGAATCTTTATCTCTGCGATCCCGGGGTCGGATGTCCCACGCTTGCTGACCCGGAGGTTTTCACTGCGGGGGATATTATACCTGAGGCACCAGTGCAAGCGGGCGATGCGGATGCCTGCGGCGGCGACTTTGTGAACTTCGGTGCGCCAGCCTTGAGCGACGCTGGAGACATGGCCTTTAGCGCCCGTTCAACCAAGGGCGTAAGGGGAGTCTACATCCACCGGTTTGCGACCGATGCACTGGAAGCCGTGGCCTGCAAGGGAGACCTTGTCCCGGATGTGTTGGACGGCGAGTTTACGAACTTTAGCGACGCGTCGATGAGCACTGATGGGAAGGTCGGCTTTAGAGGCAGCTTTAAGCAGCCTGTGGCGCCAAAGAAGAGCCAGGGGATCTTTGTGTTTGAGTAAGGAGAAGAGCCAATGCTTTTCCCTCACTAGCCCAGCACGGCTGCCTTAGACCCTTACCCTTCTCTCTCTCCCTATTTTGAGGGAGAGGGTAGGGGTGAGGGTTCCTCCAGATCACTCATGACAAAAGAAATTCGCATAATCCAATACGGTGTAGGTCCGATTGGCGCTGGCATCGTTCGCCTGCTGCTCGAAAAACCGGACATGCGCCTGGTGGGCGCGATCGACATCGACCCGGCGAAGGCTGGACAGGACCTCGGCTTGCTTGTCGGCGCCAGGCGCGAGCTGGGAGTAAAAATCTCTGACCAAGCGGCCCACGTGCTAAAAACCAAGGCCGATGTCGTTGTTCACTCCACATCCTCTTATCTGGCCGAGGTCGAGGAGCAGCTCTTTCAATGCATTGACGCTGGCCTCTCTGTCATCTCGACCTGCGAGGAGCTCGTCTATCCTTTTCGCAAGCATCCGCGCCTCAGTGATAAACTCGATGCCGAGGCGCGGAAAAAGGGCGTAGCTATTCTCGCCACTGGCATCAACCCTGGATTTTTGATGGACAAGCTGGTTCTGACCCTTGCCGCTACTTCTCAGCACGTGGACGCCGTCGAGGTCAGGCGCATCGTAGACGCCGGGCAGCGCCGCCTGCCGCTGCAGCAGAAGATCGGCGCCGGGCTCAGTCCTGACGAGTTCAGCACGATGGTCGCGGCGGGGAAGATCAAACACCATGGACTTCCTGAATCCGCTGCCATGATTGCTGACTCCTTAGGCCTGCGCTTGGACGAAATCCGCGAAACCATCGAACCTGTCATTGCTACCGCCCCGGTCCGTACCGAGTTCCTCGAAGTGCACCCCGGCCAGGTCGCCGGTGTCCGTCAGGTCGCCCGTGGCGCTTCAGCAGGCCGGGAATTGATCCGACTGGAGTTACGGATGTACGTGGGGGCGGAGAACCCTGTAGATGAGTTGACGATCCACGGTCTACCGGGGCTGCGCTGTCAGATTCCAGGCGGCATCCACGGCGATTTGGCGACCGCTGCCATAGTAGTGAATTGCATTCCCGCCCTGCTCAAAGCCGGTCCCGGCCTGCGCACCTCTCTCGACATCCCCATGTCCTACTTCGCAGGGCAACACAATGGCAAAGAAGTTTCGAGTTCCGGGTTTCGAGTTCCGAATGATAACGCGGAACGCGAGACCCGAAACCCGAAACTGGATGCGAAAGGAAGCCCTTATGCGGGAGAGCAGTAAGAAGGTTCTTAGTCTTATCTTTGGCTCCTTGTTCATTGCTTTACTCAGCGGTTATGGGTGGGATCATGCCGTTGCCTACGAAGGATTCGGCGCAACGACTCCGGGCGGTTCGGGAGGCGAAGTTGTTCACGTTACCAACCTTGATGATTCGGGTCCTGGGAGCCTTCGTGACGCTCTATCGGAGGGAAATCGGACCGTCGTCTTTGACGTGGGGGGAGAAATACTCTTAAGCTCGGCCATCCGTGTTACCGGGGCCTTTATCACCATTGACGGTTTTAGCGCTCCTAGCCCAGGGATCACTTTGAGGGGCGCAGGACTGTCTCTCTTTGGGACCAACGGAGCGCACGATATCATCATTCAAGGGATTAGGATCCGGGACGCCAGCGCCCTGAGTAGCACGGACGGCATTACGATTGCCTACGGCGCCTACAATATCGTCGTGGACCATGTGTCTATAGCGGGTTCCATCGATGGAAACATTGACATTACCTTCGACTCCCATGATGTAACGGTTTCCTGGAGCATTCTGGCGGGCTCCGGAAAGAACATGCTCATCAAGTATAATCCATCTCGGGTCACGCTCCACCACAATATCTTTACGGAGAATCTGACCCGGAGTCCGGAAGTGCGGATCGATCAGGCCGGCACTCCCGCGACGGATACGACCCTGGACATGCGCAATAACCTCATCTGGGACTGGGACAACGGATACGGAACCTTCGTGTGGTATGGCCCACAGGTCAACATCGTCAACAACGTCTACTCCTCTCCAGGTAGCTTAGCCACGGATCGGGAGGAAGCGCTGATCGTCTGTAAAGCAGGTTCTAAGCAAAGCGCCTGCCAGGATCCGCTCAGCTACGCGCAGGCCTACCTCGACGGGAATTTCAGTGCAGATGGCCTTGGAGTAAAAATCAACTCTGGAGGAAACGCGTCAACACCTTTTCCTGCGCCTCCGGTTGATGCCGAAGACGCCTGCAGTGCGGCCAACAAGGTGCTTGCAGATGCTGGAGTGCGGCCGCTCGATCTCGCCGACCAGCAATACCTCTCGCTCATTTCCTTGTCTACATGCGTCGCGGACCTCTGGGTGTCTTCGCTTTCAGCCCCCGGAAGCGCCAAGGTAGGCTCAGTCATCTCTGTGACCGACTCGACCAAGAACGCTGGCCCAGCTCCCACCGGCCCCTCGATAACCAGCTTCTATTTCTCGACCAATAATACCTACGGACCTGGAGACACTCTACTTAACAGCAGGACAGTTCCGGCCCTCGACCCGGGGGAGAGGAACTCAGCTTCTACCTCAGTCACGGTTCCTATGGGGACTCCAGCAGGCACCTATTTCATCCTTGCCGTCGCTGACGCGAATAACGACATGACAGAAAGCAATGAGAGCAACAACTTGAATTACAGGTCCATCGCTATAGGCCCGGACTTGATTGTATCGGCCCTTTCTGCCCCCCGCACTGCCGGGGCAGGCTCAAGCATCTCTGTGTCCGATACGATCAAGAACCAAGGAGCAGACACAGCCGCGGCCTCTACGACCAAATTCTATCATTCCACCAATAGGACTTATAATTCCGGGGATGTTTTTCTGGGCAGTAGGATGGTTCCCTCCCTCGCCCCAGGGGCTACAAGCCCAGGTTCTACTCCTGTAAATATCCCTTCTGGGATAAAGGCCGGCACCTATTACATCATCGCCGTCGCCGACGGAGATGGAGTGGTCCCTGAGAGCACAGAAAGCAACAATACTAAACCGAAGGCTATAGGCATCCCTTGACACCCTCCCCCAGTATAATGCCAGAGACGCTGTTAAGGCCAGTCCTGGCCTGCGCACCTCTCTTGACATCCCCATGCCCTACTTCGCAGCGCAACTCAATGGCAAAGAAGTTTCGAGTTCCGGGTTCCGAGTTTCGAATGATAACGCGGAACGCGAGACCCGAAACCCAAAACTGGATGCGAAAGAAGTAGCTTATGCGCGAGAGCAGTAAGAAGGTTCTTAGCCTTATCTTTGGCTCCTTGTTCATTGCTTTACTTAGCGGTTATGGGTGGAATCATGCCATTGCCTACGAAGGATTCGGGGCAGCAACGCCGGGCGGGTCAGGAGGAGACATTGTCCGTGTCACCAACCTCAATGATTCAGGCCCGGGGAGCTTTCGAGAGGCTGTGTTGCAGGGGAATCGGACTGTCGTCTTTGATGTAGGAGGAGAGATCGTCTTAAGTTCCGCCGTCCGTGTCACCGGAGCCTTTATCACGATTGATGGCGATAGCGCCCCCAGCCCTGGGATCACGCTGAGGGGTGCAGGACTCTCTCTCCATGGGACCAAGGG
>MGUX01000103.1:10125-10712 GCA_001800185.1 Elusimicrobia bacterium RIFCSPLOWO2_12_FULL_59_9
GGTGCAGGACTCTCTCTCCATGGGACCAAGGGGGCCCATGATATCATCGTACAAGGGATTCGCATACGGAATGCCAACGCCACAGCTAGCACCGACGGCATCACGATTGCCTTTGGCGCCTATAATATCGTCGTGGACCACGTATCGATCTGCTGCTCGGCGGACGGGAACCTCGATATCACCTTTGACTCCCACGATGTCACGGTATCCTGGAGCATTTTCGCACAGCCGGCAAGCGGCAAGAGCATGCTGATCAAGTATAACCCGGCACGAATCAGCCTGCACCACAATATCTTTATGAAGGGGTTAATGAGGAACCCGCAGGTCGGCATTGACGATGTTGGGACGCCGGCGATAGACACCACCATCGATATGCGCAATAACCTTGTGTGGGATTGGGAGAGCGGTTTTGGGACGCTCGTCTGGTATGGCGCACAGGCCAATGTCGTGAACAACTTTTACTCGGCTGCGGGCGGCGATAAGAAAGACGCACTGATTGTCTGCCAGGGTGAGTGCAACGGAGGAGATCCGGCGAGCTTTGCCAGGGCCTACGTAAACGGGAACTTCAGCGCAGATAACCTGCGCTT
>MGUX01000103.1:10731-12588 GCA_001800185.1 Elusimicrobia bacterium RIFCSPLOWO2_12_FULL_59_9
CGGCAGCAAATCTCGTCCTGGCAGATGCGGGGGTGCGCCCGCTCGACCTCATCGACCAACAGTATCTATCCACGATCACGATTCCTTCTTGCTAGGAGAGGACTGAGGGCTTTAAGTAGTTCCGAGTTCCGAGTTTCTGGTCATACCTGTAACCCGAGACCCGAGACTCGAAACTGAATGATGCTCAGCACTCAGCACTATGAATTTTCGCCGGTGGTTGTGGTTTCTGTTCGGTGGTGTGGGATTTATTTTCCTAGCCATGCTGTCACGGGCGATCTGGCTTCCTTGGATAGCCAAGAACCTGATTGTGGAAGATGCCCTCCGTCGCGCCGATTTGATTGTCGTCTTCGCGGGAGCAGACGGAGAGCGGGCAAAGCATGCGGCGCATCTTTACCAAAAGGGGCTTGCTCCACGCGTCATCCTGACAGGCGGGATGACGTCCAAGGTCATCGAGCTTTTTTACAACCAGAGAGTAACCGGCGCCGAGCTTAGCGCCAAGGTGCTGACCGACGCCGGGGTTCCTAAAGGCGCGGTGATTGTTATTCCTAAGGGGACGAGCACCTACGAGGAAGGGGAAGCCATTAAACAGTTCATGGAAGCCCATGGTTACCGTTCGGTGATCGCCGTGAGCTCTCCCTATCACATGCGGCGCGTCAGAGCGACTCTGAAACGCCTGCTTGGGCGAACTCAGATCGAGGTCCAGTACAGCGCAGAGAAAGGCAGTGGGTTCGACGTCGAGAACTGGTGGAAAAGGGAAAAGGATCTGATCGAAGTGACCAACGAATACCTGAAACTCGCCTACTACCATCTGGCGCTGTTTTGACCCAGGCTCAATGCAAAATGCAGAGTGCAAATTGAAAAATGCAAAATGGATGAACAACAAGCAGGGATTTTGACCCTTCGACTCGGCTCAGGGTCATGGTGAGGAAAATCGAACCATGACTTTTAGACTTTGCCATTTTCATTTTGCAATGCGCCAAAGGCGACCCCGAAGGTGATCTCGTGAGTCTTAAACAAACGCGGATAGGATACGTGATCGGCCAGCTCTCCTACGGGGGGGCAGAGCGACAGCTCTACGAGCTGATTCGTGGACTGGATCAGAAGCGCTTCCAATGCTTCGTCTACTGCCTCTCCGAAGAGATCATCCCTTACGGGGAGATGATCAAGGATGCGGGGGCTGAATTGCGCCTGTTAAAGCGCCGAGGCCATTTCGACGTAACCAGGATCCTTAAACTCGCTTCCCTGCTCCGCAAGGACCGGATTGATATCCTTCACTCTTTTCTCTTCCATGGGAACGGTTATGCCTGGCCTGCCCGGGCTCTCGCTGGGGTTCCCACCCTGGTGACCTCGGCGCGAAACTGTAAAGAGCTCGGCCGGGTGCGGGATTGGATAAACCAGCTTGCCTTTCAAAGGAGTGATGCGATCGTCTGTAACGGCGAGGCGGTGCAATCCTTTATTGTGCAGCGCTATCGCGCGCCGGTAAATAAGTGCGCGGTGATCTACAACGGGGTCGATACCAAGCGCTTCGCGCCGGCCTCCATGGATCCCCATCCCTCTTCTCAAAGGTCAGGAGAGAGGCTCGTGATCACCATTGGCCGTTTGGTCCCTCAGAAGGACCTTGATCTTTTCCTCGAGGCTGCAACCCTTCTCAGTCATAAGATGCGGGATGTTCGTTACTTGATCGTCGGCGATGGCTCCTGCCGGGAGAAGCTAGAGCACAACGTTTCCCGGAACAGTCTGAACGGGAAGGTCTCCTTCCTGGGCGAGCGGGCAGATATTCCCGAGCTGCTTCAAAGCGCAGATGTCTTTTGGCTCACCTCGGCCTGGGAGGGGCTACCCAATGTACTTTTAGAGGCC
>MGUX01000103.1:12634-12783 GCA_001800185.1 Elusimicrobia bacterium RIFCSPLOWO2_12_FULL_59_9
GGGAGATCATCTGCCATGGAGCGAATGGCTTTCTGGTTCCAAGTCGGGATGCGGCAAAGTTCGCCCGCTACACAATCGATCTACTCACCAACGCCAGCCGCGTGAGAGAGATGGGTCAGGTGGGTAGACGATTGGCCGTGGAGAAATTC
>MGUX01000104.1 GCA_001800185.1 Elusimicrobia bacterium RIFCSPLOWO2_12_FULL_59_9
CAGCAAAGCCTGACCCAGATGGGATACCGGGTCGTCACGGCGTCCTCCGGCCGGGAGGCCAAAAACTTGCTGGCCCAAGAGCTTCCCGACGTCATTTTAATGGATATCATGATCCCGGACATTGACGGAATCTCTCTCACCCGTGAAATCCACTCGGCCGTGGCGACGGCGGGGATCCCCATTCTCGCCGTAAGCGCCTTGACCGACGCGGCCACCCTCAACGACGCCCTGCTTTTCGGCGCCATGGACTATATCGCCAAACCGGTGGACGCCGAAACTTTAAAACTCAAAATCTCAGGCGCTATCGCCCTCGCGGAGAAGCGCCGCAACCGAGCCACAACCTGAGAAAAAAGTGGTTGGTGATCGAAAAGGATCCGATGAAACCCGCGGATAGCGCAACATTTGCCTTCTGCCGGGTGGCGGCAGGAGCAGACCTCCCGCCATCCGCCCCGCGCGTGATTGATATCGCGCTGCTCGACCTCTACTTCGAGTACCCGAACCTCGGACACGACTCGTTGATTCACATCCTCGCGGAGATCGAGCGCGAGCTTCGTCCGCTGCTCAAGCAGACCGGCTTGTCGCTGCGGGTGATTTCGTTCGAGGTGCGCAAGCGGGGCATGCTCCCGGAGCCCCCCGGAGGACGCTTTGGGATCTACATCGGAACCGGCGGCCCCGGCCACATCGACCCCCGCCAAAACGACGGAAAAGCGCCCTGGTGTCAGGAGGTTCAGGAGGACGGCGCGTGGGAATCGCCGGCGCAGCGGCTGTTCGCGGCCATTCTCGCCGACCCGCAGGCAGCCATGATCGGCATCTGCCATTCCTTCGGCGTCCTATGCAACTGGCTCAAGGTGGCGCGACCGACGCTGCGCGGGCCCGACAAGGGAGGCAAGTCAACGGGCATCCAGCAAAACCATCTCACCGACGAGGGCTGCCAGCATCCCTGGTTCGGCCGGTTCCTCGGCGCGCTCGCCGAGGGGCGCCGGTGCAGCGTCACGGACAGCCGGCTCTTCGACCTCATCCCCGACGGGTCGCCGCTGCCGCCCGGCATGACCGTCATCGCTAACGAGGTCGCGCCCGATGGGGCGCGCGGCGATGCGCTGACCATGCTCGAGCTGGCTCGCGACGGCAGCGGGGTGATGCCGCGTTTCTTCGCCGTCAACCACCACCCGGAAGTCTTTGACGTCGCATTGCAGCGCCAATTGGTCGAGGAGCGCGTCGCCGAGGGCCACGTCACCAACGATTGGCGCGAGGAGCGCAGGCGCAACATCAACCACCTCGATGACCCGGTGGTCAACCGCCGGATTCGGCTCACCAGCCGGATGACGCTCGTCGATCCGCTTCGCTTCCACATCTTCCGACAGGTCCGCCGGCGCGCGGAGTCTCTCGGCAAGAGCTTCCCGCTCCACGAGGACCAAGTGCTGACGTCGCCGACGCTGGGATAAAGCCGGTTCCGCGTTGGCCGGGCACCGGCGCTGTCTTGGGCGCCGGCGCGCTCAACGGCTGCTCAAAATCTCTTCGACGCTGCGGTAGCCGCACTCGCGCTGCGAGCCGTACTCGTGAAAGACCGGCGCCTCGGGGCGCTTGATCCAGGCCTCCCAGCCCCCGCCTTGGTAGAAGACCCGCAGCAACACGTCGCCGCCATTGAAGTTCCACTCCCGGCCGTCGGCGTAGCGGTGCTCGACGTTGATGCCCTGACGGGTCTTGATATGGAAGTCGTCCCCAGGCTTGTCCCAGGAGCTGTCCGTCACGAACTGGATTAGCTGCCAGTAGTTGTTGCGTCCGCTGAAGCCGCGGCTCACCGCGATGCCCGAGTCGTTGGGCAGCCCGAAGATCAGGCAGTCGGGATGCTTGCGCGCCAAGTGCTGCAGGTGTCCGCGGGCGGCGGGTTCGTGATGGAGCGTCACCACGACCTTGGCGATCATGCCGAAGACCGGGGTCTCGGCGCTGTCGCAGCCGTGCTCGCAGAGCTGCGCCGCCCCGGCCGAGAAACCCACCGTGAGCAGGCCGTCCGCCTGGCGCGCGCGCAGAGTTTGCGCGAAGGCGTCGGGATTGCCGAAGTACCGTCCGCCGAGGGCGCGGTAGCGCTCCATGCCGATAGCGGTGCTGCCCCCGCCCAAGATTGCGACCTGCGAGGTCCGCAGCCAATCGAAAAACGCCTCGACATCCTCGCGCCGCAGATTGTCCTCGTAGAGAAAGGTGCGCGGCAAAAGGCCGTAGTCGCGGAACCGGTCGAAGTACCAGGAGAAGGTCCCCCAACTATACTCCTGGTCCGCGCGCGCTCCCGACGAAAACGGCAGATAAAGGATGGTCTTGTTGTGCCCGCTCTCCAGGGCGCGCTGCACGAGCCAGTCGCGGTGGATGTGCTCGCAGCGATCGTGGGAGCTATAGACGAATTCCGTGGGTGTCATCGATTAAACCTCGCTTTTTTAGCTGCCTGCCAAGCAATAGATCGGCGCCATGCCGACGCCGCCGTCGTCCCTCTCGGAGATGCCGAGCTCGCGCCGGACCGCCATGATGGCGCCGATGTTGGAATACCAGCCGCGCCCATTGGGATCGTTTTTGACCTTGCGCTCAGGGTCGCGGCTCTGGAAGCAAGAGCGCGAGAGCGCGGCGATCACCCGCGCCCGGTGCGGCTGGTGCGCGACCACCGGACTGCCGGCCTGCATCACCAAGCGGGCCTCCGAGCAGATGCCCGCTTGCGCGTCGGCGTCTTGGAGCTCGGGAAGGATGTTGGGCATAATGGGCGTGGCCCAGATGGATTCCTGGGCCAGCATCGGCTCGGCCGCCAAAGCCTTCTCGAGCTGCGGCAAGGTCGGGCTCACCACCACGCCCTTGGCGCTCATGCCGCGAAGCGGCTTGACGGCGAGGCGCCTGAGCAGCGCAGGCGCCTTCCGGTAGCTCTCGATGTGGGCGGCAGTGATGAGCTCGGTCTTGGCCGCGGTGCTCACATCTCCGAGCAGGCTCATCTCGGTGAGCGAGCTCTTGTCGATGAGGTAAAATCCGCAAAGGTGCTTGCTCATATCCGGGAAGAGATGGGGCAGCGCGTAGATCTGCCGCAGGCGCTCTATGGCCGCGGCGTTTCCCTCCGCCTCGCGCTCTCGGATGAAGACCCCGAGGTCGAAGTCGACGATCCGGGAGATGACTTTCTTAATCTCGCGTTCCTTGCCCGGCAAGGCGCAGTAGAGCCGTCCCTCGCGGATCTCGGTGTGGCGCGGATCCAGGATGAGCGGGCGCCGCTCCGGGTGCTTGCGGCACATGCTCTCAGTCATGAAGACCAGGTTCTGGTGGGTCGCCTGCTTTTCCGGGTTGATCTCCAGGAACATGATCTTGTCCGGTTCGTTTTCAAGGCCGTAGACCAGGGTAGCGGCGACCTGATCTTCGAGCTCGTCGTCCGAGAGCGGCCGGCCGCTCGCGTCGGCGCTCCAGGTGAACTGGCAGCCTTCGGTCAGGCCGGCGGCGCGGCTGGCGCGCAGATACTCGCGCACCCATCCGTAGTAGGTGTCGACGGCCTGGGCCTCGAGGATCTTGGCGTGGAGCCAGTCGCCCGAGCGCTTGAACTCCTCGAAGGTCATGCCGCGTTGCGAGTGCCGTCCGTAGACCAGGACATCGAAGGCCATGTCCGGCTCGTGAGCGAGGAAATACTTGTGAAGCCGATCGGCCATCTCCTCGGTGAGCCAGCCCTTGCGCGTCCGGCTCAGCAGCAGCGCCGGCCCGGCCTCGCGCAGGCGCTCCCGGGCCAGCGCGTAGAGGATGCGGGCCGAGGCTTCCATGAGCTCGATCAAATAGGGGGGCAGGGCCATGGGCAGGCCTTGCGGCGAGTGCCCCAACTCGTAGATTGGCAGAAACAAGTTCTTCTTGCCGAGCTGGCCGAGGTAGCGCTCGACGCGCTGCCGATCGGCGGCGAAGCGCTCGTTGGCCTCTACGGCCAGGCGGGTCTGCGCCGCCCGCTCCGCCTCGCCGTAGCGGCGCTCCGTCGCGCGCAGGCGCTCGAGGGTCTCGTCGAGCGAGGGGAGCTCTTTCACGCCGCTCTCACGGATCGGACAGCGGCCTCCGGCGCGCCGCCCTTGGCCGCGCTCTGCTCGGCGAGGGCAGCCTGCCGCGCGAACTGCAGCAGCATCCGGTAATAGGGCTCCAGGCTCTCCAGGTTGATCCACTCGCGCGCCGAGTGGTGTCCGCCGCAGAGCGGCTTGGTGATGACGACCGGCACCTGGTGAGGGGTGAAGAAGCGCGCGTCCGAGGCTCCTTCGCTGCGGTAGATGGGCATGTCGTGGCCGAGCTGGTCGCGCGCGGCCTGCTGCATCCACTGCCCGGCGGGGCTTTCCATATCCAGGTGAAACATGTCGCCGCAGACCACGGGCTCAACCTCGCCCCGGCCCGCCACAACGGAAAGCACCAGCGCCCGGACCGCATCCAGCGAGGAGCTTTCGGTGAAGCGGATGTCGAGCAGCGCTTCGGCCGCGTCGGGCACCTGATTCGCGGCGTTTCCGCCGCTGAGCTTGCCGAGGTTGAGCGTCGGGCCCCAGGGCTCGGGACCGACCGACGGGAACCGCTGCCGCAGGTCGCGGTAGATGTCAAAGAAGGCGTCGAGGGCGTTCTCGCCGAGCCAGGGCCGCGAACCGTGGGCCGACTTGCCCTTGGTCTTGATGCGGAACTGAAAGACGCCCTTCTCGTCGGCCTCGATGCGAAAGTTGTCGCCGCCGTCGGGCATAAAGCAGGCGCGCGGCCGCAGGCCGAACTGCTCAAGGAGATGGCGCGTGCCTTCGCTGCCGCCGGTCTCCTCGTCGAAGGTGAAGGCGATGAGCACCCGATCGTGAAGCTCGGCCGGAAGATCCTCGAAGACCCGCAGAAACAGAGGCGCGGCGAACTTCATGTCGCTGGCCCCGCGGGCGACCAGGTTGCCGTCCTCGATGCGGGGCTCGAACTGCTCGGGGGCGCCCGGCAACACGTCAAGGTGCGCGTTCAAGAGCACATGCGGGCTCCGCTCCTCGGGACGGGTGCCGACCAGGAGCGAGGGAAAGCCGGAGTCGACCTGCAAGCAGCGCAGGCCGCGCTCGGCGGCCTCGCGGGTGATGAGCTCGCGGCAGCGGTCGTGCTCGGAGCGGTCTTCCGGCGCGTTGGTGGTCTTAAGGCGCAAGAGCGTCTTCAGCAGCGATAGATCATTGGGCCTCACGGGTTCCTCCTCAAAGAACACGGCATGCGTTCAGCCGGCAGCCTGGCGAGCCTTTGGAGTGGCGATCGGCGCGCTCTCCCCGCAAAGGGACGGCAGCTGCAGGCACTCACAAGTTTAGTTAATCAGCGCCACATCGGGCAATCGCGTCTTCGGGTCGCGACCGCTCCTCCACGATAAGGAGACGACAGACCTACTTCGCCTGCAACAGTTGGCCCGCAAAGCGGGGATCCGTCCGCGGGTTGTGCAGGCGGTCGACGATGACCTTGGCGAGCTCCTCGACGACCCAGTTGACGTGGTCCGCCCCAACGTAGTCCGGGTTGCAGTCGGGCGCCCAGTTCATGAAGTCGATGGCGTAGGGCACGCCGTCCCGGAGTGCGAACTCGCAGGTGTTGAGATCATAGCCGAGGGCCCTATTGAGGGTGAGCGTGTCCTTGATAATGCGCGCCTCCAGCTCCGGGGACAGCGGTGGATGGTCGGCCTGGTAGCGCCGGGCGTACTCGTTGCGGGGCTCGTACGGCATGATGCGGACCGCCCTGCGCCCGATGCAGTAGCAGCGATAGTAGCTTTCAAAGTTGATGGCCTCCTGCAGCATCATCACCAGATGGCCGGTTTGCTCGTAGGCCGCGAAGAGCTCGCCGGGGTTATTCACCGGGTAGACGTGGGCCCAACCGCCGCCCGCGTGCTTTTTGAGAAAAGCGGGAAAGCCGATCT
The DNA here is from genome assembly GCA_001800185.1 of Elusimicrobia bacterium RIFCSPLOWO2_12_FULL_59_9. Lineage (GTDB taxonomy): Bacteria > Elusimicrobiota > Elusimicrobia > O2-12-FULL-59-9 > O2-12-FULL-59-9 > O2-12-FULL-59-9. The sequence goes on from MGUX01000104.1 coordinate 5,882, forward strand.
CCGCAAAAATGCCGTCCCAGTCGAGAGGGTAGATCAGATTGCGCATCGACTGCGCGGTGGTGTCGGGCGGATGGTCCTTGTGGGGCAAAATGACCGTCTTGGGGACGGCCACGCCAAGCTTGACGGCGAGGGCATTTTCGAAGAATTTGTCGTCGCAGGTCGCCCAGAACGGGTCGTTGATCACCTGCGTGCCGCAGAGCACCTCGTTCTTGAGGAAGGACCGGTAGAAGGGCACGTCGTGCGAGATGCGGTCGACAATCAGATCGTAGCCGGACGGTTTGGCCTGAGTGATGGCGCCGATCTTCACCGCCTCGGCCTCTATGCCCTTGTCCCCCTCGCGGTTCAAGCGGTCGATGAGCAGCCACTGGAATCGGTCTTCCATTCCGAATAGAACGCCTACCTTTTTCTTCATCGTGGGACTCCTCTGCTGCAGCCTAGTCGATCCAATAGACCGGGGCCATGCCGACCCCGGCATCATTTCTTTCACCGAGCCCGAGCTCCGCCTTGACCCCCAGGATGGCTCCCATATTGGAGTACCAGCCCCGGCCGGCGCGATCATTCTTGATGCGCCGGCGATGATCGGCGCTCTGGAAATGCGTCCGGGAAAGCACGCCGATGGTGCGCGCCCGCTGGGAGTTGTGCCGCACGCTGGGACTGCCGCCGTGCATGAGCAGCCTGGTCTCGCTGCACAGACCCGCTTGCACGTCGGGATCCTCGATGTCGCCCAGGATGTCGGGCATCAGCGGCGTCGCCCAGAAGAGGTCCTGCATCAGCGTCGGCTCATGCGCGACGGCCTGCTCGAACTGCTCCAGGGTGGGGCCGATCTCCACCCCTTTGGCGGACATGCCCAATAGCGGCTTGATGGCGACGGACTTGAGCCGCGCGGGGTCTCGACGCATCTTTTGCACGTCCTCCGCGGTGATCATCCGGGAGGGGACGAGCACGTTCATCCGTGTTTTCTGGCTGAGCGCGGTGATGGTCTCCTTGTTGATCAGGTAAAATCCCATCAGGTGCTTGTTGAGGTCGCCCCAGAGCTGGGGCATCGAGAATATCCGGCGCAGGCCGTCGATGACTTCCTGCTCGCCGGCTTTCTCGCGCGCCTTGATGTAGCTCTGCAAATCCACGTCGACCAGGCGGGAGATCGCCTTCTTTAGCTCACGCTCCTGGCCGGGGCGCCTGCAATAAAGCCGGTCCCCCCGGAGCTCAAGATCTCGGGGATCGAGGATCAGCGGTCTGCGCGCCATGTCGCCGCCGCCCATGGCCTGAGCCATGAAGACCAGGTTCTGGCCGCTCGGCTGCTTCTCGGGGTCGATCTCCAAAAAGAAGATGCTCCCCGGATCGTTCTGCTGAGGATGCTGGAGCCCCGACAGCACTTGGGCGTCGAGGTCAAGGTCGGAGAGGGGCATCCCGCCGGCGCCGGCCTCCAGCCTGAACCGGCAATGGCTCCCCAAGCCCACCCGGCGCGAGCCGGCGAGATACTCGCGGTACCAGCCGTAGTAGGTGTCGACGCTCTGGGCCTCGAGCACCTTGGCCTGCAGCATGTCGCCTGCTTTCTTTAGTTCCTCAAAGCTGGTCCCCCGGCGCGAGCTCACGCCCTGGATAAGCACGTCAAAAGCGAGGTCCGGCTCGGTGGCGAGGTAATGGGCGTGGAGCCTCTCCGCCGTCTCCGGCGCCAGCCAGCCCTTGGGGGCGCGGTCGATGAGGTACTGCGGCCCGTGCTCTCGCACCTCCTGCCGGGTGAAGGCGAGCAGGACCCGCGCCGAGGCGTCCAAGATGTGGATGAGGTAAGGCGGCAGCGCCAGCGGGAGCCCGTGCGGAAAGCGGCCCATCCCGTAGATGGGCTGGAACATGTCCTTGCCGCCCAGGTGTCCGAGATAGGCGTCCACCCGCGCGCGATCGCGCGCGAGCCCTTCGTTGGCCTCCAGCGCCACGCGGGTCTGGGCGATGCGGGTGTCCGTCGAGTAGCTGCGCTCCACCTGGTCCAGCCGCTGGAGCGCCTCGTCGAGAGAAGGTAATGTGTCGACAGCAGTCATGACGTTCTCCTTGGTTGGGGCAACTTCGTTCCAGTGATCAGTGGTCAAGTGATCAAGTGATCGAGTGTGACGCGGCTTTCCCTAGATCACTTTGATCACTGATCACTCGACCACTTTCTTACTTGCCCCCGACGCTTGGCTGTAAATCTCATGCAGGAGCACCGTCGCCGCGCAAGCCGCGTTGAGGCTTTCCACCCCGCCTGAGTCCTGCGCCACGGAGACGATCTCATCGCAGTGGGAGCGCACAAGGGGACGCAGGCCCTTGTGCTCTGAGCCGATGACCAGCGCCAATGGAAAATTGAAGGAAACCTTCTTTACGTTTAAACCCGCGCGGTCCGCGCCGTAAATCCAAAAACCGGCGCTCTTGAGATCCCGTAGCGCCTGCGCCAGGTTGCCTACGGAAATGACGTCCATTTTTTCAAGAGCGCCCGCCGAGGCTCGTACCGCCGCGGCCGTGACCGGCGCCTGCCGCCTTTGCGGCGCCAGCAGGGCGCGGGCTCCCAGGCAGAGGGCGGAGCGGGCGATGGCGCCCAAATTCTGCGGATCCTCTATTTCATCGACCGCGGCGAGCACCATCTTCACCGCGGCGCTTTTTCCGGCCGGATGCAGGTCCAGCCACTGCTTGAGCTCATAGATGCGCTTGGCGTCCGCCAGCGCCGCCACGCCCTGGTGCGCCGCGCCGCGCGCCAGACGGTCCAGCTCCCCGCGCCGCGCCCAGCGGATGCGCAAAGCCAGCGCCCGCGCTTTGTCCACCAGTTGCGAAACCCGGGGGTCTTTTTTTTCATGCAGCAGCCAAAGCTCCCGCACGCGCCCCGGCTCGGCCGCCAAAAGCTCCTCGACCGGATGCCAGCCGCAGACGCATTCCACCTGAGGTTTCAAGGGCGGCTTTCCTTTTCCTGCCTTTTTTTCCAGCGCACGCCGGAGGCGAAGTCTTCCAGCACAAACCCCTTCGCGGCCAAGCGGAGGCGGATCTCATCGGCGGTCTTAAAATCGCGCCGGAGGCGGGCATCCTCCCGTTCCTCGACCAACCGGCGGATTTCCTCCGGCAATTGGTCTTGGGAGCTCTTGAGCAAATCCAAGCCCAGAACCGCGTCGCACGCCTCCAAAAATAGATATTGGGCCTTGGGGGAAATCGCGCCGGCCTTGAGGGTCTCCCACAGCGCCGCCACCGCTCCAGGAATATCCAAATCATCCTCAAGCCTCTCGACGAAGCGCTTCTGCACAAGGGCCGTTTCCTCCACGCCGCCCGGGGAGTTCCGCGACTCCTGGAAAAGCGCCTGGGCGCGGTCCCGAAGCCGGTTGAGGGCGCTCTGCGCGGCCTCCAGAGCCTCCCACGTGAAATCGAGCTGCTTGCGGTAATGCGCCGTGGTGCAGTAATAGCGGTAAGCCAAAGGATCCACGCCTTTCTCCTCTAAAACGCGCACGGTCACGAAGCCTCCCGCCGATTTGGCCATCTTGGCCTGGTTCATGACCAAAAACTCGCCGTGCATCCAAAAGCGGACGAATTGTTTTCCGGTGGCCCCTTCGGCCTGGGCGATCTCGTTGGTGTGATGGATGGTGATGAGGTCCGCCCCCCCGCAATGGATGTCAAAACTCTCACCCAGGTAATGCATGGCCATGGCGCTGCACTCCAGATGCCAACCCGGAAATCCCACGCCCCAGGGGGAGGGCCATTCCATCTGGCGTTTTTTGTCCTTGGGTGAAAACTTCCATAGCGCGAAATCCGTCGGATTTTTCTTGCCCGCCATCATCTCAACGCGCGCGCCCGGCTTGAGCCCTTCCAGACGGCTGGGGTCGAGCCGGCCATAGCCGGGAAATTTGGAGGTGTCAAAATAGACGCCGTCCTCAATGCGGTAAGTGAGGCCCTTGGCCTCCAAGCGGCGCGCCAGCTCGATTTGCTCCGGTATATGGCCGGTGGCCCGGCACAGAACATCCGGAGCGATAATGTTGAGTTTGGCGAGATCTTTGAGGTAGCGCTGGGTGAAATGCTCCGCGATCTCCCACGCCGTCATGCCTTCCCGCGCCGCCCCCACCTCGATTTTATCTTCCCCCTCATCGGCATCCGACGTCAGATGGCCGACGTCCGTGACGTTCATGACGTGCCGGACTTGATAGCCCGAGAGTCTTAAGACCCGCTTCAGGGTATCCTGAAAAATGGCGGTCCGGAAGTTGCCGATATGCTGGTCGTTATAGACGGTGGGGCCGCAGGTGTAAAGCCCGACCATAGGAGGGCGCAGCGGCTTGAAAGCCTCTTTGCTGCGGCTTAAGGTGTTGAAAAAATAAAGTTTTTCCATGGCGCCCCTATTGCGGCAGCGAAAGGCTCGCCACCGCGTAGCAGCTGATCGCCTCGCCCCGGCCCACTTCCCCCAGCCCCTCGTGGGTCTTGGCTTTAAAATTAACCCGCGCCGGGGCGAGCCCGAAGGCGGACGCCAAGGCAGCGCGGATGGCGCCGCAGCGTCCGCTCAGCCGCGGCTCCTGCGCCACCACGGTCGCGTCCAAGTGGTTTAAGACCGCCCCGGCAAACTTCAAAAGCCGCATGACCTTTCCGGCGATCTTGAGGCTCGAAACGTCTTTCCAGCGGCGCTCCCGGCTGGGAAAATATTTTCCGATGTCGCCCAGGCCGCAGCCTCCCAACACGGCGTCGCAGCAGGCATGCAGCACCACGTCCCCGTCGGAGTGGCCCACAAGGCCCTTGGGATGGGGAATCAAGACTCCGCCCAAAATGAGCCGCCGGCCCTTGGCCAAGCGGTGAATATCGAAACCGAAGCCGGCCGAGTGATTTGTCGGGCGCGCGCGGCCCAGATAAGCTTCGGCCGCGGCCAAATCGGCGGGAGTGGTCACTTTGATGTTGGTTTCCTCCGCCTTCACGATGCGAACCCGGCGGCCCAGCTTCTCCACCAATTGGGATTCATCCGTCGCCTCCGCGTCGGCCGGAAATTTTCTCAGCGCCTCGAGCAGAACTTCGCGGCGGTAGCATTGCGGCGTTTGCGCCTGCCAAAATTGCGATCTTGGGGGAGTTTCTTCGACCCACACCGCGCGCCTGGCGCTGCGCACCCGTTTGAGGGTGTCCTTGGCGGGAACGGCGGGCAGCGCCGCGCCGTGCCGCCGCGCCTGCCGGAGGCATTCCAAAATCGTCCGGGAGGCCACCAGCGGCCGCGCGCCGTCATGCACGGCGATGACATCCGCCAAGGGGGAAGCGGCGCGCACTCCCCGCCGCACGGACTCCATGCGGGTGGCGCCGCTGCGGGCCAGTTGGATTCGCCCATCCAGCCTCGCCAGGGCGCGGGCAGATTTAAAATCCTTGGGGGGCACGACTAAAACGATTTGCTTGACCTGCGCGACGCCGGCGAACGCCTCCAAGGACCATTGCACCAGAGGCTTTCCGCCCAAAGGAAGGAACTGCTTGGGAGTCCCCATGCGCCGGCCGGCTCCGCCGGCGACAATGACTGCGGAAACATTGGGAGACATCACATTCAATATTACGGCAAACAGTGGTAGAGTGGTAGAGTGGTAGAGTGGCGGAGTAATACAGAGGCAGGCACCGATGGCAGTTTTCTCACTTTACCACTTTACCACTCTATCACTTCTTTTTTATGACCTGCTTTCTTCCTTGGCTTTTGAAAATATCATGCGGCCGGCGGAGGTCTGCAGGATGGACGAGACGACGACCGTCACCCGCTTGCCGATGAACTTGCGCCCCTCTTCGGCCACCACCATGGTGCCGTCGTCCAGGTAGCCCACGCCCTGCGCCCTTTCTTTGCCGTCTTTCATGATGAAAACCGTCATTTCCTCGCCGGGAAGCACCACCGGCTTCATGGCGGCGGAAAGATCGTTGACATTGAGCACCGAAACGCCTTCCAGGGCCGCCACCTTGTTGAGATTAAAATCCGTGGTGATTATTTTTCCGTTCAAGTCCTTGGCTAGGCGCACCAGTTTGGCGTCCACTTCTTGGACATTGGGCACGTCGCGGTCCAAAATCTTGACCGGAAAATCGGAGCTTTCCTGGAGCCGGGCGATGATGTCCAGGCCCCGGCGCCCGCGGGCGCGCCGCATCGCGTCGGCGTTGTCGGCCATGCTGTGAAGCTCCTGCAGAACAAAGCGCGGGATGACCACCGTTCCCGACAGGAAATGCGTGTCGCAAATGTCGGCGACGCGCCCGTCGATGAGCGCGCTGGTGTCGATGAGCTTAAGCTCCTGCCCCTTGCGGCGCGAGGTGGCCAGGATGTCGCGGTCCAGCTGGTCGAGTTCCGGGAATTTTTTGACCGCCAATATCATGCCCAAATACGCCAGGGCGAACTTGACCAGCAAGCTGTATTGCATCCAAGAGGTCGACAGCCGGTCGTTTTCAAATTGCACGACCGCCCAGTCCAGCAGCTTGGCCAGCACGACGCCCACGACGGCGCCCAAGACGCCGAAGATCAAGCTCAGCAAATGAATATTGACCAGCACCGTTTCCAAGCCGATCACAAACAACGCGGCCGCGCTCCCCCACAAGATGCCTTTAAGCGTCCGGGAAAACTCGACAAAACCGATCACTCCGCCGATGCAAACAAACAGGAGCCGTATGAACCAAACCATGATCTTTTCTCCTTAGGCCTGAAAACGATGCTGCGATTAATCGGGCACCGCGCGGTGGACCGGAGACGCCGGCCTCGCGCTGAGCCCGACGACCTTGAGAGCCTCCCAAATGCGCTCCACTCCCCAGACTTGGAGTTTCTCGAATTTCGGGAGCCCCTCCAGCGCCTTTTGGCTCACCAAGGCCTTGGTGAAGCCGATGCGTTCGGCCTCTCTGAGCCTCTCGGATAAAAACGGCGCCCGGCGCAGCTCCCCCAGCAAACCCACTTCTCCCACGAAAACCCAATGCGGATCGACAGCCAAATCCTTGGCGGAGCCGGCCACCGCCAAAACCATGGCGAGGTCCACGCCCGGATCGCGCATCCGCACCCCTCCCGCCAAGTTGATATAAACGTCGCGGTTGTCCAACGGGAGCTTCAAGTGTTTTTCCAGAGCCGCCAGCAGAACGAGGCTGCGATTTAGGTCGGCTCCGGTGACGGCCCTGCGCGGATACGGAAACCGGGAGGGGCTGACCAAAGCCTGCACCTCGACCACGATGGGCCGCGTGCCCTCCATGGCGACCGAAATCGCCTGTCCGGGCTGGGGGGCGGCGCCGCGCGAGTCGCCGAGGAAAAGGGCGGTCGCGTCCGTGACGGACATAAGACCGGACTCCTTCATCTCGAAAAGGCCGATCTCGGAGGTGGGGCCGAAGCGGTTTTTATACGCCCGCAGCACGCGGATCGGATTTTCCCTTTCCGTGTCGAAATACAGGACCGTATCCACCATGTGCTCCAGAATTTTAGGCCCCGCCAACACGCCTTCTTTGGTGACATGGCCCAGCAAAAAAAGGACGGCGCCGCTGTTTTTGGCGGCGCTTAGAAGCTCTCCGGCGCACGCCCGCACCTGGCCCACGGAACCCGCCGCTCCCGACATCTCCGGATGGTAAACGGTCTGGATGGAATCGACGACCACCAACTGCGGCTTCACAGTGTCCAGGGTTTTTAAAATTTTCTCCAAATTGGTCTCGGAAACCAACGAGAGCTTGGGAGCCTTGAGGCCGAGGCGATGCGCCCGGCGGGAGATTTGGCTCAACGACTCCTCGCCGCTGACATACAGGCTCCGCATCCCTCTCTCGGACAAACCGGCGGCAAGCTGCAAGAGCAGCGTGGATTTGCCGATGCCGGGAGGCCCGGCCAAAAGCAGGACTTGGCCCGCCACCAGCCCTTCTCCCAAAAGCCTGTCCATTTCCAGCATGCCCGTGGCCACGCGCGGGTCTTGCTTCGCCGCGACCTCCTTCAAGGAGGTCACTTCCGAGCTCAAAGACGTCCATGCCGCGCCTTTGGATGGAACACGGGTGAGAACTTCCTCGACCTCCTCAATGAGGCTGTTCCACTCGCCGCAATCCGGGCACTGTCCCAGCCACTTGAGCGAGGTGTACGCGCATTGCTGGCAGCGGAAAACGGCCTTAAGCTTCGGCATATGTTTCAAAGGGAATTCGGGTTAATCATACAAAATATGGCGCGGCTCCCGAATCCTAAAAAAATCCGCGATCGACCCCGTTATGCGTTTAGAAAAATCCTGGGAACGCGGGCGGCCAAGCGGCAAACGGTCTCATACGGAATGCTCCGCGCCCAGGCGGAGAATTCCGCGACCGATATCTCTTCGGCGCCCTGGGAACCGATCAACACGACCTCCTCTCCGACGCCGGCCGCCGGCAGCGGCGTGACGTCGGCCATGAGCATATCCATGGTCACCGCTCCCAGAACCGGGCAGCGCCGCCCGCCGATGAGGACTTGGCCTTTGTTGGACAGAAGGCGCGGATAGCCGTCGCCGTAGCCGACGGGGATGGTCGCCACGCGCATCGGCCGCTTGACCCGGAAGCCGGCCCCGTAGCTCAAAGTCGTCCCCTTGGACGCCGTCTTGATAAAAACGATTTTGGCTTTCCAGCTCAGCGCCGGAGCAAAAGCGCAGCCGGGATGGGGCATGAGCCCGTAGGCGGCCAAGCCGGGGCGGATCATGTCCAGGCGGCTTTGCGGATGCCTCAGCGCGGCGGCGGAGTTCGCCGCGTGCCGCAGGGAGATGACAGCTCCCCGGCCGCGGGCCTCCCGGCAGGCCTCCTCAAAAAGCTCCAGTTGCCGCAAGGTGGCGCCCCGGTCCGTATCGGCGCAGGCGAAGTGCGTATAAATCCCCTCCAATTTCAAATGCGGGGACCTGGACATAAAATCGATTATTTTTTGCGCCGTTTTTCCGCGCGCCCCGATGCGTCCCAGGCCGGTCTCAATCTTCAGGTGGCCGGGAAGGCGCCGTCCTAAAATCCGGCCCACCTCGGCCAACTGCACCGCTCCCTCCAAGCTGGCGATGGTCGGCCTGAGCTCATAGCGCGCGGCGGCGGCATAGCTGTCGAAAGGGTAAAGGCTGCCCATCACCAAAATCGGCTTAACCACGCCAACCTCACGCAACTCGATGCCCTCCTCCACAAAAAAAACCCCAAGCCAGTCCACCAAGCCGGAGGCGCGCCGCCCCGCCGTCCCGCGGGCCGTCTCCACCGCGCCGTGGCCGTAGGCCCCGGCCTTGACGACAAAAAGAAGGCGGCAGCGGGGAGAGATTCTCCGCCGCAGAATTTTCAGGTTTTGCCGGATGGCGGCGAGATCGACCTCAATCCAGTTGGGGCGGTAAAACGAGGCGATGGGGGAGGCTGCGGCGGCGGACAACGGGTCTCCTTTATAGAACCGCTTCAGCATCCTCCGCCGAAGGCAGCGAATGCTCGGGGCTCAAGTTTTCAAACCGCGTGCATTCGAAACGGAAGAAAAGCGGGACATTGTCGGTGGGGCCGTTTCTCTGCTTGGCGACGATAATCTCGGCTTTGTTCTTGTTGTCCGGCTCGGGCTTGTAATAGCCCTCCCGGTAAATGAACATCACCACATCGGCGTCCTGCTCCAGGGAGCCGGATTCCCGCAAATCGGAAAGCTGGGGCCGGCCCCCGCGCCCCTGCTCCTCCACGCGCCGGGAAAGCTGGCTGAGGGCCACCACGGGGACATCCAGGTCGCGGGCCATATTCTTCAGGCCCCGCGAGATCTCCGACACCTCCACCTGCCGGCTCTCAAAACGTCCGCCTCCGCCGGCGCGCATGAGCTGCAGGTAGTCGACGATGATCAGGGAAAGCTCCTTGTTTTGACTTTTCAAATCCGCGGCCAAACGCCGGGCGCGGCTGCGGATTTCCATCATCGACAGGCCCGGCGTGTCGTCGATATAAAGCGGCGATTCGGCCAACTGGGCCGCGGAGCTGGTCAGCGCGGACCAGTGTTCCCGCCGGAAAAAACCACGGCGGATTTCATGCAGATTGGCCCCGGCCTTCGAGCATATGAGCCGGGTGAAAATCGACTCGCTCGACATTTCCAGGGAAAAGATTGCCACCGGCAATCCGGCGGTGGCGGCGTGGGCGGCGACATTCAACGCCAAGGCGGTCTTGCCCTGCGAGGGCCGGGCGGCCAATATAATTAGGTCTGATTTTTGAAACCCGGAGGTCAGGTTGTCCAAATCCGTATATCCGCTGGCCACCCCCGTCAAATTGGTCTTGCGCTGATGCTGCGCCTCCAAGCGCTCGATGACCCGGTGGGCCAGCTCGGCCGCGGGTTGAAACCCGTGCACGGTCTGCTGCTGCGCGATGGAAAAAATGTCTTTTTCCGCCTGGTCGAGGATGACCGTGGCGTCCTGGCCTTCCTCATAGCACTGTTGGACGATGCGGGTGGAGGACTGGATGATTTCCCGCAGAAATCCCTTGTCGCGCACGATGCGGGCGTAGTAGCCGACGTGGGCGGCGGTGGAGACCGTGTTGATGAGCTCCGAGAGGTACGCCGCGCCGCCGACCTCCTGCATCGTTTTTAGCCGCCGCAACTCCTCGGAGACGGTCACGATGTCGACCGCTTTGCCCTGGTCGTACAAGGATTGCACGGCCCTGAAAATTTGGCGATGGGCCTCTTTGTAGAAGAAATTCTCCTTCAAGAGCTCCAAAGCGGACTCGATGGCCTCTTTTTCAATGAGCATCGCTCCCAAAACGGCTTTCTCAGCCTCAATAGCTTGGGGAGGAATCCTATCCATGTTTGCAGCCATAGATTTGACCGGATGCTGGGGCGCGCTTAACGGCGGGCGAGGACGGAGACTTTGATCTTCGTGCGGATGGCGGGGCCTAAGCGCAACTCCACTTCAAAATCGCCGACCTGCTTCAAAGGGGTTTCCAACATAATCTGGCCCCGGTCGATGGAAAATCCGGAGGCTTTAAGGCTCTTGGCGATATCCGCCTTTCCCACGGAGCCGAAAAGCTGGCCCTCCGGGCTGACGGGCCGGGTGAAGGAAAGGGCGACGTCTTTTAATTTTTCGACGGTTTCGTGAGCCTTCTGCTCCTCTTTTTCCTGAGCCTTCTTGTGCGTCTGTTCCACCGCCTTCCACCAAGCGAGGTTGGCCGGGGTGGCCAAAAACGCCACGCCCCGAGGCAGCAGATAATTGCGGGCATAGCCCATCTTAACCCGCTTGATCTCGCCCATTTTTCCCAGGGTTTCCATATTTTTGCGCAAGATGATTTTCACATGCATAAATGGATTGGCGCAGCCGCGCTAAAAGATTCCGTCAATTGACGACGTATGGAAGAAGCGCCACGGCCCGGGCCCGCTGGATAGCCCGCGTCAAAACGCGCTGATGCTTGGCGCAGTTGCCGGTCACCCGGCGCGAAAGCATCTTGCCCCGGTCGGTTGTAAAGCTCCTCAAAATCTGAATCTGCTTGTAATCGACGTCCGTCACCTTCTCCGCGCAAAAGCGGCACACCTTTCTGCGCTGGAAAAACGGACGCCGCCTGGGACCGCCCGGACCGGAACCCGGACCCGGGCGCATCATCGGCCTTGCCCCGGCAGGGGCGGGCCTGGCGGCCGACGGTCTCAATACGGCGGGCGACGGATTTTCGGCTGCTTTTTCTTCGGCCATTAAAAGGGCACCTCGTCTAGATCATCGGCCGAAGCGCCCGCGCTCTTGGCGGTCTCCGCTCCGGCCTCGGGCTCCGCGCGCCCGCTGCTTTCCAGAAACTGAACCCTGCGGGCCTCCACTTCGAGCACTTTGCGCTTTTGCCCGCTTTTGTCCTCAAATTCACGGCC